>JBGVGI010000022.1:0-6526 GCA_045121595.1 Oscillospiraceae bacterium | reverse complement strand
TTATTTGCGAACTAATATGTTAAAAGCCTACGATATGCGTCAGCATTATCGTAGGCTTTTGCCTTTTATTTCATCAAAAAAGTTAATGATTTGGGTGTATACAGTTTTGTAACGAATATATTTGCTTTGCATTGAAGTCACGAAAACGCAGTAATACTTGATGTCTTACAAGGTTTCGTGACAATAAGGCGGAGCAAATATTCGCGAAAAACCGATTTCTCCCTAAGTGAATACGCCGCAGCGTGATGCTTTTTACAATTTAACAGGAATAGGTTTTCTCTTTTCGTAATAATAAATATTTTCAAACCCCGTTTTCTTAAGAAAATCGACCGCCTTATCGAAGTGTGCCGAGGCGTCTTTACTGAAATGGGCATCGGAGCCAAGGGTGATAAGACGTCCGCCTATATCGTGATATTTTTTGATTATCTCCCGTGTCGGCATAAAGTCGCCCAAAAGTTCTGTACAAGAGGTGTTAACTTCAAGTGCAATTCCCTTTTTTATTATCTTTTTAAGGATAAGCTCTATTTTTTCTTCATAGGGTGTGATATCAACGTTAAGCTTGTACTTTCCGTTTATATATTTAAAAAGATTGGTAACGTGTGCAAGTATATCAAAATCCAGGGTATCAATCATCGTAATCATATCGTCAAAATATGCGTCGGTGTATTCAAAAACGTCTTCCATGGGAAGTGCCGAGAAATCCACTCTCGAAAACACGTCCAATATATCCTTGTATTTAACCGCATGAACAGACCCTATTATCACGTCATATTCCAAAAGATTTTTGACTTGATAGTAAACGTCTGCGTTCCAGAAACCTTCGCCAAGCTCTATGCCTTTTAAAATTTTGATTTTCCCCTGATATTTTTTATTAAGCGATACACAGGTTTCAAAAGATTTTTTAATCGCCGCAAAATTTTCTTCACCACGGTACAAAGAGGTATCAAAATGGTCGGTTACCGCAAAAATTTCAGTCCCTTTCTCAAACTGAGAAACTGCCATTTCCTCAATCGGGCAGGTTGAATCGTGCGAGTTTTCCGAATGCGTATGCATATCAACAAATATTTTCTTCATAATTACTGCTCCCTGATTGAAGACGCCGAAAAGCCACTTTTTTCATCTTTACAAAGCAAGAATCTTTCTTGCAGTATATTCATCGGTGATTAAAGTATCGATTACCTTCGTACACAAAGCACCTGATATAGCCAAGGCTTTATCGTCGCCACAGGCAACCGCGATACTTTCTTTTGCATTTTTTATGTTTTCTGCAGAAGCACACAAAGTGTTTTCATAAAGATTTATAAATTCACCTTTATCGTTAAAAAAGTGGGTAGCAACGTCCCCTGTTACCTGAGAATGTTTTTCGCTATATCCGAAAGTTTTTCCGAAAATATCAAGAATCTTTGTATTGCCAATACCCAAAACTGCAATATCGGCATTATTCCATAAATCTCTTATCTTTTTATAATAGGAAAGATTTTTCAGAAGTTTTGCATCCTCGTTACTGTCGGGAAGATACGGAAACCATGCAAATTTAACTTCTGCTCCTACCTTGTCAGCCATACTTCGGGCAAGTTCATTTGAAGAGAAATAGGAATTCTCGTTATCGGTAGCACCAAAAAGAGGGAAAACGACGTTTCCGTCAGTCGCAATTTCGGGGAGTACGTTTATCAGGTCCTGAATTGTTCTTCCCCAGGAAAGTGCAATTTTGCGGTTTCCCTTCTTTATAATGGAAGTAATATATTCTGCCGCCGCCTTTACCGTCATGGTATGACGAAGTGTTTCTTTCTCAGAGCTTACCGAAGTCACTATGCACTTTTTTATCGAAAACTCTTTGCATATTTCATTCTGCAAATCTTCGCATTCTTTTTTAGGGTTGTGGATTACTATTTCAACTATATTTTCTTTTAAAGCATCATTCAAAAGCTTGGAAACCGTCTGTCTTGACAAATTCATAAGCTCAGCAATTTCCTGCTGAGTATACTTTTTCTCATAATAAAGCAGAGCCACTTCAGACATTAAAACTTTTTCATCTTTCATATTTTCACCTTCTTTATATTACGATTTTACGATATCATTGATTGCCCTGACGTAATACTCATCGGGCATTTCTTTTATCACAAATTTGTGTTTGCCGTTTTCGTCGGTTTTAAAATAATTAGCACCCGTAATCTTATCCACCGATGCAGTTCCTGTTTTAACGCTGTATCCCGCTTTTTCTTCATCACCGATTATCGCAAGTAACGTGAGCATCGGGTCCCAGGAATATCTGCCGTTTTGTGAGCCGTGATCAGATAAAACACCGTAAAGATGGTCATCATGGGCAATGCAACCGCCTGCCGAAATGACGTCAAATCCAACTTCAAACCCAAGAAACGTTACGGGGACGGGGCAAAGATTGCAAAATTCATATCCCGCATTGCGTGAGCGCTCATTCAGGCAAAAATTATGCTCTTTTTCGCCGTCTTTATCCCATTTGCCTGCCATAACCCAGAATTTTGAAACCTTTTCTTTCACAAGTTCAATACCGTTTTTTTCTGATATATCATCGCCTTCACTTTTTAAAAGAGCAGCAACTACCTGTAAAAAACCTATTTCAATAATCTCAATCTTTTCTTTTGCGTTTGCGAGTAAACGTCGATAAAGTCTTACGCCGTTTTCAGCATCAGAATTCGAAATATCAGGGCATAATTTTTTTGCAAGATTTTTCTGAAAAGGAGGTCTTCCACCAAAATCAGTAGCTTCCAAGTCGATTCCGATAGGGATATCCACAATTCCTTCAGCATTAAAAAAGCCTTTAAGAGAAGCAACGGAATAGTCCATACAAGCGTTGATGACAACCCCTGAAAGACCAATTTTTCCGTCATTGACAAAACGTGAAATAAGACGTACTGCAACTGCATCGTCGCAATCCGTCCACCAGTCAGTTCCCAAAATAAAATTGCGCATAAAACCCCTCCTATCAGCTCGATTATATCATTTTAAAGATAAAAAGTAAAGACAATTCAGAATATAAACGTTTAACAATTGTAATTGACAAATGTTAATATATGTGTTATGATTTTATCAGAAATCAAAAGGAGATGTTATTATGTTAGTTACAATGAAAGAAATGCTTGAAGACGCAAGAAAAAACCATTATGCACTTCCTGCGTTTGACGTAAGCAACTACGAAATGATGAGAGCAGTCTTAGAAGCTTGTGAAGAAGAACGTTCTCCCGCACTTTTGATGGGTCTCGGCGTTGACCTCACAGGCAAGGGCATGAACCTTATTACCTCTATGGTGAAGGAAGCTTCAAACTTTTTTGATATTCCCGTTTGCTTCCATTTAGACCATGCAACCGACTTTGAACTCATCAAAAAAGCTATTGATGCAGGTTTCAGTTCCGTTATGTACGACGGCTCCGTGCTTGATTTTGAAAACAACGCTAAAAACACTGCCGAAGTTACAAAATACGCTCATGCAAAGGGTATAACTGTTGAAGCTGAGCTCGGACACGTTGGTAATGCAAGTGTCGGAAGCATCAGTGAAACAGGAACTGACGATGACCCCGGCGAAAGCTTAACCGTTCCCGAGGAAGTTGCAAAATTCGTTGAAATCACCGACGTTGACGCTTTGGCAGTTGCTATCGGTACTTCTCACGGCGTTTACAAGAAAACTCCCGAACTGAGAATTGACCGTCTTGATGAAATCACCGCAGTTTGCGAAAGGCCTTTGGTTCTTCACGGCGGTAGCGGTACTCCCGACGACCAGATGCAGAATGCAATTCATCACGGTATCACAAAAATCAATATCTATTCCGACGTTGTAGGCGCTATGAACGCAGCCTTAAAGAACAAGTTAAACAATATCGACAACCCCTCCACTTGGCCTTTCATCGTTTTTGAAGATGCGAGAAAACAGATGAAGGAAGTTGTAAAAGACAAACTCAGAAAATTCGGAAGCGCTGGCCGCTTATAAGGAGAAAGCTATGAAAACAAAAGCAGTAAGACTTTACGGCGAAAACGATTTGCGCCTTGAAGAGTTTGATTTGCCTGAACTCAAAGACGGTGAAATTCTTATAAAAATCGTTTCCGACAGTGTTTGTATGTCTACGTACAAAACCGCAAAACAGGGTGCAAAACACCTTCGCGTACCCGATAACGTTGCAGAAAATCCCGTTATCGTCGGACATGAATTCTGTGCCGAGGTTGTAGAAGTAACCGATAAATGGAAGGATAAATTTTCTGTTGGCGACAAAGTTGTTATGCCTCCTGTTCTTTCATACCTTGGCGGTATGAAAACCGTTGGTTATTCTTTTGGTGAAATCGGTGGCGTTTCAACTTATTCTATCGTTTACGACCACATCGTTGAAAACGATTATCTTATAAAACTTGACAGTGACTGTTTCTTCAAAGGTTCTCTTATCGAACCTGCCTCCTGTGTAATCAGAGGCTATAAAGCGAATTTACACCTTGATGAAGAACTTATGCCCTACACAAACATAAAGCCTGACGGCAAAGTGGCAATTTTAGCAGGTTGTGGTCCTATGGGACTTGTGGCAATTGATATTGCACTTCACGGCGACGTTAAACCCTCACTCCTCGTAGTAACAGACCTTAACCGTGAAAGACTTGAAAGAGCAAAAGAAATTTTCAACCCCGAAGAAGCGAAAAAAGATGGCATTGAGCTTATTTTCACTGACGCTTCCTCCAAAGAAGATTTACTCGCACTCGCAGACGGCGGCTACGACGACGTTTTCGTTTACGCACCCGTTCCCGCAGTTGTGGAACTTGCCGATTCCATTTTAGGATTTGACGGTTGTCTTAACTTCTTTGCAGGACCTCTTGATAAAAACTTCAGTGCAAACTTTAATTTCTACAACGTTCATTATCAGCAGCACCACGTTGCAGGAACAAGCGGAAGCACTACTGGCGATATGCTTGACATCGTTCGCCTTATCGCAGAAAAGAAAATCGACCCTGCCGTTATGATTACTCACATCGGAGGTATGGATGCGGCAATTGATACAACAATCCGCCTCCCCGAAATTGACGGTGGCAAAAAGCTTATCTACACTCATATCAATCTTCCTCTTACCGCAATTTCCGATTTTGAAAAACTCGGTAAAGACGATGCGCGTTTTGCAACGCTTGATAAGCTTGTAAAAGAAAACAACGGCCTCTGGTCCGCAGACGCAGAAAAATATTTACTCGAAAACTTCTAAAACAAAAGCATCACTCGTAAGAGTGATGCTTTTTTACATAAGACCCATAAAGAAAATAACAGCGAGTGCCGTCAGAGTCACTAAAGTATCTATCGTGACTCCGTAGAACATCGGAGCAAGTCCCGCTTTTTTAAAGTCGGTAAGACTTGTCGAAAGTCCTATTGCCGCTAATGCTGATACCATAAGGAATTTGCTCATCATTTTTAAAACGGAGGCAATTCCCAACGGAATAACACCAACACTGTTAAGAATTGCAAGTGCTAAAAATCCACAGATAAACCACGGAACGATACTTACAAGCTTCACTTTTTTATTTTTGCTTTCTGTCTGAAGTTCTTTTCGTTTCATACGAATACCGATATAAGCAAAAACAAGCACCGTAGGAATAATAGCTATCGTTCTTGTGAGCTTTACCATCGTTGCAAAGTCCCCTGCAAGTTCTGAAAAAGCATATCCTGATGCCACAACACTTGCAGTATCGTTAACCGAAGTACCCGCCCATATTCCAAAAGCAATATCGGTCATTTTAAGGAGTTTGCCCATAATGGGGTAAATCGCCACCATCACCATATCAAAAAGGAAGGTCGACGACATCGCAAAAGCAATATCCTTGTCCTCTGCATCTATAACGGGAGCAATAGCCGCAACAGCCGAGCCACCGCAAATTCCCGTACCTGCCGAGATAAGGTTTGAAAGCTTCCAGTTAAGCTTAAAAATTTTACGGATGAAATATCCACCGCCAAAACACATAGCAAAGGTGAAAATCATAACGAAAAACGTCATCTTGCCAACCGACATAATAGTCTTTACAGAAAGTGACGCTCCGAGCAAAATGATAGCAACTTTAAGTATCTTTTTTGAAGTAAATTTCAAGGCGGGTTTTATCCACACAGGGTGAAAAAAGCTATTTATGATAGTACCCATAAACAAAGCTATAATTGATGCTCCTAAAATTTCCCCGGGAATAATACTTTCCAGCAAAACGGAAATTCCCGCTACCGAAAAACATATCATTAGTCCCAAAATAAAGTTAAATTTTTCTTTTGCTTTAGTGTCCATTAAAATTACTCCTTATATACCCTGAAAAAGAATGATTTCGTCAAAAATATTGCTTTATGAGTATTATATCACAAACGATAAGAAAATGAAATACAAAATGTGTTTTTTATTTTTAATTCTGTCGAAAGCTTTTCGGGGAAGAACTTAAATCCCTCTGCTTCGGAGTGATATCCTATTCTCGGATCAAGCTCACACAGGCGTATCATTTTTTCGGAATTTTCTATTTCCCTGTAAATAATAGTTTCCATTTCGGCAAGTGT
>JBGVGI010000021.1:0-1797 GCA_045121595.1 Oscillospiraceae bacterium | reverse complement strand
AAAAGGGGCTGTTAAGAAACTAAATTAGTTTCTAACAGCTCTTTTCTTATGTTTATAAGATTTTCGGAGAGATTCATTTTCTCCTTTTTTTCTTTTTTTAAGTATTTTTTCATAATTAATAGGAGGTATAGTTTCCGACTTTAAATCATCTGGAGCTTTCCAATAATCCATCTTTGCCTTTCCTTCTATTAAGAGAAAAAGCTTACGTATATTATAACCTAAACAAGTTAGCATAAATTCGAGTGAAACATTTTCAAGACCTCTACGTCTTGCTCTTTCATAATCCATATCTTGTTTAATTACGCCAAAAGCACCTTCAGCTTGCGAAGAACGATTTACTCGCATTTCGATTCCTTTTGGTGACAAAAGATTTTCAGTTACTTGGTTTTTCATTTTAAAATAATCACAATTAGTATCAAATATTCTATATGTTCTTATTTCTTTTAAATTACCTTGGCAATATTTTTTATACCTACAATAAGAACAAGATTCTATAACATAAAGATATGTTCCTTTATGAGCAATTCTATTTTCATATACTCTTGTTTTAATAGCAATTTTATTATTTAAACAAATTAATTCTCCACTTTCATTAAAATGATATAAGTCATATGTATCACCTGAAATAACTCTTGACCAATTGCCAAACTTAATATAATTTTCTATATTTTTTTCTGTTACAAATTGATAATTTTTTAAAGAACCATATCCTGCATCAGCACATAATCTTATGGGATAAAAATTATATAATTCATAAAATTTTTGTAGAGTAGGAATAAGTGTATATTGATCATTTCTATCTTGAGAGACATAAAAACATAAAATAATGCCTTTTGAGACTATAATTTGGAGATTATAAGCCGCATGAGTACTACTTCCAAGACCAGAATAATAATCTTCTTTAAGACACATAGCAGTAGCATCGTGATCAGTTTTATAATATGAATTTCTGTTTGGTCCGCATATTTCATCCTTTTCTTCGTAATCTAAAAGTTTAATAAGATATGAAGACAACAGAAAATAATCTGAAACAATTTTAGGATTTCTATGACCTCGACCTACTTGAATATTATTAATATCTATATTTTGTTTTCTAATCTTTTCTAATAATTGACTTACATAATTTGCAACCTCTTTTGAAACAAAAGTTTTCTTATTTTCTGATAACTGAAAGTATTGAATCAACAAGTTTTTAATTTTTTCATATAAATTAATTTTAAAGGTTGTAGGTTTATATACAAATTTATATTTGTTAGCATTAGCTTCTATTTTAGTTCCATCAATAAAACAATCATCAATAGGTATTTGATACTTATTTACTATGGTTAGAGTTATTTTAGAAAAGATTATTTCAAAATGCTTAACAACTACGTTGTTAAGAAACTTCGATATAGTTACATAAGAAGGTATTTCTTGATTGTTAATATACATAAATCTTAAATCAAATTTTAAACTTTCTTCTATTTTTCTTAAACTTCCAGAGTGCTTAGAAAAAGCATATATAATAGTAGCAAACAATCTATATGGATTATATGAGTTTCTTCCACCTAAACTTTTGTTTTTTGTGTTTCATGAAATATAATTTCACCAACGCCTGAATCTTCCAATAATTGTAGATAAACATCTATTTTTTCCTTTTCCCCCTTAGAAAGTTCAGCGGTAGCGAATAATCTATCTTGAAAATTAGTAAAATATGACATAAATAACACCTCTTAATACTTAAATTGTATCAAAAGATGCTTGTTTTATAAGAAAAGAGCTGTTAGAAACTAATCTAGTTTCTTAACAGCCCCTTTT
>JBGVGI010000020.1:0-14723 GCA_045121595.1 Oscillospiraceae bacterium | reverse complement strand
CTGTCTCGACAATGCACCCGGTGAAATTGAAGTACCAGTGAAGATGCTGGTTACCTGCGCCAGGACGGAAAGACCCCATGGAGCTTTACTCCAGTTTGATACTGGGATCCGATGCTGAATGTACAGGATAGGTGGGAGGCTGAGAAACAATGACGCCAGTCGTTGTGGAGCCGCTGTTGGGATACCACCCTTTGAGTATTGGATTTCTAACCTGCGCCCGTGACCCGGGCGGGGGACAATGTCTGACGGGGAGTTTGACTGGGGCGGTCGCCTCCGAAAGGGTATCGGAGGCGCTCAAAGGTTCCCTCAGAATGGTCGGAAACCATTCGGAGAGCGCAAAGGCAGAAGGGAGCCTGACTGTGACACCGACGGGTGGAACAGGTACGAAAGTAGGACTTAGTGATCCGGTGGTATAAAGTGGGATTGCCATCGCTCAACGGATAAAAGCTACCCTGGGGATAACAGGCTGATCACTCCCAAGAGTTCACATCGACGGAGTGGTTTGGCACCTCGATGTCGGCTCATCGCATCCTGGGGCTGTAGCAGGTCCCAAGGGTTGGGCTGTTCGCCCATTAAAGCGGTACGCGAGCTGGGTTCAGAACGTCGTGAGACAGTTCGGTCCCTATCCGGCGCGGGCGGAGGAAATTTGAGAGGAGCTGTCCTTAGTACGAGAGGACCGGGATGGACGAACCACTGGTGTATCTGTTGTCGACCAACGGCATTGCAGAGTAGCCAAGTTCGGAAGGGATAAACGCTGAAGGCATCTAAGCGTGAAGCCCCCCTCAAGATGAGATTTCCCTCCTTCGGGAGTAAGACCCCTTGAAGACTACAAGGTTGATAGGGCAGAGGTGGAAGCATGGTAACATGTGGAGCTGACTGTTACTAATAGGTCGAGGGCTTGACCAAGAAAATCGGATTTTACTGTATGAAGTTTTGAAAGTATAAGTTAAGTAAGACGCAATTATAGATGTTGCGTCTTTTTCTATAGTAAATCAAATATGTGGAGAAGTACTCAAGTGGCCGAAGAGGTGCCCCTGCTAAGGGTATAGGTCGGGAAACTGGCGCGAGGGTTCAAATCCCTCCTTCTCCGTTTAAATAAGCTTATAATAAGCTTATTTTTTTTATGTTTTTATGTAATTTATCTATTGACAAATATAGTCAATGTGACTATTATAATATGCAAATAGTTATATTGACTATATAATATTACTTATGGTTAAGAGAGGTAAATTATGAAAGATAGAGTAATAAGTGATGCTGAGCGTGAGTTTTTGGATAATTATAATTCTGATAAGTATCAAAAGTATTCTGCAACAGCAGATATGCTTATTTTTACGATTACGGATAATAATAAATTAGGACTGGTATTAATTCAAAGAGGTGGTTATCCATTCAAGGGATATTGGGCATTTCCTGGTGGATTTATAGATATAAATGAGTCTATAGAGGATGCGGCAAAGCGAGAACTTAAAGAGGAAACCGGACTTGATGGACTCTTTATGGAACAGTTTGGAACGTATGGAGATGTCGATAGAGATCCTCGTATGAGGGTAATTTCGATAGCACATTTGGCGTTAGTGCCTAAAGCAGCACTTAGAAATTTAATGGCTGGAGATGATGCAAAAAAAGCAGATATTTTCGAGGTGGATTTCGAAGATGGATGTGATGTAAATGAGCTTGAGAAAGATGTTTTATACAATAAAGAGAGTGGTAAAAATAAACGTAAAATGAGTTCTGAAGAAGATGAAAAGGTAGTTTTATGTAGTGGAGAGACAGGAAAAAAGAAATGTAAAACGAGCTTTAGAGAAGATGAAAAGGTAGTTTTGTGTGGTGGAGCAAGCTCAAAAAAGGAATGTAAAATAAGTTTTGGAGAAGGGGAGAAAGTAGGGAGCTTTAAAGGTGAAGAAATAGGGAGTGATGATAGTATTGCGGATGTATTTAAAGGGGATGACACTAATGATAGAGATGAAATTAAAGGGGATAGTGGAAATAATGGAAGTGTTAAAAGTGAAATTATTAGCAAGAATGATAAGTGTGCAAATAGTACAATTCAAAGTGCGGGGGGAGAATGTGTAAAACTTATCAATATTCGAAATGGTGAGGTGCTGGATTGTGATGATTTGGCGTTTGACCATGACAGAATTCTTAGAGATGGTTTAGCTAAGATAAAGAATAAGTTGTTGAATTCAGACATTGTTTTTGAATTGGTTGAGAATAGGGAGTGTTTTACTTTATATGAGGTTAGAAAGATTTATGAGGCGGTTTTAAATCAGAAACTTGATACGGGAAATTTTAGAAGAGATTTTAAGCGTAAATACATTAGTACAGGTAAGGTTGTTGCAACTGGTGAAAAGACAACTAAGTTTTCCGCCAGACCAAGTGAGTGTTTTAAGTTTGTTGGTGATTAAAGGAAACAAATGAGATATTCGGAAGGATGAATTTATTCAGGGTTTAAGTTTGGTGGTGATTGAAGGAGGCGGATTTATGAGTAATAAAGTATTAGTTGTTGTTGATATGCAAGAGGATTTCGTGTATGGGGCATTGAGAAATGATGATGCTATAAATATTGTGGGGAGTGTGGTAAACAAGGTTAGGCAGTTTGAGGGAGAGGTTGTTTTTACGATGGATACCCATAGTAAGAACTATCTTGATACGCAGGAGGGAAAGAGACTTCCTGTTGAACATTGTATACGGGATACAAAAGGCTGGCAGCTTATTGAACCTTTGAGGGATTTTCAGTTGGAAAAGGGATGTAGGATTTTTGAGAAGGAAACGTTTGGGTGCAAGGCGCTTGTAAGCTGGCTTAGTAGCTTAAAATCCAGCGATACTTATGAGAACGAAGCTAGCGTGATAGTATGTAGCAATGCTTATGAGTATGAAGCCAGTGGGATGGCAAGCCGCGATGTTTATGAGTGTGAATCTAGCGCGATGGCAGGCAGCGATGTTTATGAGTGTGAAACAAGTGAGATAGCAGGCAGTAATGCTTATGAGTATGAAACTAGTGGGATGGTAGGAAGTAATGATTCTGAAAATCAAGCTAGTAATATGGCAGGCGGTAGCTTAGCAGGTAACGATGCTTATAAGTGTGAGAATGATGGATTGAGAGATGTTATTGATGAAATTGAACTGATTGGGGTTTGTACTGATATTTGTGTAATATCAAATGCTTTATTGCTGAAGACGTTTTTCCCGGAGGTGACCATTAAAGTTGATGCTGCTTGTTGTGCAGGAATAAACCATGAAAGCCATGAAATGGCTCTTAAAGCGATGCAAATGTGTCAAATAGAGATTTATAACAGTGATTTTTAGAAAGGGGCTATTATGTCAAATATGATGTTACAACATGATAAGAGAAATTTATCCATGGTTATGGATTTTTATGAAATGACTATGGCAAATGGTTATTTTTATGACCAGGATAAGGATAAGAAGGTTGCTTTTGATGTTTTTTACAGGAAGAATCCTGATAATGGCGGATATGCTATTTTTGCCGGGTTAGAACAAATTATTGATTATATTGAGAATATGCATTTCTCTGATGATGACATTGATTATTTTAGAGCTACTAATATTTTTGGTGAGGAATTCCTGGAGTATCTTGCTAATTTTAAGTTTTCAGGGGATATTTATTCTTTTCCGGAAGGTTCTATTATGTATCCTAACGAGCCTGTGATCACAGTTATTGCTCCTTTGCTGGATGCTCAGCTTATTGAAACTGCTTTGTTGCTGCAGGTTAATCATCAGTCATTAATTGCTACAAAGACGAGGCGTATTGTTGAGGCTGCCAGGGGACGAGAGGTGTCTGATTTTGGGGCAAGGCGTGCCCATAATATGGATGCTGCAGTTTATGGAGCCAGAGCTGCTTATATTGGTGGAGCGGTTGGTACTGCAACTGTAATGGCCGGAAAGTTATTTGACATACCTGTCAGCGGAACCATGGCTCATAGCTGGATTATGTTTTACAAGGATGAATTTACTGCGTTTAAGCAATACGCAATGAATTACCCGGATTCTACAGTTCTTCTGGTTGATACTTATGATGTTATAAAGTCCGGTATCCCTAATGCCATAAGGTGCGCCAAAGAGGTTTTGGAGCCAATGGGAAAGCGTTTGAAGGGAATTAGAATTGATAGTGGTGATTTGGCTTACCTTTCCAAAAAAGTCCGTAAAATGCTGGATAATGCTGGTCTTAATGATTGCAAAATTATTGTGTCAAATTCGTTGGATGAGTATACTATTGATTCTTTGATCAATCAGGGCGGAAAGATTGACAGTTTTGGTGTTGGAGAAAGACTTATTACTGCAAAATCAGATCCTGTATTTGGTGCTGTATACAAAATATGTGCAGTCGAGGAGAATAATGAGTTTGTTCCAAGAATAAAGATTTCGGAGAATATTGAGAAAATAACAAATCCGGGAATTAAAAAGATATGGCGTATTTATGACAAGGAAAGCGGCAAGGCAATTGCTGATTTAATCACAAATCAGGATGAAAATCCTAATGATGAGGCTGTATACAATTACGTTGATCCTGCCAAACCATGGAAAATAAGGGTTTTTGAAAACTTTTATGCGAAGGAAATGCAAATGAAAATCTTTGAAAATGGCAAGTGTATTTACGAGAAGAAGAAGATTGATGACATAAAGAATTATGTTCAAAAGCAGCTTGATGAGGAAATATGGGAAGAAGAACAGCGTTTTGTAAATCCTCATAAACATTATCTGGACATGAGCAGGGCTTATTATGATATGAAAATGAGACTTTTGGATGAATCAAAGGTGGATTAAATCAAAAAAGAAAACTTGATATTAAAAATTTATATTGGATTTGTGTATTTTTTCTGTTAATATAAGAGCATATGTTGTTACAAATGGGAAGGTTTTACCACAAAATCTTGGGGTGAATAAGCAAAAATAGGATTTTTTCAAATTTGGGCGAAGTTATTTTTTGGGAGTTATTTACATTGTGAAAGCCTAAATTTGATGATAATATGGTACTAAGGCACTAAAAACGCATTTAGGAGGATTTGCATATGAATAACCTTACCAGTGAAAAAAATGTTGCAAAAGATGCAAAAAGGGATGTAGCAATGAATCAGTCACAAGAATCATCAGTGGCCTATAGGCTGGAATTTAAGATTCCGGAATTTTTGAAGAAGTATTCAAGATTATCAATTAACTAAAGAATTACATAACAGGTATACATACAAGATAAAACCACATTCTGTCATGAATGTGGTTTTTTGTGTGTTGAAGTTAGTGATAAAGCAGGCACAATAGGGGTGTAAAATCAGATTAAAAAACGGGAGTGTCTGATGAATTTAGTTGACTAAACTTATATAAATATCTATAATTTAAAATGTATTACTATAGTAATACAGGTGTAATACACGTGTAATACCATAGTAATACACGTGTATTACATAAATTGAAGCGTAAAAAGGAGCATAAAATGAAAATTATAGCATTAGCAAATCAAAAAGGTGGTGTCGGTAAAACAACAACAACTTACAATATTGCTACAGCAAAAGCATTGGATGGAAAGAAAGTTTTGATGGTAGATTTAGACCCTCAGGCATCCCTTACAATTGCTGCAGGAATTGAACCAGGGGAAGACAGATTGGATGGATTCAGTACAGTAGATCTTTTTAACAGAAGAAAGGATCCTGTGGATGCCATATTTGAGGTGAAGTCATTTGACAATAATGGGAAGCTTTTTATAGTGCCATCTGATCCAAATCTTTCTTACACAGAAGCAAATATGAATGCTCAGGATGCAAAGGATTATTTTCTAAAAGATGCTTGTGAAATTTTTGAGGAATATGAATTTGATTATGTGTTTTTGGATTGTCCTCCTAATCTTGGTCCATTTGTAATTAATGCACTTGTTGCGGCTGATGAAGTTATAGTTCCGGTTAAAACGGATTATCTTTCATACCGAGGTGTTGAACTTATAATGGACAGCGTTGACAGAGTTAAGTCAAATAAGCGAATGAATCCAAAACTTACAATTGCAGGAATTATACCTACGATGTACAGAGGTACAACTAATGACCATAAAGAGATTCTTGCGGCATTAAAAAATCAGGGAGAAATTCTTGGAATTGTTAAGGAATCTGTTGCGGCATCGAAGGGAGATGTTGATGGAATTCCGGCAGTAATTAAAGAACCAAAAAGTGATGTTTCAAAAGCTTACTTAGAAATAGCTGCTAAAATATAATTTGTTTTTAATAAATATCGTGTATTACTATGGTAATACTATAGTAATACACGTGTAATACACCTGTAATACACGTGTATTACACATCTAAAAAAGAAAGCGAGATTTAATATATGGGTGACATGATTAAGAAGACAAGTACACTGGATAAGATTAAAGCCAGGGAACAGCGTAAAATAGATACAGTTCATACAGAAAATGAGACCATCGATAAAATCACTTCAAGCACAAAAGGTAAGAACAAAATCATTTCTGCGCGTGTTAATGAAACAACATATCAGGCATTTAAAGCAACATGTGAAGCAAAGGGAATCTCTGCCAACGCATGCATAAATATGTTAATTACAGATTTTGTTAATAACAACAAAGGGTTACTCTCTTAATTTAAGACAAAAAAAATGAACCGGTTTTATACCGGTTCAACATAAAAGGGAGTTTAAATAAATTATGAAAAGAAATTTGTTTTATTTGTTTCAACACAGTTATAATACTTTAAATTTGTGTTCTTTTTTTGTTTTAGAAATTAACAATATCTAAATAAAGTATGACCTAATTTTAAAAAAACTTATTGATTAATAAGCATTTCCATATTGGATTTTACTGTCTGAAACAGTTCATCTCCTGTCAAATCATAAGGAAATGGGTTGGAATCCAAAAACAGTTCACATTCCAAATCTTCCTCATCTTCAGCGTATTTTATAACTATAAACGGTTTTTTCTTGAAAAGAATCTCATCTAATCTAAAATACATTCCATTGTATTGATAGGTATCTTTATCATAATATTGAGCTCCCAATTCGAGCATAACATTGCTGACTTTTTCTTTTCTGATAAAAAATTCATCATGGCTTGGCATATCATAAGGCCAGATTTTAACCCTTTCAGCAGCCGATGGCGTGATTTGTTTTAACCTGCCAGAAGATGCCGGCTTCCTGGGTTTTGATGATTCTTTAGGTTTTACATTAAGCGCTAAGGATTTCTCAGGCTTTAATTTAGGTTTTTCAGATTTAATTTCAGGCTTTGGTTTAGAATTCTTAGGTCTAATTTCAAGTTTTGGTTCTGACCTTTGTTTTAATTTGGTTTTAGGCTTCTCCAAAGACATTTCTAACTGTTTTAAGTCATTATAATCATTGTAATCAAAGCTTTCATTTTCACTTACATTTTCATCATCCGGAAAATCTTCTTTGGGAACGAAAGATGATGAAGTTCTCTTTAAAGAACCTGCTTCATCCCGCAGTTTTAGAATATAGTTTAGAAGTTCTTGTTCATTTACGATTATTTTATCTTTTGAAAAGGCTTTTCGTTTGCTTTTTATGATAAAACCCTCTAATTCTGTAAGGGTGTGTAGTATATTTCTTTCCTCATCCATCGCATTTGCTCCATTTCTAATTACATATAGATATACTTTATATATATTTCGGAGAATTGAACTACACTCTTGATAAATGCTGAAAAAAAAGAGACAACACCTGCCTGTGTTATCTCTTTGAATTGATAATATAAATCCCTTTTATTTATTGATATCGATTTTCAATCAAATTATTGTATACAATGTGCCGACTTAGTATGATGGACCACTTGGAATGATTAATACTGCAATAATGTATGCAATAATTCCACAGCCTCCTGCTAATGTAAAGATTGCCCAAAGTAATCTCACAATTGTAACATCAATACCAAAGTAGTTTGCGAGACCTGAACAAACTCCTGCAAATACTTCGTTTGATGTATCTCTATACAATTTCTTTCCCATAACTTTTTCCTTTCTTTTTCTAAACTACGACTAATACTGATTATATTATATCGTTTTTTAGATATTTGTGTATTTTAATATTAGCAAAATAACTACGTTTATTTCGCAAACTTTTAATCAATTAATAATCCATGCTCAACAAGGAATTTAATTGAGCATTTGCTTGTTTTATCCGCAAATTCCACTTCTATTTTGTCACCATCAATTGAAATAACCTTACCAACTCCAAATGATTTATGATTAATCGTCATGGTATCTTTTATTTTCTGGCAGTAGTCTTCATATGAATTTAAAGATATATCTTTCTTGGCAGAAGCCTTTTCTACATAACTGCTTTTACGCAGCAAATCTCTTGGTGGTCTTTTTCTGTTTGCTTCAGCCTTAAATTTCTCCTCGAGAGCTTTGGCTTCCTCAGGGTCAATTTCTTTCCTGTCAAAAAGCTCATTAATAAATGTTGAATTCTGGTCCGTCTGGAAAATGTGAACACGCCTTTTAGCCCTTGTTACAGCTACATAAAAAAGCCTTCGTTCTTCTTCGTACTTTTTTATGTCTTCCTCAGTTGGATTCTTGATGTCTTTAAATGGTTTTTCGGGGAAAATTCCATCCCTTATATCAAGCAGAAATACGATTTCATACTCAAGACCTTTGCTTGAATGAATCGTTGACAATATCAGCTTACTGTCTGTGTTTTCTTTTGTTCTGATAATTTCATTAAGCTCATCAAGTCGGGCGATAAGTGACTCAGCAGACTTTTCATTAATTGCAAGAAACTTCAATGTATTAATACTATTTGCTTTTATCTGATTTCGTTCAATGTAACTGTTGTATTCAAGATTAACTAAAATTCTTGTTAACGCTTTATCAGCTCTTTCAGTCAGCAATTTAGTCAGGTTAGCCTGAACCTGCTTACACTTTTTACGGGTATTGTCCGGAATACTGCTTAATCCTGAAGCAATGTCCAGGATATTCATGTCCCTGTCCACTGCGATATCACATATCTTTAAAGCATGTTCCTTTTTAAGATAAGTTCCCAATTTATAATATATTCTCATGAAAAGAGAAGCATCTTTGGGATTCATCGCAAACTCTATTATGTTTCGAATGTCCATTATAACTTTGTTTGTAAAAAAGTTTAAATCCGAGTTCTTGATTTGATAGTCGATGCCTTTTCTTTCAAGTAAATCAACTAATGGAATTATACTTTCATTATCCCTGTATAAAATGGCTGTTTCCATTCTGCAGTTTTCTGCCACTTTTACAAGGTAACTGTATTGAGAGCGAACTGTTTTCAATTTTATTTCATGAATTTCATCGCCCTTGGCATTATTAGTAATCATATTCTTGTCTTTTCTAAAAGTATTCTTCTTAATGAACTGATTTGCCGAGTCAACAATGCTTCCGGTTGATCTGAAGTTTTCTTCCATCAGTAACACTTTTGCATTCTCATATGTTTTATCAAAGTTGAGCAATGCCTCCGGATATGCTGCTCTAAAACCATAAATACTTTGATCTTCATCACCAACCATAAATATATTTTTATCTTTTTTTGCAAGAATTTCTATGATTGCATGTTGGATTTTGGAAGTATCCTGTGCTTCATCAACACATATATATTTGAACTTATTCTGGAAATACTCAAGTATATCTGAATCATGACACAGTATATTGTATGCATAAACCATCTGGTCATCATAATCCATCATGTTATTCGTTCTCATGTATTCACAATAGCCATCATATATCGCCTTTACCGGATAATTTACGCTATTATCAAAATCAGCGATTGCATCATCATCAAACATCATATTCTTGATATATGTTATATAAGCGCGCACTGATTTAAGATCACTTTCTGTAGGATATTCATCCAGCAATGTCTGATAGATATCAGAAATAATCTTTAAAATGTTTCTGTCATTTGGTTCTAATGCCGGGATTGTTTTCTGCCTGATGTTTGCATAGTATTTTATAATCTGATAACTAAGACTGTTAATAGTTCTAAATTCAAGATTTGAGCCAACTTCATTTCCAAACAATTTTTCAAATCGATTCTTCATATCCTTCGTAGCAGAAACTGTATAAGTTACTGTAAGAATATTGCCGGGATCTATTCCTAAGCACTCAATCATGTATCCAAGTCGTGATATTAACACACTTGTTTTACCGCTTCCCGGAACTGCCAGCAACAAGGTTGGCCCGTCAATTTCTTTAACAGCGTTTGTCTGCTGCTCATTCAAATTCAATTCGTATTTTTCTTTAAATTCATCAAAGGTCATATCTTTTCCCTCAATCTGTAGATTATTATTTATCAGCAAGAATCTGAAAATCCATTGCTTTATGTAATTTTTCAATGTAATACACGTGTATTACTATAGTATTACACCTGTATTACACCTGTATTACACGTGTAATACATTCTATTTTTTAAAATTCATGCGCAAATCCTGACTTTTTGGAACTGAATAACTCTATGGTTCAATGACTTTTTGGAACTGACCTATCAGATATTGGTTTCTTATCATCGAAAGATTATTTAATAATAAAACATCTTTAACATTGTTTTTCTCTACGAAGTCCTTCAGATTTCCATTCCAGTATCTATAATCAACGACGTATATTTTTTGATAATGATCTACCAAAAATGGAACAAACGCATTACCAAATGACTCTTTAACAACAACACAACTGCTTCCATCCGATAACTCATTATTCGTAATTTCCGTAAAAGGATTATCACTTGCAATAAATGTGCTGTACTTAATTGCAGGTTTATAGTTCGTAACATCATTAATGACGTCCCAATCATACTCATCCCCGCTGGCAGGAGTAACATGCATTTTGGCATCTGCATTTGGAACATATGCCGTAACAGTATCCGGATTTGCCTTCAAAGCTTCCTCGTTGGTATCATTGTAAAAAGAACCAATAAATCCAGGAAACTCCTTTTTCTGATAACTGTTTATGTCTTCAGGTGTTATTCCCTTCTCCTCACAAAACTTCTCGTACGCATAATAAGCACCAAGTGCTGTCCAGTGATGATCTGTTCTGAAATAAATATACTCCTTACGATGCTGCATCAAAGAATCATAAATATTGACCTTCTTCACAGAATCACCCATCTTTGAAAAAATATCATTAATTGCTTTCTGCTCATCAGACGAATTTATCTCATCCCTTAAATTATCAGGAAACACAATCCCTGTACTAAGTGGAATAAGCATATTATAAACCTCAGCCTTGCCTGATAATGCATCAGCTAAATCTGTAACGGCTGAAGCATAATTACCTGCAGTATCATCTCTGTAATTATAAATCTCATATCCAGAATCACCAACAACAACAACTCCACCCTTATCTATAACTTTATCATCAGATTCTATCTTTTCATACTCATTAACGCTGGTTGTATTCTCTGTACCAGCCTCACTATCTTTATCGTTTTCAGATTCTGTTTCAATCACGTTATCCGACGCTTTATCATTAACTAAAGCTTCATTGGTCTCCTTATTGTTTTGCTTCTCAACTCTTTTACTACTGCTACATGCAACAGCAACCATCATTCCAACAATCATTAAACAAACAACTTTTTTCTTCATCTCAATTATACATCCTTTTATAATAATATTTTCAATTTATAAACCATAAAAATCCATAAATTTCTTGCATGCCTAAGCTTATCACCAGGCAATTATAAAAAAGCATTATATTAATCTAATATCATAAATTACATCAATTAATGTTTAAAATCCTTATATAGTCTACCACAATTTCAAATTCAAAAACTTAAGATATTCTTAACTTAAAACTGCAGGCAAAATTCACCACAAGCCACTAAATTAACCTAATCATCCAAGCCCATACTAAAAACTCAAATATTACAAATGTCCCCAAACAAAAAAGACACCTAATATCAGCCCACTTTTTAATTTCCAAACTCCTTCAATAAACGTACTTCATTCCCTAATAAAAACAAAATACTGCCAGTTACCTGACAGTATTTCTATTTTCCACACACAAATTGCTACTTCTTTAGCCAATCCATATGCTATCAACGATTTTATATTATTCAACCAAATTAATCTCTTAATTCATTATGCCTTCTGAGCTTATATTCGCCCCCAATTAGTACTTTTTAAGAACCTCATGTAGTTCTAATCCATTTTTACACAAAGAGCTCTCAAAAATGATTTTAATGAGTTCATTTTCATCCTCCTCATTATCAAACTGTAATTGAGGAAATTTTGTCATAATCTTTCTCTTTAACTGCATCCCCATTTCATAATCATTACACACATTAATATCCAAATCCATTAACCTTCTCCTTTCCCATTTCTATAACCCAATATAAGACATTATAACATTTACTCCACTTTGGTAAAATAAACACTTTACCAAAATCTGTAAATAAACCCTCTCAATTTTACCTTAGTTCTATAATAAAAAATATCAATTTCACTACATCCTACCCAAAACACCCTAAATCAAATTAGATTTCTCGATATTTACCTAACCATTTTCATTAAAAAAACTATTTTCCACTCACAAACAACAATCTTAATTCCCACTACAATTAAATACTAGGTTCTTCGCCATTTAACTCATAAACAACAATCTTAATTCCCACTACAACCATCTAATTCTTTAAACGCGTGCACTAAAATACTATTAAGTAATTTGCTCTCTCTTCTCAAAAAATGAAGAATTCCCCCTTAACAACAGTTTTTCACCTACATTCTCAGCAATTACTCCTCTTTATCCTCTCAATACATTCTCCACATATCATGAATGACAAAATTTTAAATAAAAGACCTGCTTAATGTCTTTTATCAATACAAAACAAAAAAGCCTGAACCTAATGTTCAGACTTAAAAATAAAGGTGACTGCCGGATTTGAACCGGCGATGACGGTGTTGCAGACCGGGGCCTTACCACTTGGCTAAGTCACCATATTAAGTTAACGCAGAGGGTGGGATTCGAACCCACGCGCCCTTGCGGACAAACGGTTTTCAAGACCGCCTCGTTATGACCACTTCGATACCTCTGCATAATGCGCCACCGGGGGCTCGAACCCCGCACACCCTGATTAAGAGTCAGGTGCTCTACCAAATGAGCTAGTGGCGCCTACTAGGGTGGATACAGGGATTCGAACCCTGGGCCTCCAGAGCCACAATCTGGCGCGCTAACCAACTGCGCTATACCCACCATTAAATTTTATAATGTGCCCAAAGGGATTCGAACCCCCGACACCCGGCTTAGAAGGCCGGTGCTCTATCCAGCTGAGCTATGGACACATATAGCGTGCGTGAGAGGATTCGAACCCCCGACACCTTGGTCCGTAGCCAAGTGCTCTATCCAGCTGAGCTACACACACGAATCATCTGTATAAAAGACAGAAAAGCGGGTGATGGGAATCGAACCCACGTATCTAGCTTGGAAGGCTAGTGTTCTACCATTGAACTACACCCGCATCAAATCGGGGTGACAGGATTCGAACCTGCGACCTCCTGGTCCCAAACCAGGCGCTCTAGCCAAGCTGAGCCACACCCCGATAAATTTTTCCTCGGAATATTGAATTATAAATGAGACATCGGGGATTCGAACCCCGGACAACTTGATTAAAAGTCAAGTGCTCTACCACCTGAGCTAATATCCCATATAAGTGCCCAGTTCCGGAATCGAACCAGAGACACGAGGATTTTCAGTCCTCTGCTCTACCAACTGAGCTAACTGGGCAAAATCTTCAAAAGAAGAATGGGCAGAGATGGATTCGAACCATCGAAGCAAGTTGCAGCAGATTTACAGTCTGTCCCCTTTGGCCACTCGGGAATCTGCCCATAATACAAAATCAATATGAAATTGTATAAAGCCGATGATCGGACTCGAACCGATAACCTGCTGATTACAAATCAGCTGCTCTGCCAATTGAGCCACATCGGCAAATATTATGCCTTGGCAAGTGCGCCACCGGGGGCTCGAACCCCGCACACCCTGATTAAGAGTCAGGTGCTCTACCAAATGAGCTAGTGGCGCTTATAGTGACTCCAACGGGAATCGAACCCGTGTTACCGCCGTGAAAGGGCGATGTCTTAACCGCTTGACCATGGAGCCTTATTAAGAGCGGGTGATGGGAATCGAACCCACGTATCTAGCTTGGAAGGCTAGTGTTCTACCATTGAACTACACCCGCATATGTCTATTTAAAAGATGCCGCAGACCGGAATCGAACCGGTACTGTATCACTACAACAGGATTTTAAGTCCTGCGCGTCTGCCAGTTCCGCCACTGCGGCATAATAAATGCGGAAGATGGGACTTGAACCCACACGATCGCAATGATCACAAGATCCTTAGTCTTGCTCGTCTGCCAGTTCCGACACTTCCGCGAAAAAAATGGGACCTACAGGGCTCGAACCTGTGACCCCCTGCTTGTAAGGCAGATGCTCTCCCAGCTGAGCTAAGATCCCATAAAACATTAAACAATCTAATGATTGACTGGAACAATATTAAATTGTTCAACGACCCAGACGGGACTCGAACCCGTGACCTCCGCCGTGACAGGGCGGCGCTCTAACCAACTGAGCCACTAGGCCATAATAGCGAGAAAGAGACTTGAACTCTTAACCTTCCGGGTATGAACCGGATGCTCTAGCCAGTTGAGCCATCTCGCCACAAGTAGCTCCCCGAGTAGGGCTCGAACCTACAACAACTCGGTTAACAGCCGAGTGCTCTACCATTGAGCTATCGAGGAATA
>JBGVGI010000019.1:0-24627 GCA_045121595.1 Oscillospiraceae bacterium | reverse complement strand
TAGGGCTATGCCCGAAAATGAAAAACCACCCGCTATGCGGGTGGATATTTATTGTAAGAATTTCCGGGCAAGTATTAAGATTTTGAAAAAACGGACAGAGTATAAAACTCTGACCGTTTTGATTTTAATTATTTGCCTCTCTTGACATACGAAGTATGGAGAACTTCATGAGCTTTATGAGAGCCTGCTTTTTCGAAATATTCATTATAGAGCATTTCAACTTCGGGGTTCTTGTGAGATTCACGAAGAGGCATATCCTTATCAGCATCGTAAAGAACTTTTGCACGGATTGCCTTAAGATCTGTGTAGTTTCTCAAAGACATAGGCTGTACAGGCTGACCGCCGCCGTTTACACAACCGCCGGGACAAGCCATAATTTCGATAAACTGATAATCAGCTGTACCGTCTTTGATCATCTTGAGAACTTTCTTAGCATTGGAAAGACCAGAGCAAACTGCAACCTTAACGTCCATACCTGCGATGTTGTATGTTGCTTCTTTGATGCCGTTTGTACCACGAACTTCGTTGAATTCAACGGGAGCCATATCTTTACCGTTGAGCCAGTCGTTAGCTGTACGGAGAGCAGCTTCCATAACACCACCTGTTGCACCGAAGATAAGACCTGCACCAGAACCTGTTCCGAGAGGATTGTCGAATTCTTCTTCAGGCAAAGCAGTAAATTTAAGACCTGCTTTTTCGATCATCTTAGCGAGTTCTCTTGTTGTCAATGCAACGTCGATATCAGGAACACCTGCTGCATTCTGGTTATCTCTGCCCATTTCGAACTTCTTAGCTGTACAGGGCATAACACTTACTACGAACAAGTCTTTAGGATCGATGTTGTTCTTTTCAGCATACCATGTTTTAGCAATAGCACCAAACATCTGCTGAGGAGATTTACAGCTTGAAAGGTGAGGCAAGAGTTCGGGGAAGTAGTGTTCACAGTACTTAACCCATCCGGGAGAACAGGAAGTGATAAGAGGCAATACGCCACCATTCTGAACACGTTCAACGAATTCGTTAGCTTCTTCCATAATTGTAAGGTCAGCAGAGAAGTCTGTATCAAATACGCCGTCAAAGCCGATTCTTCTCAAAGCTGCAACCATTTTGCCTTCAACGTTGGAACCGATTTCCATACCGAAAGCTTCACCCAAAGTAACACGGATGGAAGGAGCTGTCTGAACGATAACTGTCTTAGTAGGATCGTTAAGAGCATCCCAAACTTTCTGTGTGTCATCTTTTTCCATCAAAGCACCTGTAGGACAAGCTACGATACACTGACCACAGGATACACAAGAGCTGTCGCCCAAAGGAGCTTCGAAAGCACAGCTGATGTTTGTTTTGAAACCACGTTCGTTAGCACCGATAACGCCAACGTCCTGCCATTTACGGCAAACAGCCACACATCTGCGGCAGAGGATACATTTGGAGTTATCACGAATCATATGTGTTGCGGAATCATCGATAGCGTATTCGATTCTTTCGCCTGCATAAGATTCTTCGTTGTCAATTCCGTTTTCAGCACAGAGTGTCTGCAATTCACAGTTACCGCTCTTAGCACAGGAGAGACATTTTTTGTTATGAGTGGAGAGCAAGAGTTCAAGGTTTTTCTTTCTTGCATCCAAAACTTTTTTAGTGTTTGTGAATACTTCCATACCTTCGTTTACGGGGTATACACAAGCTGCTACCTGGCTTCTTGCACCTTTAACTTCTACAGTACAGATACGGCAAGCACCGATTTCGTTGATTTCTTTAAGGTAGCAGAGAGTAGGAATTTCAATTCCAACCTGACGAGCTGCTTCAAGGATTGTAGTCCCGGGGGCAACAGAGACAGGGATATTATTAATTTTAAGATTTACCATTTCCATTCTGGGCCACACTCCTTACATTTTTACGATAGCGCCAAACTTACAGTTTTCTAAGCAAACGCCACATTTAATACATTTATCCTGATTGATAACGTGAGGATTCTTAACTGTGCCTTCGATAGCGCCAACGGGACATTTTCTTGCACAGAGAGTACATCCTTTACATTTATCTGCGATGATAGTGATCTGCATAAGATCTTTACATACGCCTGCAGGACATTTCTTGTCAACAACGTGAGCTACGTATTCGTCACGGAAGTATTTAAGTGTAGAAAGTACGGGGTTAGGAGCAGTCTGTCCGAGACCACAGAGGGAGTTTTCTTTGATGTAGTAGCAAAGTTCTTCCATCTTGTCGATATCTTCAAGAGTAGCCTGACCTTTTGTAATCTTTTCGAGCATTTCGTAAAGACGTTTTGTACCTACACGACAAGGAGTACATTTACCGCAGGATTCATCAACTGTAAATTCAAGGAAGAATTTAGCGATGTCAACCATACATGTATCTTCGTCCATTACGATAAGACCGCCGGAGCCCATCATAGAGCCGATAGCAATAAGGTTATCGTAGTCGATTTCGATATCAAAGAATTCGGGAGGAATACATCCGCCGGAAGGACCACCTGTCTGAGCAGCTTTAAATGTCTTTCCATTAGGAATACCGCCACCGATTTCTTCAACTACTTCACGGAGTGTTGTACCCATAGGTACTTCAACAAGACCTGTGTTCTTGATTTTACCACCAAGAGCAAATACTTTAGTACCTTTGGATTTTTCTGTACCGATGGAGTTAAACCATTCAGCACCGTTTAAGATAATTCTGGGGATATTTGCATAAGTTTCAACGTTGTTTAAAACTGTGGGTTTGCCGAACAAACCTTTAACTGCAGGGAAAGGAGGACGGGGACGAGGCTCACCGCGGTTACCTTCGATAGAAGTCATCAAAGCAGTTTCCTCACCACAAACGAATGCACCTGCACCAAGACGGATTTCAAGGTCAAAGTCAAAACCTGTGCCGAAGATATTTTTACCGAGCAAACCGTATTCTTTAGCCTGATCGATAGCAATCTGCAAACGTCTTACAGCGATAGGATATTCAGCACGAACGTATACAAAGCCCTGATTAGCGCCGATAGCGTAACCTGCGATAGCCATAGCTTCGATAAGTACGTGGGGGTCACCTTCGAGGATGGAACGGTCCATAAATGCACCGGGGTCACCTTCGTCGGCGTTACAAGCTACGTATTTCTGGTCTGCCTGGTTTGCAGCAGCAAAGCTCCATTTAAGACCGGTGGGGAATCCTCCGCCTCCGCGTCCACGAAGACCGGAGTCTTTGATTACCTGGATAACCTGTTCGGGTGTGTATTCGGAAAGAACTTTACCCAAAGCTTCATATCCGTCAGTACCGATATATTCTTCGATATCTTCGGGGTTGATAACACCGCAGTTACGAAGAGCAACACGCATCTGTTTTGCGTAGAATGTTGTATCGTTAAGGGATTTTACTTTATCTTCAGCAACAGTTTCTTTATAAAGCAAACGTTTAACAATACGGCCTTTCAAAAGATGTTCGGAAACGATTTCAGGAATATCATCTACTTTAACTTCAGAGTAGAAGCTTCCTTCAGGGTAAACGATCATGATAGGGCCGAGAGCACAAAGACCAAAACAACCTGTTTTAACGACTTTTACTTCAGTTTCAAGACCGTTTTTAGCGATTTCACTTTCCAGGGCATTGATAATTGCCTGGCTGCCGGAAGAAGTACAACCTGTACCTCCACAGACGAGTACGTGTGAACGAAACATGATGTAACCTCCTTATTTAATATTACCTACTGTGTATTCACTTACAACGTTGCCGTTCACGATATGATCAGCAACAACTTTAGCAACTTTTTCAGCTGTCATTTTGATGTAAGTTGTCTTTTCGCCTTTAGCATCGATTACTTCAACAACGGGTTCGTACTGGCAGATACCGATACAACCTGTCTGTGTAACAGTAACGTTTGCAAGATTTCTTTTTGCTACTTCTTCTGTGAAAGCATTCAAAACAGGTCTTGCGCCTGCAGCGATACCGCAGGTAGCCATACCTACAACAACACGGATTTTATCGCCGTTATCATCGCGGAGGTTAACACTGTTTTTCATTTTGTCACGAATAGCCTTCAATTCTTCTAAGCTTTTCATTTAGCTGCACCACCTTATATTTTTGTAATTAGTTAACATTGATTTCGCTGTCATTTTCGTTAAGATATTCTTTCAAAAACACCAGCACGTCGGGAGAATTTATCGGAACTCCTTCCAGAACTTCACGTATCTCACGGGTATCAAGCACAAAGCTTTTACCGTCACGCGTTCTTTTGTAAAGGAACTCCATATGAGGATTAACAGATATAAGTGAAACGATTGTCGCATTTATATCACCAAGCGGAAGCATATCAATATGATCTGTACAATATGTAGCGGAAGTTTTAGTCCCCTTACCGACTTCAGATTCTATTGAAAAACTGCCACCGGTGGATTCGGCAGACATTTTAAAAAACGGAACGCCGAGTCCTACTTTTCTTGTTGTCCTCGTTGTGAAAAAAGGGTCCATAACGTTTGTAACCTGTTCTTTAGTCATACCGCAACCGTCATCTTCAACTACTATCAGAAGTCGGTGTGCTTTAGTATCCTCTGAAACCTCAATGGTTACAAGTGAAGCATTCGCCCTTATGGAATTCTGCGCAATATCCAGTACATTCAAAGAAAGTTCCTGCATAAGCGAAGACCTTTATGCATATTTTGCGAGAATATCGTCAACGTCGTCTGCAGTAATTTTACCGTAAACGTCTTCGTTAACAGTCAAAACGGGTGCAAGACCGCAAGCACCAATGCAACGACAAGCTTCGAGAGAGAATTTACCGTCGGCTGTGCACTGGCCACCTTCGATACCAAGACGCTGCTGTAAACGTTCGTAGATATCACCGGAACCTTTTACGTAGCAAGCAGTACCGAGGCATACAGAAATTTTGTATTCTCCTTTGGGATAGAGAGAGAACTGAGCATAGAAAGTAACAACACCATAAACTTCTTCAAGCGGGATGTCGAGACCTTCAGCAATAATTGTCTGTACTTCGATGGGAAGGTATCCGTAGATATCCTGAGCTTCCTGTAAAACAGGCATCAAAGCACCTCTCTGGTCCTTGTGCTTAGCGATAACTTCTCTAAGCGCTTTTTCCTGTTCCGGAGTGCCGTTAAAAGCAACGCCGGCATTTTTGTTAGACATAGCTAAACCTCCTTATGATTTGTTGCCAGAAGCAACACTATTTACTTTTATCGCAAGTTCAAAAGTGAAAGATTGTTAATTTTTTCACTAATTAAATATGCTCGTAATCATTATAACATTTTTCGTCGAAAAATGCTACCCACTAATTGCATAAGTCATAAAAAGTTTTTTGTGGATTTTCAACAAAAACTATGCACTTCTCACAAATCGGTTGAAAAAACGCCGTAAAAAAGATATAATGAAGGTATATTTAAATCAGGGGGATTAATTATGAACGTAAAAGAAGTGGCAAAACTTCTCAATGCAAAAATTCTTTGTGGTGAAGAAAATCTTGATACCGAGGTGCACGATGCGTGTGGTTCGGATATGATGAGTGACGTTTTAGCCTTTGTTAAAAATCAGGCTGTTTTACTCACAGGTCTTGTAAATATTCAGGTGGTACGTACCGCCGATATGATGGATATGGTATGTATCGTGTTTGTAAGAGGCAAAATGCCTGATGAAGATATGCTCACTCTGGCAAAACGCAAAGGTATGGTCCTTTTAAGCACCGAGCACAGAATGTATACCGCCTGCGGTCTTTTGTGGGATAACGGATTAAGAGGAGGTTACACAGATGGAAGCACTGAAGCTGACGTATAACGTTGACGGTGACGATTTCACAAGTGCCGGAGTTGCTTCTTCAAGTGTAAAAAAACGCCTCAGAAAACTTGGTATTTCTCCCGAAGCAATAAGAAAAGTGGCTATTGCTCTTTACGAAGGTGAAATCAATATGGTTATCCACGCAGACGGTGGCCAGATTGACGTTGAAATCACACCTACACAGATTAAAATGGTCCTTGCCGATAAAGGCAAAGGTATTGCCGATATCGAAAAAGCTATGCAGGAAGGTTTTTCCACTGCACCCGATGAAGTAAGAAACTTAGGTTTTGGTGCAGGAATGGGACTTCCCAATATGAAAAAATATTCCGATGAAATGAGAATTGAAAGTACCGTAGGTGTCGGTACTACCGTATATATGACTGTAAATATTTAATTTTAAGGGGGTAGCAAAATGCAGGAATTTTTCCATTCGGTAACGCTTGATACCGATAAATGTAAAGGCTGTATCAACTGCATCAAACGCTGTCCGACTGAAGCTATACGAGTACGCAACAAAAAAGCTTACATAATTCCCGAGCGTTGTATCGACTGCGGTGAATGTATAAGAGTTTGCCCTCATCACGCCAAAAAAGCTATTTTTGACGGTCTTGACGTTATAAAGCAATTCGAATACGTAATAGCACTTCCCGCGCCTTCCCTTATGGCACAGTTTAACAATCTCGAAGACGTGGATATAGTTTTGAGTGCTCTTTTGAAATTCGGATTTGACAGTGTTTATGAAGTAGCAAAAGCTGCTGAAATAGTTTCTGCCGAAACAAGACGCCTTATGAAAGAAGGAAAACTGTTAAAACCCGTTATAAGTTCCGCCTGTCCTGCCGTGACAAGACTTATAAGGGTACGTTTTCCAAGTCTTATCGACCACGTTTTACCGCTTAACGCACCAATTGAAGTTGCAGCAAGACTTGCAAAACAGGAAGCTATGGAAAAAACGGGACTTCCCTACGAAAAAATCGGTGCCGTTTTCATCTCTCCCTGCCCCGCTAAAGTTACTGCAACAAAGATGCCAATCGGTACACAGAAAAGTGAAGTTGACGCAGTAATCGCGGTAAGGGACCTTTACACCAAACTCTTCCCTCTTATGAGAACTATCGACGAGGAAGAACCGCTGATTTCAACAGAAGCAGGAAGAATCGGTCTTTCCTGGGGTGGCAGCAGTGGTGAAGCGTCAGGACTTATAAACGATAACTATCTTGCGGCAGACGGAATTGAAAACGTTATCAGGGTACTTGATGACCTTGAAGACGAAAAATTCCAGGACGTTGATTTTATCGAGCTTAACGCTTGTAGTGGCGGATGTGTCGGCGGAGTTTTGAACGTTGAAAATCCTTACGTTGCAAAGACGAAATTAAAACGCATAAGAAAAAATCTCCCCGTTAGCCAGAACCATATCGAAACCGATATGCCAAACCTCAGCAATGCACTTAACTGGGATACTTCCCTCGAATACGTTCCCGTTATGAAACTCGACGAAGATATGAGAGTTGCTATGGAAAAGATGGCGCAGATAGAAAAGATTGCCGACAAACTGGAAGGTCTTGACTGCGGTGCCTGTGGTGCTCCCTCCTGCCGTGCTCTGGCAGAAGACGTTGTCAGGGGTCTTGCTTCAACCGACGATTGTATCTATAACTTTAATTCAAACGTAAGAAATCTCATTAAAAATATGCAGAAAATCGAAGATTACATTCCCCGTACCTTCAGAGAGGAGGAAACAGATGAAACCGATTGATTTTGCAAAAAAGCACGGCTTTGAGATAGCTTCTGAAGGTGAAAACCGCGATATCGAAGGCATCTACTGTTGTGACCTTCTCAGTATGGTTATGGGCAGAGCAAAAGAAAATGACGCCCTCATCACCGTTATGGGCAACGTAAACACCGTAGCAGTTGGCGTTCTTGCCGACGTAAGCTGTGTTATTTTATGCGAAGGCATAAAACTTGATGAGGATAGCCTTAAAAAAGCAGTTGAGCAGGACGTGTGCGTCCTCTATTCTGATAAATCAAATTTTGAAACTGCACTTATTCTTGCAAAAGAATTGAACTTAGCTTAAAAAATCCGAAAGGGGTTACAGTATGGAATTCAATTACGACCTTCATATACATTCCTGTCTGTCCCCTTGCGGAGACAACGAAATGACTCCGAATAATATCATTGGTATGGCGGGAATTTTAGAGCTTGATATAATCGCAGTAAGCGACCATAACTCCGCTTTAAATCTCCCTGCCATCACAAAGCTCGGAGAAGAAAACGGCATTCTGGTTGTCCCCGCTATCGAGATAACAACTTCCGAAGAAGTTCACGTTCTTTCCCTTTTCCCCGACGTTGAGTCGGCACTTAAAATGGGAGAAGAACTTTATGCGCTTTTGCCCGACATTAAAAATGATACTGAAATTTTCGGTGAACAGCTTGTTATGGATGAAAACGACGAAGTCACAGACACTATCGAAAAACTTTTAAGCAACGCCGTAAATCTTTCTATCGAGGACGTTTTTGATAAAGTTCGTTCTTACGGCGGTGTGCCCATCCCTGCACATATTGATAAATCGTCTTACTCATTGCTTTCAAACTTAGGTTTTGTTCCTCCTGAGCTTACTTTAACCTCTGTTGAAATCAAAAAACCACCGCACAAATTAGGTGACGAGTATCCTTTTATCACCGATTCCGACGCCCATTCTCTGGAAGTTATGAGTGAGCACGAATGCCGTAAAATCGACCTGACGGAGAAATCTGTAAAAGCCGTTCTTGATTTTTTAAGTTAAATTTTCAAAAAACTGTTGACAAAATAAGTTTGATGTGATATTATATCAAATGTTGCAAAAATCATATATTGCGCCATTAGCTCAGCTGGATAGAGTGTTTGACTACGAATCAAAAGGTCGCAGGTTCGAGTCCTGCATGGCGCGCCACAAAAAAAAGAACGCATATTGCGTTCTTTTTTTGTATTTGTGTCTTTGGACACAATATCATTACGAGCAAAGCGAGTACATCATTTGACTGCTTGCGGTCAACAGCATAAAATGTGGACGCAAAATGATGTTATCTTCAATAAATGATGTTGCTCCGTGAGCAAATAGTGTTGTGCTTCGCACAAATGATGTTGCCCGTTGAGCAAAAGTATGTTATACTTTCTTAAGAGGTGATTTGTATTATGAAAGAAGATAAACTTGGAAATCTCTCAATGGAATTATCAGTTGAAGTTTTGAACTTGGTTAAAGAATTACGAAATAAAAAAGAAAATATCATATCAAATCAACTTGGAAGAAGTGCCACAAGCGTGTGTGCTAATATTGCAGAAAGCAAATATGGTCACAGCAGGGCAGATTTTATTGCAAAACTTGAAATTGCACTAAAAGAAGCCAGTGAAACAGGAAAATGGCTTGAAATGCTTTATAAAACCAACTATATAGACGAAACTAAATACAAGTCGTTAGATAAAATTTGTTCTACCATAAGGATTCTGCTTATCACTTCTATTAAAACCGCAAAACAAAATGCAAATAATTTATGATGTAATATTAAAATATAAATGAGAATCGATGAGGTATATTATGGCTTCAAGTAAAGAGTATTTAGATTTCATATTAGGGCAATTATCAGAATTGGACGGAATAACATACAAGCCGATGATGGGAGAATACATCATTTATTACCACGGAAAGATTGTTGGTGGAATTTATGATGACAGGTTGCTTATAAAGCCTGTTAAATCCGCTGTTGCACTTCTGCACACTGTGGCCTATGAATTACCTTACGATGGTGCAAAAGAAATGTTGTTAGTGGATATTGTTGATAATGAGGAACTTTTATCGAAACTATTCATCGCTATATATGATGAACTCCCTTTACCAAAGAAAAAGAAATAAATCCGTAAAAAAGCAAGTCTTACGACTTGCTTTTTTTAAATCCCCTTCACATACTGTGACGGGGGGATTCCTACTTTGCGCAAAAAACTTCTGTAAAAAACAGAGTAATCACTGAAGCCCGAGGCAGCTGCTGCTTCATTGGCTGTTCCGCCGGCATTAAGTACCGATTGTGCTTTTATGATCCGTCTTTCGTTTATGTAGTTACTGAGAGTGAATCCCGTTTCCTTCTTAAAAAGCTTATAGAGATATTTTTCAGTGACAAAAAACTTTTTCGATATCGTTTTATAACTTAAATCCTCCGATATATTTTCTTCAATATATTTAACTATCTCCGAGATTTTACTGTTACCCGAATAAATTACGCTTACTTCTTCTCGTTCTCCTGTTTTTTCGGCTTTTATGAGAAAAGAAAAAAGTGATATCAACGCACAGAAAGCTTCATATTCCGTGCCTTTTGCAAGTAAATCACCTATTTGCTCAAATAAAGATGCAAGTTGCAAAGCTTCTGTCTTTTCCTTATTTATCAGCATTATTCTTCTTTTTTGCAAAATTTCGGAAAGTGACATCGCATAAGAGTCCGAAAAAATTTTATTGCTGAAAAGAATACGTTTTCTGTGATACCTGCATTGGCTCCTGATAAGGGGACGGTGCAAGGTATCGGGTGCAATAATCACCATACTCCCCTCTTGAACCGCATACTGTTTTCCTTCAAAGGCAAAGGACAAATCCCCTTTGAGAAAATAATATATCTCAAATTCATTATAGTGGGCATGAACTTCAAATTCACGATTTGGCGATGCCAAGTCGGTTACCGCAGATATGAAGGTAAGGTTGCCGTCAAGACCACTGCTTGACATATGAAAATCCGCTTTGTTCACAAGATCACCCCCAATGGTAGAAAAATGCAATATTTATTTCTTAAAATGCAATTCAATTTGCAAATAAGATATGATACAATAGTACCACAAACAATAAAAAACGTCAATAAAGGGGATTATTATATGTACAAAACCGAACCGCATCTTCACGTAGCGGAAGTAAGTCCGTGTTCAAAAATCAGAGCTGTCGAAATGGTAAAACTGTACCACGAAGCAGGATACAAAACCATATTTGTATCCGACCATCTCAAACAGGTTTACTTTGATAAACTCGGTGACATTCCGTGGGAGGATAAGACAACTATTTTCTTATCGGGCTATTATATCGCAAAAGAAGCCGGTAAAAAATACGATATGAACGTTTTGATGTCGGCAGAGATTTTATTTGAAGGCAACCCTAACCATTATCTTGTTTACGGTATTGACAAGGAATTTTTAGACTCGTATCCCGACTTATGCAAAATGACCGTAGAAGAGTTTTATAAAATTGCAAAACAGCATAACGTTTTTGTTGTTCAGGCTCACCCTTTCAGGGACGAGTCATGCTACCCTACACCTGACAGCGTAGATGCTATGGAAATCTATAACTCAAATCCAAGACACAAGGATTTCAGCGAAAAATCAGAAAAATGTGCCAAAGAACATAGCTTATACGTAACCGCGGGGTCGGATTCACATCAGTTACCCGATATCGGAAAAGGCGGTATTTTGTCCGAGACCGAAATCAAAACTGCAGAAGAATTTATCGCACTTATCAAAAGCGGGAAAGCAATACTCTACAAGGGAGGAGTACTGTGATTTATTTTTTAAGTGATCTGCACGGTGATATAAATTTCACGGGCTTAAAAGAATATACAGACTTCGCTACTGACAACGATTTACTTATACTCCTCGGTGATATAGGGCTTAATTTTGATGATACCGAAGAAAACCGTAAATTTACTGAGTATTTTTTATCAATAAAGAAAAACGTTGCTTTTATTGACGGAAACCACGAAAATTTCGACTTTATAAAAAGCTTCCCCGAAGAAGAATGGAACGGCGGATACGTTCACAGACTCACTCCGAACATCGTGCATCTGCAAAGGGGAAATATTTTCACTATTGAAAGGAAAACCTTTTTCGTTTTCGGCGGTTGTAAAAGCTCTCCCAAATGGAAAGAAATGGGGCTCTGGCACTATGGCGAAGAACCTGAACCCGAGGAAATTGAACTTGCACACAAAAACCTTGAAAAATATAATTATCAGGTTGATTACATCCTCACTCACAAATATGAGCAGACACCAACCAGGGGGACTTTGTGCGAAAAGCTTCGTGAATTGACAAATTTCCTCGAAAAAAACGTTCAGTATAAAACGTGGTTTTCAGGTCACTGGCACTCAGACAGTATTACCGATGAAAAACACAGAGTAGTTTATAAAACCCCTACACCTCTTGACTGAAAACAATAAAAGCCTTGTCATACGACAAGGCTTTTTTCATATACCTTTTGCATACTGCATCGGGGAAACTCCGTATTTCTTTTTAAAAGCACGGCTGAAATAAAGAGGGTCATTATACCCGACTGCGATTGCTACTTCCGAAATGGTGTCAAAGTCACCGCTTCCGATGATACTTTTTGCGTGGGAAAGTCTTTTCCTCAAAATATATTTATGAGGACTTGTGCCAAAATTAAGAGCAAAAATTTTTCTGAAATATGCGCCCGAAATACCACACAGTTTCGGCAAACTCTCGATATTAAGATCGCAGTCATAAATATGTTTTTTCAGGTATGAAACGGCAGGATCTATAACCTCAATTTTCTTTTTATCGGCGTAGTTTACATTCTCGAGATTTTCTATATACGAAAGAAGATTGTAAAAAACAGAATAACATCTGTATTGCTCAGATTTGCCGCCAAATTTCCACAAATCAACCAGATTATTCATAAGTTCCTCGTTTTCCTCGAAATTCTCAACGGAATAAACTGACGGCTTCATATCTTCAAGGTCAGCTTCAAATTTTATCGAAATATATTCTGATACCTCGTCTCCGATAATCTGAAAGTTATAATTTGACCCTTTTGGCATAAAAATAATATCACCTGCAAACACGTCAATAGCGTAGTCTTTAAAGGTATATCGCACGTGTCCGGACGCACGCAAAACAAAGCTTGTATGCTTTCTCGATTCAATAACGGTATCCTTTTTGGAAACGCCTTTATGTATTTCAACTATTTTTAAATTTTCTATGTTTGAAAACATATTTTTCACCCTGTAACACAAATTTCTCCATATATTCTACCACATAATAAATTTAAGTTCAATAACAAAAGGAAATTTTAGTTTCAAAAAATCCATATTGTTTCAAGTATTCTATGTACTTAATTATTTTCAGATGTTAGAATATTAAAAACGGGGTGATAATATGGCAGTGAAAACAAACAGCATTGATATGATTCACGGCTCACTGTGGGGAAAAATATTAAATTTCACACTTACCTATATGGCAACTGCATTTCTGCAACATCTGTATAATACTGCCGATGTTATTATAGTAGGCAGATTTGCGGGTCAGGAAGCTCTAGCAGGTGTCGGTACCTGTACTGTAATTGTAAATTTATTTCTCAATTTTATCCTTGGACTTTCGGCGGGTACAACCATCGTAATAGGTCAGGCTATAGGAGAAAACAACAAGGAAAGTATAAGAAAATCAGTACATACTGCTATGTCACTTGCAATATGTGGCGGACTTATCATTTCCGCTATATGCCTTATTTTTACAAAAGGACTTCTTAATATGATAGATGTTCCCGAAAATGTTATGAGTGAGGCATCGGACTACCTTAAAATTGTGTCGATAGGATTTATCCCATCGCTTATCTATAACTTCGGCGCTTCCATTCTCCGTGCAAAAGGCGACACCAAACGAGCACTTTACATCGTAACAATTTCGGGGATTATCAATGTAGGTCTTAATATTTTCTTTGTATGTGCTTTAAAAATGAAAGCAAGCGGTGTTGCAACTGCTACCATTATCTCACAGATTTTCACCGCAACTGCAATTTTATATATCCTCTGCCATGAACACGACGAAACGAGAGTTTTCTTGAGAGAACTCCGTATTCACAAAGCTCCTTTTTTGAAAATAATAAAGCTCGGTTTGCCCTCCGGTATTCAAAGTGCACTTTTTGCTTTTTCCAACACTATTGTCCAGACTGGTGTCAACTCATTCGGGTCGGCAGCTATTGCAGGAAGTTCCGCTGCTTCAAGTATCACGGACCTTTACAATGTTATGGTAAACAGCCTTTATCAGGCTTCTATTGTATTTACAAGCCAGAATTTCGGCGCAAGGAAATTTGACCGTATTAAAAAGACAATCTTTATCTGTATGACCTATGTTATAGCAATCGGAATAGTACAGTCGGTTATAACTTTCGCCTTTGGAGAATTTTTAGTCGGACTTTCCACACCAAACGACCCCGCAGCACTTGAAATGGGGCTTCGCAAAATTAACATTATCGGATACACCCAGGTTTTACTTGGGTTCATGAACATTATGAGTGGAGCATTGCGAGGAATGGGTGCATCTATTTTCAATATGATAACCGCAATTATAGGGGTCTGCGGAATCCGTATCGTTTGGCTGTACACCGTATTTAAAGTTTTCCACTCCTTTGAATCTCTCTTTTTATCTTTCCCCGTTTCATGGTTTGGAACTTTCATTATGCACTTTTTAATGTTCCTTTTCATCTTCAACAAACACAAAAAAGCAAATACATAAAAAGACGGTTCTTTAAGAACCGTCTTTTTTACTCTTTCATTTCAAAAATTTCTATTCTGTTTATGATAGCTTTATCGGGGATAAAGCTTACACTTTCCGCCACAAAATCATCTCTTACCGAAATCATCGTGCGCTTTCCTGAAATTTCTATATCCAGAACATTGCAGTTTTCCTTTTCTTCGTAATAAAGAATTCCTTTTACTACATATTTTTCGCTGAGTTCTTCAATATTCTTTATTGCAAAGTTATGGGTAACCCAATGGACATTGTCCTCGCACTGATAGAAAAGCTTATAATTTTCATCGAGAGTCTTTATCTTCTCGTCCATCGGCAAAATTTCTCCCGAATCAAGATAACCCGTCTGTGCTTTTTTCTTTAAAGTATCGAGTTTCAGTTCGAAAGGAGTTCCCTCACCCTCAAATCTGATACGCAAAACTGCATCAGCTTCAGGGGTAATTTCAGTTTCAAAATAATATGATTTTCCTTTTTGTAGAAAAGCTTTCTTGTCTTTTATTTCAATTGAACACAGATCTTCTTTTTGGGGCGTGAATTCCTCAAGCCATCTGAGTTTAAGGCGTCCGTTTTCCTCCTGAACAAGTTCGCGGTGTGCGGCTAAAAAAGCCCATTCTTTTTTCTTTCTTATCCAGCCAGACATTACATATCTTCCGTCGCAATTTGTTACCATAGGAACATTGAGTCCGTCATATATGTCAAAGCCACGTTCTGCCATATCTGTAAATTCGTCACTGTCTTTTTCGGTCTGCCAGAAGCCGACAAATCCCATTATCAGGTACTTATAGCCATTCCATTCGAAATACGACGGACATTCGGTTGATGCACCCACAGGATTATGTACTTCTGAAGGCAATATCATTGTATGCCTTTTCCATGGGCCGTCAATACTGTCTGCAACCCATACGCCATCCAGATTATATCCTGCAAACAACAATAGTCTTCCATCGGAATCAATATACACACTCGGGTTTTCGGAAATATGTATCTGTCTTTCTGACGGAGTGAAATGTATTCCGTCTTCAGAATAAACATAGGTAGCACCTGACGGATAAAATCCCTTTTTATATATTTCATCAAAAGAAAGAGACGGAATCTGAGCGGTTTTTTCAAGTTCTTCTGCAAGTAAAACATTTCCGACTTTGTCTTTAGGAATTGCTCTATCGGTATGCCAGCCATAGGTAAGGTAATACTTCCCGTCCTTAAAATGCATATTACCTGTTCCCATTGTCTGCCATTGTTCTTTAAACTCAAGCACCGCACCATAATCGTGCCACTCACAAAAATCCTTTGTGGTAACGTGTGAAAACCAATGCGCACCGCATCTGAAACGATTTCCGTGATTATGTCTGTCATTTAAAAACATAAAATGATAAACACCATCATGATAAAAGTTGGTTATGTCTCCAACCCATTCGTTGTATCCAAAAGGAGAATAATACCTGAAAGATTTATGGTAAGTCTTTTCTTTTTCTTTAGACGGTATATCCGCATGACTTACTCCAAAAAAGCTGAGGCTTTCATAATTTACAAAAGGCTCACCGATACTGTCGCAAAGCTCACCTATCGGCCAGTTTTCGTTTATTATTTCATTTTTGTAAATAAATCTCAGATGAAGTCCGTCATAAACAATATACAAATCCTCGTTCACAATATCAAATTTATTAAGAGGTATACCGAGTATCATTTCCTTCCAATCGGGATGGTGTGGATAATTTAAATTAAGCTTGATCTCAAGTACGGGGCTTTTGCCATCTTTTGCATAGACAAAATACTGTTCTGTCTCTTGAACCCTTGAAAGCTCAGTAACACCTTTTTCAAAAACGTCACAGTAAATATCCACAGCGCCCGGAATTGAAAAAAGTGTTTTTCTGCTATCCGGAATTTCTTTAAGCCTTAATTTTATCACAAAACCTTTTTCGAGGGTTTCAGGCAAAACTGCATTTTTAAAATCAAGTTTTTCAGGATAGTATTCTTTATAATGTCTTATAATTTTCATTTAAAATCACCCTTTAATGTTATCAAGCGGATTGTTATCCCTGATATCTTTTAAAATTTCTATAACCTCTCTCAAAGTTTCGATAGAATCCCTGTTTTTCATTTTTACAGAAATATAAGGATTACCACCTGCGTTGATACTGCCTCTCCCTTTAAGCTTTGAATTGAGCATAAATGCCAAATTCATATCGAGCTTTTCGGGTACAAACTGCAACGACTCGCCTTTCTGAGTTATCTCTTTAAATCCGAACTGAGCCGCCGTATTTCTTAAAAGTGCCACGTCAACAAGCCCTTTTACCGACTTCGGAGGCTCACCAAAGCGGTCGATAAGCTCATCAATTACGTCGATACTGTCCTCGTCAGTTTTAACAGAAGCAATTTTTCGGTAAATATCAATTCGCTGAGAAACACTGTCAATATAATCTTCGGGGATATGTGCATCAATCTGCAAATCCACAAGACATTCTGCAGATGCCTGAAGCTTTGGTGCTTCACCGCGTTTTTCCATAACTGCTTCGGATAAAAGCCTTAAATACATATCGTAGCCAACCGCTTCCATATGTCCATGCTGACGGGTGCCTAAAATATTTCCTGCTCCCCTTATTTCAAGGTCACGAAGTGCAATCCTGAAGCCTGAGCCGAATTTTGTGAATTCCCTTATCGCATTAAGGCGTTTGGTTGCAATTTCAGTAAGCACTTTACCACGCTGGAAAGTGAAATATGCAAAGGCACGTCGGGTTGAACGGCCCACCCTTCCCCTTAACTGGTAAAGCTGAGAAAGTCCCATTCTGTCTGCGTTTTCGATAACAAGGGTGTTACAGTTTGCAATATCCACACCAGTTTCGATAATGGTAGTGGAAACCAAAATATCAATCTCGTGATCCATCATCTGCTTCCAGACTTTTGAAAGCTCATCCTCACCCATCTTACCGTGAGCCACTGCTACCCTTGCTTCGGGAAGTTGTTCTCGTATCTTAACTGCACATCCGTAAATCGACTCGGTATTGTTATGAATATAGTAAACCTGACCGCCACGGTTAAGCTCTTTTCTTAACGCCTGTGCAATTATATTATTGTCATGCTCGATAACGTAAGTCTGCACGGGGTGACGGTTTTGCGGTGCTTCTTCGATAACCGACATATCCCTGATGCCTGACATCGCCATATTAAGCGTTCTCGGAATGGGAGTTGCCGACAAAGTAAGCATATCAACACCCGCAAACATCTCTTTGAAACGCTCTTTATGAGCTACGCCGAAACGCTGCTCCTCGTCGATTATTGCAAGACCTAAATCTTTAAATTTTATATCCTTTGACACAAGTCTGTGAGTACCGACAACGATATCAACAAGACCTTTTTCAATTTTTTTGATAATCTCTTTTTGTTGTTTAGGTGTCCTGAACCTTGATAAAAGCTCCACTTCAACGGGGAAATTTGAAAATCTCGAAATAAAAGTCTGATAATGTTGCCACGAAAGGATAGTTGTAGGGCATAAAACCGCACATTGTTTCCCGTCAAGAATGCATTTAAATGCAGCTCTCAACGCAACTTCCGTCTTACCGAATCCAACGTCTCCGCAGAGAAGTCTTTCCATCGGTCTGTCTTTTTCCATATCGGCTTTGATTTCCTCGGTGCAACGAAGCTGGTCGTCGGTTTCCTGATACTCAAAATGTGCTTCAAAATCACGTTGATAATCACTGTCAGGAGAAAAAGCATATCCTTTCACCGACATTCTCTCGGCATAGAGCTTTAAAAGCTCATCCGCCATATCGTCAACGGCTTTTTTTACACGCTGACGGGTTTTAAGCCACTCACCGCTGTGAAGTCTGTTGATTTTAACCTTTGAATCCTCTTTGGGACCGATATATTTTGAAACGAGGTCAAGCTGAGTAACGGGTACGTAAAGCGTATCCGATGCCGCATACTTAATTTTTATATAGTCTTTTATAATTCCGTGCAGATCAAGTTTGTGGATGCCGTCAAATATGCCGATTCCGTGTGCTACGTGGACCACGTAATCTCCTACAGTAAGGTCTGCGAGTGACCTTATCTCCTCGCCTTTTCTCTTTCTTATCTTGCGGTAAGGCGCATTTGTGGTCTTACCCGTCGTAATAAGCGAGAATTTTGCAGTCGGGTACTCAAAGCCCGTAGAAAGCGTACCCGAAAGCACAAATACAGACTTAAGTTTTATCTTTTTGATATCCTTTACAAACTGCGCAGTTATCCCTGCCGACACAAGGTCGTTTGCAAGAGTTGAGGCGGCTTTTTCAGTCCCTGCCATAACGGCGCAACAATACCCCTGCTCAAGAAGTGGCAAAAGGTCTGCTTTCAGAAGATTTATATCCCCGTTCCAGCCTGACGACTGTAACGGATTTAAAGTAACTATCTCCTTAAGTCCCGTAAGTCCCGTTCTTGCAAAGGTATCAAAGTAAACGATACGATGCTTTGAAAACTCTGCTTCAAGCTCGTCAACAGTCAACATATAACGGTCGAGTCCTTTACAAAGTTCGCCCTCGTCAAAAAGTATTTTAATATCCTCAGCATACTGCGAATAAATTCCTTTTGCGTTTTCTTTTGCTTCCGCTATCTCACTTACAAAAAGCGGTGTATCCTCAAAATAATCAAGTATAGTTGTAAATTCTTCAAAAACAAGCGGAAAATATTTATCAAAAGAAGACGGCTCAAGGTTTTCATTGAGTAGCTGAATATCGTTTTCTATCTTTTCTTTTGCCTTTAAAGTAGTTTTTCTGTTGCCGAGATTTTCTGAAAATTCAGAAAGCTTTTTTATAAGCTCTTCATTCGATGCGAAAACCTCCCTTGCGGGAGTAATTTCAATTCTTTTCACCTTTTCAGTGCGGCGCTGACTATCAAGCTCAAAATACGAAATGTCGTCGATATCGTCGCCCCAGTACTCAATTCTTATCGGATTTTGTTCATTCGGAGGGAATATATCGACAATTCCTCCCCTTACTGAAAACTGACAGAAAGAATCAATCTGCGGTCTCATAACATATCCCGCCGAAACGAGTTTACTCTTAAGTTCATCAAGCGAGATTACCGAATTCAAGGTAATCTCAAAGGTGTTTTCGATAAGCTTTTCTTTCGGAATAGTCCTCGTCATTGCAGCACCAAACGAACAAATAAGTATCTTTATTTCTCCTCTTATAAGCCTTGAGAGGATGCCGAGTCTTGACTGTTCATATTCTGCGGAAACGCCCTCCATTTTTCTGAAAACAAAATCCCTTGACGGGAAAACGACGCTTAATTCTTCCCCCGCCATAGCATTTATATCATTTGAAAGCCTTACGGCAGAAGACTCATCAGGAGTGAAAACAAGGATGGTTTTTTCACATTCTTCCGCAAAAGCGTATATAAAATGAGCTTTGTGAATTGCCGAAAGCCCGACACACAACGCAGGTGTTCGGGCTTTGTTTAAACATTCTTTAATTTTTCCATACTGCTCAATATTCTGAGCAACCGTTGAAAAAAGTTTCATAATACCTCTTATGAATTATATTTGCTCATAGCAAGTTCGGTTTTACCGTCCATAATAAGTTTTACTATATCAAGGCAGTTTTTTGAAACGTCTTTGATACTGTTCAATTCATCTTCCTTGAAGGTTGAAAGCACCCAGTCAGCAAGGTCGTATTTAGGGTTAGGGCGTTCCCCTATTCCTATCTTTATTCTCGGGAAATTGTCAGAATTCAGATAATCAATAATATTCCTTATACCGTTATGACCGCCGTGTGAACCTTTTCTGCGGATACGCATCTTACCCACGTCGAGTGAAATATCGTCAAAAATAACTATAACGTTCTCGGGCGGAATTTTATAAAAACTTGCCGCTTTCTGTACGGCAACACCCGATAAATTCATATATGTCTGCGGTTTCATAAGCATAACCTTTTCACCATTTATATCAACTTCCGAAACCAGAGAATCAAATTTCTTTTTGGAAATTTCACTGCCAAGTTCGTCAGCTATGAAATCCACAGCGATAAAGCCTGTATTGTGTCTTGTATTTTTATATTTCTTATCGGGATTTCCAAGTCCCACTACGAGATATTTAACTCCACCCGAAGGTTTACGGGAAAAAATAGACATAGCAAATGTTTTTTTCAGGTCGGACGTACCTGAAAACTCCTCCTTAGTTTTCTATGCTATAATCTTATCACATATTCTTTTCTAATTCAAGATGCTATCTGCAATTTTACTGAAAACGGGAGATGCCGTATTATTGCCAAATCCCGCATCCTCACACAAAACCACAACCACGTACTCAGGATTTACCGCAGGGAAAAATCCTGCAAACCACCCGTGTTCTTTTTCCTTTCCGTTTACGTATCTTCCCGTCTGTGCAGTAGCAGTCTTTCCACCTGCCATCACCTTTTTAGGTTTTGCGTTCTGGTTATCCGCCACCATAACGCAGTGAATAAGAAAACTCTGGAGTTGTGAGGCGGTACGATTGCTTATAATCCTTTCTTTCGGGATATCTGCAAATTTTTCTGTAATTTTCCCGTCTTTGGTAGTACCAAGCACAAGCTTCGGTGCAACGTAATAACCACCGTTTGCAACAACCGAAACCATCTGTGCTATCTGTACGGGAGTGGCTGTCAGTTTTCCTTGTCCGAAGCTTAAATTTGCAACTTCTGCAGGATTTATCATTTCAGTATTTTGAGGAAGACTTCCGTTTGCGGTATAAATTCCGTCCGAAAGCATAAAACCTCTCCCGAATCCAAATTTCTCTGCCATAATGCGAAGCTTTTCTCCACCGACTTTCAGTCCAAGCTCAATAAAATACGGGTTGCAGGATTCTTTCATCGCATCAAGCATATCGAGAGTTCCGTGGCCGAGTCTGTTATGGCATTTGATACTCTGTCCCGATACATTCATTACCCCTTTGCATTCACAGGTAAGTTTCATATCAATTCCTTCTTCAAGTGCCGCGGCGGCAGTCACAATTTTAAAAGTTGACCCCACGTTAAACGGCAGAAAAGCTCTGTTTATCATCGGTGAATTTTCAGTGTCCGCAATACTTTTTTCGATATTCCTCGGCGTATACGACGGAAAACTCGCCGAAGCTTTTATCTCACCCGTGTACGGGTCCATCACCACGATAGCACCCTTTTCAATCATCCTGAGCCCGATACTCTGTATCTTTGACTGTATATCCTTGTCTATTGTCAGTACCACTCCGCCTTTTTTATCTTCCCCTTCGTTAATTATAGCATTTTTACCTGCCATTCCGTGTCCCAACCCGTTTAAAACGTAACTTGCGGTTATCTTTTTGGTATTTTCTTTCAAAAGCTTGTCAAAGCTTTTCTCAATTCCCGTAACACCGCTGTTTTCACCGTTCACATACCCTGTTATATGTGGTGCAAGTTGGAAAATCTCATATCTTTGGGTCTTATAAAATCTCGTAACGGCGGGGGCGTCTATCCTTTTTTGCGTTTTTAAAACAAATGGCTTACCCGATTGCATGACTTTAATAACACTCTGCTTTCTGATTTCAGAAACCGAATCTAAAACCTGTATCATATTATTTTTATCAGGTAAAACGACGTATGCTTCTTCTTTTGTTCTGTTCACAAGCGGTGAAAGATTTCTGTCGTAAATCATCCCTCTTTCCTCGCTTAAAGTAAGTGTATAGGTTGACTGGGTTGCCGACGTTTCCTCAAGTCCCGAAAAATTACTTAAAACCCCGATTCTCAGATATAAAACGAAGATTAAAAATACAAAAACCGAAAAGAATATTACCACTCTTTTTTCAATTTTTCTTGTAAAAGGTCCCATTTTTTATCACTTTCCATAATTTTTTATTTATATTATTCCCATATTTTTAAAAATTTTTTATTGTAAAATCGCATATTTTGTGTTATCATAAAAAAGAAATCAAAATTATTTTTGTGAGGGATGTTTATGTCAAATGTAAGACCTGAAACTATGGAACGTATCACCAATAAAGCTCTCGCCGATGCATTTATCGACGAACAGGTTAAGCTTGTAAGAGAACAGGTAGGCGATAAAAAAGTTTTACTCGCACTTTCCGGCGGTGTTGACTCTTCCGTTGTTGCAGCACTTTTAATCAAAGCTATCGGCAAACAGCTCGTTTGCGTTCACGTAAACCACGGACTTATGCGTAAGGGCGAAAGCGAACAGGTTATCGAAGTATTCAAAAACGGACTTGATGCTAACCTTATCTACGTTGATGCAACTGACAGATTTTTGGACCTCTTAAAAGACGTTGCTGAACCCGAAAAGAAAAGAAAAATTATCGGTAACGAATTTATTAAAGTGTTTGACGAAGAAGCTCAGAAACTTGACGGTATCTCCTTCCTCGCTCAGGGTACTATCTACCCCGATATTTTGGAAAGTGACGGTGTTAAAGCTCACCACAACGTTGGTGGTCTCCCCGAAGATATGGAAATGGAACTCGTTGAACCCGTAAAACTTCTTTATAAAGACGAAGTAAGAGTTGTCGGCAGTGCATTGGGACTCCCCGATGAAATGGTTTATCGTCAGCCCTTCCCCGGACCCGGTCTTGGTGTAAGATGTCTTGGTGCTATCACAAGAGACCGTCTTGCAGCACTCCGTGAAGCAGACGCTATCCTTCGTGAAGAATTTGCTAATAATGGCCTTGCAGGTAAAGTATGGCAGTATTTCATCGCTGTTCCCGATTTCAAGAGTGTTGGCGTTAAAGACTCCAAACGTTACGAAGGTTGGCCCGCTATCATCAGAGCTGTCAACACAGTAGATGCAATGACCGCAACTATCGAAGAAATTCCTTATGCACTTTTGCATAAAATCACTGACAGAATCACAAACGAAGTTCCCGGCATCAACCGCGTTCTTTTAGACCTCACCCCCAAACCCATCGGCACAATTGAGTGGGAATAATTGAATAAGGTTTTTAAGTGGCTTGTAAGCATTATTCCAAGCCACTTTTTGCATATTTTGCGATTTTGCCTGACAACACTTTGACATATAAAGAGGAAATTAACAGTGAAAAGCTTAATACAAGATCTATCTATTAATACTATTGTTGCCGCCACCGAAGAACTTCCTCGTCATTCGGAGGCATCTATATTGGAATTAAAAGACGGTAGGCTTCTTATGGCATGGCAACGACACGAAAAGAGCGGCTTTGGTTCAGGAGATCAAGCCCCGTCTACCATTTCACTTATGAATTCGAATGACAACGGCACTACGTGGAGTAATTTTAGAGTTGCTGCGGCTATGATCCCCGGTTGCGTAAACGTATACAGCCCCACGCTGTACCGCTGTGCCGACGGATCGATATCCTTGTTTTTTAAGCGCTACACTCATCTTGTTTGGGGCGAGGAGCAGCGTAACAGCTACTACCGTATAGATTCTTATGACGAGGGCGAAACTTGGAGCGAAGAGATGCTTATTTGGGAAAATGAGCAGCATTTAGCAATAAATCACGCTGCCAAGCGTATTGCGTCCGGTGTAACACTATTGCCTATTGAACGTTCAGAGGCGTGGGGAGGACCTAAAGACCGCTCGATCGTATCGGTGCTCCGTTCAGAAGATGATCTCCACACTTGGACGGAATCCAACAGAATCTCCGTTCCTATGCGCGGCTTGTCGGAGCCTTGTATTGCGCAGCACGCAGACGGTTCTTTGCATATGGTAATGCGGACACAACTGGGAAGTGTTTTTCACAGCTTTAGTACGGATGATGGCAGAACCTGGTCAAAACCACAGACGACAGGCTTGCATGCGCCGGAGTCTTGTCCGTGTATTGCTGCGATTCCCGGAACAGATGCACAACTGGTTGTTTGGAATAATTCCGAGTACGACATGAACTGGAGCAGTCATTACGGCAAACGTACCCCTTTGACAGTTGCCATATCAAAAGACGGCCTGCGCACCTTCAGTGACTTTTTCGATATCGAAACCGATCCCTCCCGCGCATTTACCAATCCTTCCATAACCGTGACATCGGATGGTTTGTTCCTTCTGAATTATTGGACTTGTAAATATTCCCCCGAGGGTTTTATGAGCGGACCAATCGACCTTAAGTTAGCATCATTTAGAATCAACTTATAAGGCAAAACGAGAGAAATCAGTCCAAAACAGGGCGAAAAGTAACTGTGGGAAAGAACTCGTAAGCGAGTGGGAATAATATCTGATAGCTTACCAGTGGCTTGAAATCGAATGATTTCAAGCCATTTTTTATTTGCAGAAAATCAACCTTGAAATACTGAAATAATGCAAGTATAATATACTTAAATCAAAATTTATAACATCAGAAAGAGTAGCGCTTATGGAATTTAATGAAAAATTACAAAATTTGCGA
>JBGVGI010000018.1:0-5142 GCA_045121595.1 Oscillospiraceae bacterium | reverse complement strand
TCATCTCCTCACAGCACAGCGACCAGGTAACGCTTGAGCAGATCAGAGCTGACGTTATCAAGAACGTAATAGAGCCTATAATCCCCGCAAGCCTTATGGATGCGGAAACAAAGATATACGTAAACCCCACGGGCAGATTCGTTATAGGCGGACCTGCAGGTGACACGGGACTTACGGGAAGAAAGATCATAGTCGATACCTACGGCGGATATGCTCGTCACGGCGGCGGAGCTTTCTCGGGTAAAGACCCGACAAAGGTTGACCGTTCTGCTGCTTATGCCGCAAGGTGGGTTGCAAAAAATATCGTTGCAGCAGGTCTTGCTAAAAAATGCGAAGTGCAGATTGCTTATGCTATCGGTGTGGCTCGTCCTGTGTCTGTAATGGTTGATACCTTCGGTACGGGAAAAGTTTCCGACGAGGTTATCGGAAATGCAGTTGAAAAGGTATTCGATTTAAGACCTACAGCAATTATCAGGGATCTGGATCTTCGCAAACCCATTTACAGAAGTCTTGCAAAATACGGCCATATGGGACGTGAAGATTTAGGCGTATCCTGGGAAAAAACTGATAAAAAGGATGCTCTTTTGAAAGCTATCGGTGAATAATCACTGATTTTTGAAGTCTTTCATATATTGCTTCGGGGTGATTATATGCTGTATGCAATTTTTCACGGGGCAATAATTGTTTTTGCTTTTATCGGAGTAATTGAAGTTATTAATCTGATTTTTCATAAAATCCGTTGCAGGACGGTAAGAACCACAATTCTTTCGATAGTACCCTTAAAAGGGGAAGTTAAGGATGCAGAGTACATACTCAAATCACTTGTTGATGAGCTTTGCTGGTTGAAAAGCGGTTCGGGACGTCTTATAGTTTTAAATCTCGGACTCAGTGAAAAATCAGAGGAAACCATAGGTAAACTGCAGGGGGTAGAGCTTTTTAAAAAAGAAGAGCTTTACCCTTTGTTTGAAGAGGAATTATGGAAAAAGAACTTAACGTAATCGAGGGTATGGTCGAAAACGTAGTTTTCGCAAACGAAAGCACGGGCTTTGCCGTTATAGAACTGAATACAGGTGAAGAAATTCTTCCCGTTGTGGGTACTCTTTACGGTGTTGAAGAGGGCGAAGAACTGAAAGTTACGGGAACGTATGCTTCTCATCCTAAATTCGGACATCAGTTCAAAGCCGAGGTTTTTGAGCGTAGTTTACCCGCTACTGCAACCGCAATAAGGAAGTTTCTGGCTTCGGGTGCCGTTAAGGGTATCGGTGCGGTCTTAGCACAGAGAATTGTAGATGCTTTCGGTGAAGAAACTTTGAATATTTTAGAGGAAAACCCGATGCGACTTGCGGAAATTAAGGGTATCACCTCAAAAAAAGCCGATGCTCTCGCAGAGGAGTTTCATCGGCTTTTCGGTATGCGTCAGGCTATGATGTTTTTTAATTCCTACGGACTTTCCCCTGCAGAGGGAATAAGAATCTGGAAAAAATGGGGAATTATTTCCGTTGACGTTATAAAGGATAATCCGTATCTTCTCTGCCACGGGGATATAATGGTAGACTTTAAAACCGCCGACCGCCTGGCACTTTCACTCGGCTTTGCGGAAGAGTCGCAGAAAAGAATTTTCGGTGCAGTACAGCATATTTTAAGACATAATCTTAAAAACGGACATACCTGCCTTGCAAGAGAAACGGTGGTTTCCATGGTATCGAAAATGCTTTCAAACGTAGGCACCGACCCTATTGAAACTGAAATTGACAACCGTATTGAGGATAACGAGCTTTTTTCAGTACGGAAAAATAAAGAATTCCTTTTTCTGCCCGATATGTACGGGGCGGAAAGGTATATTGCAATTCGCATATCTCTTATGCTTAAAAGCCGTTTCTTTGCCAAAAAAGATACGGATATGATGATTGATAAAATTGAAAAAGAAAAAGGAATAAAATACGAAAGCCTCCAGCGTCTTGCAATAAAAGAAGCGCTTTACCAGAGTATTCTTATCCTTACGGGCGGTCCCGGTACGGGTAAGACTACTACACTTAATGCAATTATAGAACTTTTGGAGCAGGAAGGACTTAATATTGCCGTTGCGGCACCTACGGGACGTGCGGCAAAACGCGCTTCCGAAGTAACGGGAAGAGAAGCAAAAACCATTCACCGTTTGCTGGAAGTCGATTTTTCCACCGACGATACTCTTAAGTTTGTCCATAATGAGAAAAATCCGCTTAAAGCGGACGTTGTAATCATTGACGAGATGTCGATGGTGGATACTGTTTTGTTTGAGTCACTTTTAAGAGGACTGAAACTTGGTTGTAAGCTGATTTTAGTCGGGGACTCCGACCAGTTGCCGTCAGTCGGCGCAGGTAACGTGCTTCATGACTTGATTGACAGTGGAGTTGTTCCGACTGTACAGTTAAAACAAGTCTTTCGTCAGGCGGCAAAAAGCCTTATTATCACAAATGCACACCGCATTGTAAACGGTGAGATGCCCGAACTTTCTAAAAAGGATAACGATTTCTTCTTTATGGGAAGAAATTCCGAAAATTCAGTTGCTGAAACTGTTGTAGAACTTGTTTCGTCGCGACTTCCTGCAAGTTACGGATTTTCACCCGTTTCGGATATTCAGGTGCTTACTCCTCAACGTCAGGGGGAACTTGGAGTTTATTCGTTGAATAGCAGACTGCAACAGGTTATAAACCCGAAATCCGAGCTTAAAAAAGAATATCACACTGCATTTTTCACCTTCAGGGAGGGTGACAAGGTTATGCAGATAAAAAATAATTACGATATGGAATGGGAGAAAAACGGCGAGACGGGTTTTGGGATTTTCAACGGCGATATCGGTACTGTAAGACGTATTGACATCCCTCTTTCCACGATGACTGTTGATTTTGAGGACCGTGTCTGTCAATATCCTTTCGAGATGCTTTCAGAACTTGAACTTGCGTATGCGGTTACGGTACACAAAAGTCAGGGCAGTGAGTACGACGCCGTGATTATTCCCGTTTTTGGAGGCTTTGACAAGCTTTATTTCAGAAACCTTCTTTATACCGCCGTAACGAGGGCGAAAAAGCTCCTGATACTTGTCGGAAGCAGTAATCGTATAGAATATATGGTGGAAAACAACCGTAAAATGTTAAGGTATACGAGCCTTAAAAAATTCCTTACGGATGAGGTGCAAGGTGGGCAGTAAGACAGATTTTTTAATTTCAATTATTTTTCCGGAACGCTGTCCGTTTTGCGGTGCGGTGATAGATTATAAAAGCATTTTCTGTGATGAATGCGGAAAAGAAATCCTCTGGACGTCAAAGCATTCCGTTTGTCCGCGTTGCGGAAAAATCGATTGTATCTGTAAAAGGGAACCCTTTCTCGACAGAATGTACGTGCCGCTTTTTTACGAGGGAAAGGTAAGAGATGCGGTTATAAATTTTAAGTTCAACGGCAGAAAAGCGTATTCACGGCAACTTGCAAAGCTTATTTCCGCCTTTATAGTAAAGGAAAATCCCGAATATGATTTTGACGTAATAATTCCTGTTCCGATGACCAAAAAGGACGTAAGAAAACGCGGATATAATCAGTCGCAGCTTCTTGCGAAGTTTATAGGCGAAAATCTCGGCATAAAAACTGATTTTTCTTCTCTTGTGAAGGTTAAACAGACCCAAAAACAACACGAAACCCAAAACAAAGAAATCCGTGCGAAAAATTTAAAAGGTGCTTTTGAGGTGTGTGGCGACCTGAAAGGAAAGAAAGTGCTTATCTGTGACGACGTCATAACTACAGGCTCTACGATAAAGGAAGTTTCTGCAGTTTTAAAGAAAGCGGGAGTCAGTAGCTTAAGCGCCGCAGTTCTTTCAACCGTATCAGGTGTTGAAAATTCTTAAAAAGGGTGTATAATAGATATTAAAAGGAGGCCAAAATGATGAATACTATTGATTTGGGTATTGACCTTGGTACTACAAAGATTATTATTTACAGGTGTGGAAAGGGTATTGTTTTAGAAGAACCGAGCGTTGTTGCTTATCATACGAGAACCAAAAAGGTTGTTGCGGTAGGCCACGAAGCGCTCAGAATGCTTGGAAGAACTCCCGACTACATCCAGTGTGAATGTCCCGTGCGTGACGGAGTTATTTCAAATCATCTTTTTACGGAATATCTTATTAAGGACTTCGTTAAGAAGGTCTCCAAAAGCTTCCTTATAAAACCCCGTATCGCTATCTGTATTCCTTCTACGATTACCGACGTTGAAGCAAGAGCCGTTGTGGAAGCGGCAATGAGCGCGGGTGCAAGAAAGGTTTATCTTATCGACGAGCCTATTGCTGCGGCAATCGGTTCGGGTATTGATATCAAAAAGCCGAACGGACAGATGATGGTGGACTCAGGTGGTGGTACTACCGACGTTGCAGTTATCACTCTCGGCGGAATTGTTGTTTCTCATTCTATGAGAATTGCGGGAAATACTTTTGACGAAGCAATTGTAAAATATCTGCAGAATCAGTATAAAATTGCTATCGGTACAAGTGTAGCCGAGAATATTAAAAAACAGATTGGTTGTGTGTATGACCCTGATGCGAGTATCACTGCCGAGGTTAAGGGCAGAAACCTCGTAACGGGTTACCCTGTTCAGATTACTGTAAATCAGCTTGAGATTTTTGAAGTTCTGGCACCTCTTGCCGCTGAAATCGTTCTCGGTGTGAGAAACGTTCTGGAACGCACTCCCCCTGAACTTACAGGTGATATCCACGAAAACGGAATTACAATGACGGGCGGCACCTCGCTTCTTAAAGGACTTGACCGCCTTATCGAAGAAAATACGGGTGTTAAAGTGCGTATTGCTGATAATCCCAGAAATTGCGTGGGTATCGGTACGGGTGAATGTTTTAACTGGATGGAAGACTTAAAAGAAGGCTTCACCCACGCATCTACTTATCTGCATTAAAAGACGCCATCGGCGTCTTTTTTCTTTGGATTTGACAAAAAATCTTTTTCATTGTATTATTATCTCAAGTACTTAGGCATAACCGACAAATCCGAACCCGTTTTTTACTTACTGTTTTCCGTTGTTTCTTTGTCAAAATCCGCGTGAATACACAAAGTATTCACTGTGGTTTTGCCTTAAAAACACCTGAAAAACAGTGTGTAAAAAATTCG
>JBGVGI010000017.1:0-2443 GCA_045121595.1 Oscillospiraceae bacterium | reverse complement strand
TGGCGAAAAAGGCATTGTTGGAAGAATGGGTGGAGATGAATTTATTGTAATTCTTCCTGAGATGGAGGAAAGAAACGTAAATAATCTTATTCAGAACATGAATATAGTAATGAAAGAAAAGAATAAAGAAAATCCACAATTAATTTTAAGTACAGCATGGGGACTTGCCATGAGTACGGAATGTTATGATGATTATGATTCCCATTCGGCTTATCGAATTGCAGATGCAAGAATGTATGAAAATAAGCGAAATTCCAAGATGGGAAGAAAGCTAGCGTAAAATTTTATTCGGATTAAATGAAAAGAGGACACCACTTTGTGATAAAGTATTTATGGCTTGCAACCAAATACACACAAAGGAAGGTGTCCTCTATGATTAACAGTATAAGATATTTTGAAGAAGAATGCATCAACAGATTTGAAAAATTGGAAGATGATTTCATGAAAGAGCCTCAAAAACTGGCAGAGTATGTCCTTGGTCTCACAGAAGAACTGCACAACTTAGGACTTAGAATGATACAGGAATCTCTGGAAGAAATGAATGGAATGCTCCAGAAAAGCCAGAAACGTCTACAACACTGGGTGGTAGAATCTCACGAAACAAAGCAGCTGATCACCTCATTAGGAACTGTCACATTTGAAAAGACTTTATTCAAAAATAAAGAGACAGGTGAATGTGAATATCTGCTTGACCGGATTTTAGGATTAGAAAAGCATGAACGCATTAGTGAAGATGCTCTTGCACGAATGCTTAAAGAAGCAGTTCAGAGCTCATACAGACGAGGTGGAGAAGAAACAAGTCTGACAACAGACGTTAATAAGCAGACGGTCAAAAATAAGATTCATGCATTGGAATTTCCCCGAAATGAGGAAAAGCCGGAAAAGAAAAAAGAAGTAGAATACCTGTATATTGAGGCAGACGAAGATCATGTATCGTTGCAGTTCCGTGAGAAAAAAGGAGATTTGGTGGAAAATGAAAATCATCAGAAAAACAACTGCTTAATTACAAAACTCGTTTATGTTCATGAGGGAATTGAAAAAGAAGCACCAAAGAGTAATCGCCACAAACTTGTGAATCCCTATTATTTTTGTGGAACCAGTTATGGAGAAGAAAATGCAGAGTTTTGGGATGAAGTTTATGAATATATCAATAATCACTATGACCTCGATAAAGTAAAGAAAATTTATTTGAATGCAGATGGTGGCGGATGGATTAAGTCGGGCATGAGAAGGATAGCCGATATCACATATGTACTAGATGAATTTCACATTGAAAAATATCTGACAAAGCTGACGAGTCATATGAAAGACAGCCGGGAAGATGCAGCGGATGAGTTAAGGACTGCAATACGAAGCAAGACAAAGAAAGATTTTGAAGAAACCGTGGAACGTTTGGAGAGTTGTCTGGAAAATGAGACAGGAATGAAGCGGATTGCAGATGCAAAGGAATATATCCTTTCAAACTGGACAGCCGCAAAACTAAGATTAAGACATCAAGATGGCGTAACAGGAAGCAGTACAGAAGGTCATGTGAGCCACGTATTGTCAAGCAGGATGAGCTCGAGACCGATGGGCTGGAGTATAAAGGGTGCAACAAAAGTGGCAAAGCTAAGGGCGTATGCTCTTAACGGTGGAGATATGTTAGAACTGGTAAGATATCAAAAAAGAGAATTACCGAAAGCTATAGGCGCAGAATACGATATTTTAAGCAGTGCAGAAATCCTTCAATCGGAAAAAAGCAGACACGGAGAGTTGGGAAAGTATGTAGACAGTATGAGCCATAGCATTTCGCTTCAAAACAAAAAAATAGTGTACTTCAATTCGCATATTTGGGGATTATAGAAGGTACACATGAAATGTGAGAAAGAGGCTTATTCCTCTTAATTACAAAGAAGACCAGAGACTTTCAGTTGTCAAGGACAACGCCGTAAACGGTGCAGAGCATCCTTGACAACTGAAAGCCTCTGGTCAAAAGCACAGCCAAGAGGAATAAGTCGGAGTCTGCCCAGAAAGAAAGCTGGGCTTGCTTTGTATACCAAAAAGATGTATATTAAACCCACAAGTCATTGTCTGATACTTTATCAGTACATCATGGGTGAACTCTACACCATTATTTCCGAAGGTAAATTTACGCAATCGTAAATTCTATTTCTTCTTGACAAAGAGCCTAAAAACAAGTATATATATTATTAGAAGTAATTTGGGGGTGCTCGAATTATAGATTACATGAAAATCCAGAGGAGGAATTTTAACATGAACAAAGCAGAGTTAGTTACAGCTATCGCTGAGAAAGCTGATGTTTCAAAGAGAGATGCAGAAGCTTCTTTAAAGGCATTTACTGAGGTTGTAGTAGAGGAATTGAAGAAGGGAGAGAAAATTCAGTTAGTTGGATTTGGTACATTTGAGGTTACTGAGAGAGCAGCAAGAACTGGAAGAAATCCAC
>JBGVGI010000016.1:0-1515 GCA_045121595.1 Oscillospiraceae bacterium | reverse complement strand
TTATTGAATACTCCATTATAATACTTAAAGCACTGTGGATCTGTACCTATAATACTACAGCTTTGACTGTTCGGAGGTGACTCAGACCACAGCTTTTCGTCTATTACTGGTAATTAGTTTGTTAACGCTTGACGTTTCTATTTACGTGATTACACAGTCGAATTCTCTGTGGAAGACAGCAGTGCTAAATATTATTTCAGGAGGTAAATCTATATGTCCATGTTCTTTGTTGGAATTGATATTTCCAAGTACAAACATGATTGCTGCATTATTTCTGCAGCTGACCAACAAATTGTTTCTAAATTTACCATCGCTAATGATAAAGATGGCTTTGAACAACTGCTTACTACTCTTAATTCTCTCTCCAATCCTGAGGATATAAAAATAGGGTTTGAATCAACTGCCCATTATGCCCTCAATCTTGAACTTTTCCTCGAGAATGCCCACCACAGCTTTATGGAAGTTAATCCAGTTCTCATCAAGGAATATAAAAAGTCTACAACTTTAAGGCGAACCAAAACCGATTCTGTTGATTGCGAATCAATAGCCCGATGGTTAATGACGGTTGAGTACAAACCCCATTCAAAAGGATTTTACCACGCTTATTCCTTAAAGTCACTAACTCGTTTGCGTGACAGGCTAATTCGTCAGCGTTCTTTTTATCTTGTGAAGATAACAAATGTTTTAGACCATACCTTTCCTGAATTCAAACCATTCTTCAATGAACGACTTTCTAAAACAGCCTTATATCTTCTTGAAAACTATGGATCCGCTGAGAAAATGGCTCGTATGAATTCTACTTCTTACGATAAACTTCGCTGTATCTCAAGAGGAAAGTTTTCTATCCAGCAGTTCCTTCGCTTAAAAGAACTTGCTGCTAATACGGTCGGTGTCAACAACTCCATTTTTGATTTGGAATTAAATAGCTTATTGACCCTGCACAAATCTCTTTCCAACGAAATAAACATTTTGGAAACTGAGATTATTAAACTAATCGAAGAGGTACATCCACATTATATGTCCATCCCGGGTATTGGTCCAATTTCAGCCGCTGTTATTTACGCTGAATACGGTGATATATCCAACTTTTCTAATCCCGGTCAGATGCTTGCATTTGCCGGAATTGAACCGGGAATAAATGATTCTGGAACAGAATCTCGTGGCGGGCGAATGGTAAAACACGGTTCTTCCCAGCTCCGTTACGTACTTCTTAATGCCTGCCTTCCCTTAATCCGTTTCGACTTAACCTTTGCAACTTATTATGCAAAGAAACGTGCTGAAGGCAAGAAACACCGGGTAGCTATCACTCATGTAGCAAAGAAACTGATTAGAGTCATCTATGCATTGGAGAGGCAGGATGTAGACTTTAACTGTCAGAAACTTCGTTAATATCTACCTTACATATATTTATCTGTTCCATCTGAAATACGGTATTTTCAGATGGTCTATTAAAGTTACCCTTTTTTATTGCACAAATTTTTTTCAAAAAACTCTTGACTATTTATAGTTTGTCAC
>JBGVGI010000015.1:0-2655 GCA_045121595.1 Oscillospiraceae bacterium | reverse complement strand
TGTTAGAGTCGGGTTAAACCAGCCACGTTAAGCCGAGTTAAATTGACCAATACTAGCTGAGATAAAATAACCATTCATTCAATAAAAAAAGCCATTATGTTTTCAAATGATTTTGTAATAAACTGATATATGCCAATGTACCAGTGATAAAAATCATGATTGAGAATAATAAACATAATGACTTACAAGAAATTTTAACACAAGCACTTAATGAATTAAAGAATGAATTAGGTGAAAAATTCGATATTAACAAAGTAAATCTTGCAGAACTAGAAAGACGCACAGGAATTACCCGTGGCAAACTTAGAGCTCTAAAAGCCAATAACTTTGAGGTTAAGCCTCATGGTCTTACAGGTAAAGCATCTAATAATGCAAGCAAAATTTCAGGTTTTACAGGAACAATAAATGGTTTGCTCTCAAAAGGAATAGTTAATTCATCTGTCATATTTGATAGAATAAGTGAAAACGGCTATAAAGGCAGCTTAAGCAGTGTGAAGGATTACATCAACAATAATAAAAATCTTGTTCCTGCCAAAAGACAGCTTGTTGCACCCCAGGGAAATCGTGGTAGAAGATATGAAACTGAACCAGGAGAATCATATCAAATGGACTGGGGATTTGTAACTGTTGAAACAGCAGATGGTCAATCATATAAGATCACATGTTTTGCAATGATATGCCATCACTGTGGTCAACGTTATATTGAATTCTTTCCGAACGCTAAACAGGAGAATCTTTTTATAGGAATGATACACGCCTTTATTTATATGGGCATTCCAAAGTACGTTTTAACTGATAACATGAAGAGTGTTGTTATTAAACGCGATACTCAAGGCAAGCCTATATGGCAAAAGGATTATGAGGTGTTTATGAATAACCTTTGCTTTGAAACTAAACTGTGTAAACCAAGACATCCGTTTACCAAAGGAGCTGTAGAGAGACTTGTGCGTTTCGTAAAAGAAAACTTTCTCCCAGGAAGAATCTTTACTGAGTTAACAGATTTAAACTATGAGGCATTAAGTTGGTGCAACCGACAAAACTCTCTGTATCATAGAGCAGTCGATTGCATTCCTAATGAGAAACATACTTCTTCGTGTCTGAAAGTTGCCCCTTTATTAGAGGAATCAATTGAATTGTCATATTATCTTTGCCCAGAAAGATGCATTTCATTTGATGGATTTGTCACTTACGAAGGAAGAAGATTCGGCGTACCTTATTGGTATACAGAGAAAACGTGCCGTGTCAAAAGAGATGGATATGTCTTGTATATATATGATTTGAATATGACAAAGACTCTTACAACACATGATGTTACATGGAGTCGTAAGGATAGTACATGTCGAGATCAGTATGTTACTCTTCAGCCCGAGGAAGTTCCTTCCGTACCTGTTAAGGTTAAAATCAGTCAAATGTCCCCTCCATCATATGCTCAGGAATTTAGCAGATTTAATTTTGAGGAGGGACTTGAATAATGGAAAACTTAATATTTGATGAAATTGAAAGAACAGCAAGCTATCTAAAGCTAAGCATAAATGCTCAAGAAATAGCTGATGTAATATTAAAAAACAGGTATACAGAAGGAGAAGCAAAGGCAATTTCAGATTTTTTGTTGTATTTAAAGGAAAAAAGACATGATAATCTTGTGAACATGTTGCAACAAATGAGCAGAATTCCATTGAAGAATCCAAAGACATTTGATAATTACGACTTTAGTAGAATCAATGGTAAAAACGTCGAAGCATTAAAAGAACTATCTACACTGTCAAGCCTATATGCACATAAAAATCTCGCTTTCATAGGACCTCAGGGCGTAGGAAAAACTCATCTTGCAATGGCATATGGACGAGTATGCTGCAGCAATGAATACAAGGCATACTTTTTAAAAGCAACAGAATTAAATCAGAAGTTTACTGATGCCAGAAGACTTGGACGTGAAAGTGCTGTAATAAATAACCTAGTCAATCCATCCTGTTTGATTATAGATGAAATAGGAAGATGTGTATTTGACAAAGAAAACACACGAATGTTTTTTGATGTAATTGATAGACGATATAGTAAAGAGGGTCCAAACAACATGATATTTACAAGTAATAAAACACCTGACAAGTGGGGAGAGTTCTTTGGAGAAGATTCTTCTTTGCTATGTGCATTAGATAGAATATTTGATGACGCGATGGTATTTATGATAAAAGGAAGTAGTTATCGAGGTCAGAATTGTAAAACAATATCAATAACTGCTGGAGAATTATCTCCTTTACCAAAAACAGAATAAACTAAAGAAAGGAATAACTGGTACATTGGTTATTTCTACTTGGCTTAAATTGGTTAATTTAAGCCGACTAAAAATGGTTAATCCTACCCGACTCTAACACTGTTTCCCATGGCATCTGTTACTGAGGTCTGTCTTCCTTCGGCATCATAGCTGTATTCTGCTGTTCTTCCAAGGACATCTGTCTGTGATGTTATTCTTCCGGCGGCATCCCTTGCATATTCGGTGGTGCTTCCGAGGGCATCTGTCTGTGTAATCACGTTGCCGGCAGCATCGTATGTATACTGTTCTGTCTTTATTCCACTGGCATCCGTTACTGATATTATGTTGCCTCTGCTGTCATATTCTGTTGTCTCTGTTGCACCTTCCGGATCTGTTACGGTTAT
>JBGVGI010000014.1:0-2426 GCA_045121595.1 Oscillospiraceae bacterium | reverse complement strand
AATAGTTATTAAAAATTCATAGGAGAAAAATTATGTATGATTGTTGTTTTACGAGGGATGATAACTGGTTCAGATACAGAGCGGCAGCAATAATAATAGAAGATGACTGTGTACTTTTTGCGGGAAACGAAAATGAAGACTATCTGTATTCCATTGGGGGTGGAGTTCATATGGGGGAAACCGCCGAAGATGCAGTGATTCGTGAAGTATATGAAGAAACCGGTGTAAGATATGAGATTGAGAAACTTGCTGTTGTGCATGAGAATTTTTTCGATGGAAAAGGCGGAGTGTTGGATGGACTTTCATGTCATGAGATATGTTTGTATTATCTAATGAAACCAAGGGGGACAAAGGAATTATGTAGCAATAGTTTCACAAACGGAGTGGGGGAAGATATGCATTGGATTCCGATAAAGGATCTTGATAAATATAAGGCATTTCCAAGCTTCATGAAGGAATATTTAAGTTTGGAGCATGAAGGAATAGAACATATCATAACGGATGAGCGTTTGAAAAATATATTGTTATAATATTAAATATAGGTAATTGCGAAACAAGTTCACAATCTTGATACAACACAAGGAAGAGGTTGTGTCAATGCATAAATTCCTAGATGAAGCGATTTCTTTAGTTTTTTGGCGCACTTCAATAAACCTCATATGGTTATGAAGTTGGTAAGACCTATGAAATCAATGGCTTAATACTGCGAATATATTCATGGTGATGAATTTTATCTGTGAGCACAACTGTTATTAACTGTGTAATTCCTGCAAGGATTAAATCTGCATGGAGAGTTTTCTCGTTTTGTGTTTTTCTTCCTGCAAGACAAAAACTATCCTTGAAATGATTGATAGAACGTTCAACAGTAGTTCTGGTTTTATAAATTGAGTTCCATTCTTCAGTACCACGAAGTGTGCCAGGATAAGCTCTTAAATCTTGTTCTGGATAGATGTATGTCATTCTGCCACATTTTGAATCGGTGCAAGGATTTTCACAGGTGCATTTCCTGTGAGCACGCTGGGTTTGAGGATTGTAATCCCAAATCATTTTGGGGCAGACAAATTTATACTTTTTAATACCGGTTTTGGTAGTTAGTATGCCTTCCGATTTCATTGGAAGATTATTATCGTTAGGACAACAAGGAATACCATCCTCGTTGACAGTGTACTCACTTTTTATAGAAGAACGTGAGTTGAGAGGAATGTATGCTTTCTCAAAATGCTGACCGTTGAACGAACCTCCAGAGAGTAGGGTTTTGTATATATCGATAGAATCAAAAGCTGCATCACCTAGGAAAGTTTTTGGATTGATAAGAGGATGAGCTTTAAAAAAATCCATAAGTGTGGGGATTAAAAGCCTTGCATCATGAATAGATTTATCTTCGTCTGGAGAATCAGATTTTTTATTAGGTTCTAATTCAGGATGTTTAGCCAAAAAATCCTTGTTGTAAAAATCGAGATGGCGGATGATACCTAAACCGTTAGTTACTATTCCAATCTTATAAGCATAGCAGAAATGTCCATCCACATAGAGCTGCTTTATTTGATCATTTGCAGCTGAATGGGAAGGCATAGAACCATAAGCTGCTTTGTAAGGATCATAATTAGAGTCAAAGTTATTAGCTTTTGCATATGCCTTTAGCTGCTTGATTATTTTGTTGGCGTACTTGGGATTGTTTTCAGTAACCCAGGCTTCAATTCCAGAAGTATCAAAAATTGTCATGTCGGCTTTAGATGAATCAATGGCTTGGCATATGGGTTCAGTATAATCTACTAGATTATCAAAAACGGATTGTAAGTCTGACAAAAAATCTTGTTTAAAGCGAGTGATTTTGGAAGCATCAGGAACTTTTGAGAAGCCGCAGAAATCTCTTAAATCTTTTGAATAGTTCAAGAAGACTAACAACAGAGAATCTGTAGGAATAGAAAATATGCGCTGGATAATCAAAGCCCAGAGCATAGCTTTTAAAGGGTATTTACGGGATCTGCCCGTTGATGAATAAAAATGATTTCTAAAAGAAATCGGAATAATTGAATCAAGGTCAATATGGTTTTCTAGAAGAGAAAGAAACGCAGGCTTGTCAGAATTAAAAATTTCTTGGCAATTTTCAAAAGTATCTGCCAAAGAGAGCTGTTTGTATGTTATCATATGAATATATCTCCTTTGAGTGGATTGGTTGATAGTTTCTCGTCAATTCTATTTTACCATAAACCTAGAGGAGATATTTTATTTTTGCAACAAAAAATGCCGTATTTATGCGGCTTACGGCGTTTCGCAAACGCCTAGGTTATAAAATAAAAAAAGGAGAAATGATTTATGAGATATACATGGATTGACGAATATTTACTTAGTAAGGCGGGAGTGACAAAAGATCTTCAGAAGGACTGGAATTGGGTTCGTTATCAAATAGGTGGGAAAATGTTTGC
>JBGVGI010000013.1:0-4323 GCA_045121595.1 Oscillospiraceae bacterium | reverse complement strand
CGAACCCGCCTGAAATTATTCAAAATTCGGCTTTTTCTGCGTTGTCGGGCTTGAAAGACGCGAGTATTCCTTCGCCCTGCCGCCTTGAAAAACCACAAATTTTCAGTAATTTCAGGTTCGGCGAATTTTTTACACACTGTTTTTCAGGTGTTTTTAAGGCAAAACCACAGTGAATACTTTGTGTATCCACGCGGATTTTGACAAAGAAACAGCGGAAAACAGTAAGTAAAAAACGGGTTCGGATTTGTCGGTTATGCCTAAGCTCACAGTACGTATGTAAAGCATTTTTATTTACACCTTAACAATCCTTGGCTCATCGGTATTTTCATAAAAATCATCACATAAAAAGGTGTGATGATTTTTATTATCGCACTCAAGATAAAGCACTTCACCATAAGCCTCGTTTACAGATAAAAAACAGTCTTCATACTGCAAAACCCACAGGACTTTACGGGTCAGTGGTCTTGGAATTGAATTCTCTCCCATACCGTCGGTAAAATAAATAAGGATCGCATCACGATATTCACAGTTTTTATTTATATATTCGATCACGGGGGTAAATGCTGTACCGCCACGTCCGTTTAATTCATACGAAATATCCTTTACCGAATGTGCTTTGTACACGTTCTGAATTTCTGCATCACATTCAATAACCGTCACCTCACAAGCACGGCTTCCTATAATTTCAAAGACTTCGCGCATCACCAGTTTAAGTTCTCTGTCAGACATTGAAGCCGAGGTGTCAATGGCAACAACTATCTTGATAATTCTGTCGTTTATATTACCCGAAATATCATATCTTTCTGGTTGTCTTCTGCTAAGACGGGTACGCGTTTTTCTGTGGCCGTGAGGAATGGTACCAATAAAACGCTTTAAAAGTTGTTGCCAGGATATCAAAGGTGGCGTAAGTAGTTTATCAAGTGCTTCTTTCTGATAATTAGGCAAATTACCCCGCATCGAATCCGACATACTTTTATTCACTTCTTCTGCAAAGTTACGCAACATATCTTCAACGTCACAAAAGTCATTGTTGCCAAACCAAAGCGGGAGTTGAGTCTTTCCTTTACGCTTTTTGTCGGTAACTATCTCTTTGCCCGATCTTTCAACCACAATAATACCATCAGGAAGAATTTCTTCCGATGTATTTGGAAGACGCTCAAAATAGTAATCAAACGCCTGAAGCTCTTTCAGGTGTATTTCATACGTTTCGTGCAGATAAGCAGAAGTTATCAGATCATCAGGTTGTGATATAACGCTTGAATTGTTGTTTTCACTGTCGTGTGTCAGGCGGTCGTTGATACTGGCATCCATTGCGATATTAAGTCTGTAGGCAGTTTTAGGGTCATTTTTAGGATTGTATTTTTGACCTGCAACGGGATGTTTAAGCACAAGATGCTCTATTTCGTGGCAAATGATATAGATAATTTCAGGAAGTGAACGAAGACCTATCAGCAAAGGATTTATACACATACGAAACGGGTAGCTTTCTATGCTTACACTCGCGTCACAATACATGGTAAAATCCAGACTTAAATCAAGATTCATCAAAAAAACTCCGTAATACCTGTCCTGTTTTGATATAAGTATCATTTTTATCATATCAAAAAGAGTTAAAAAGGTTTCTTTAACGGCCTTGAGAGCTTCTTTATCCTCCTCGTTTTTCTCTACTTTATGAATTAGATTTATAAGCTTTTTATGGTAATATACAATATCGTTTTCCATTATAACTCCCCACGAACCAAAGCATCGTTAATGTTATTCTGCTGCAGCATTTCAAGAAGCTCGTCGTCAAAAATATCATAAAAGTATTCATAAAGCATCACGTTACCCGAAGCTTTAGTGTTCATCAACAGTTGTGAAAACATCAGCATACTTGACATATCAAGAAGTCCCATATATACAGATATCTTTTTCTTGATCTGTGTTATTTCATAACTGTCTTCATTAAGCTTGACGGCTTTATCCTTGATAAAAGTTACAATACTCTGTGAAGTAACTGCATTCTGTGCATTTGACTGTTTTTTCACCCTGAGCCGCACTTCCTGAGAAATGTTATCGGTATCGCTTTCAAATATATCCTCTGCCGTAACAATCTTTTTAGGGTCATTAAGACTTGCAAAAAACATATTTGCCGCAACACCGCCAACTTTAGCCGCAACGATGGTACGTATATCCTTACTCTTCTGACTTTGTTCTCCGCTTGTAAAGAATACGTCTAACTTGTCCTTAGCTTTTAAAATAAGATCCACCATATGCCATCCACGTGGAGTAGGCATCGGCTTTTCATCATCTTCAAGAAGTTTATCATCCGATGATAAAGCACTCGGCATATTTGAAATAAAATCTATAAGAGATTCTTCAAAATGATTTTCAACGGCGAACGAAACCCACTCACCTGCACTTTCGCTTACCTTAAGCTTTATAAAGCGGTCGGTCTGTGCAGGGTCCATTTCATTTGTAGCGTATACACTTGACTGTGTACTCGGATTCATAGCAGCGATAATAAACACCCACCACGGGAAACGGTATCCGTTTACTGTACGGGTAAGAATAATATTCATAAGTTCCCTGAAAACTGTAGTATCCGTTCTGTTTATCTCATCAAAAAACAAAATTACGGGTTTTATCTGCCCCGACTGAAGCATACTTAATTTCTGCGTAAAGGAAAGATTGTCATTAGAATACTTATTTTCTTCACCGTTTAAAATATCGTCAAGGGTATCTTCTTTTGCTTCTTCCTTATACAAAAATTTCTCTGCGTTTTGAATTCTCTTAACGATATAATACGGCAAAAATCTGAATTCAGTTTCACCACACTCATTTTTATACTGATAAGGAATACCCGTTATTTCACCTTCTTTGAGCGTACCGCCTTCTATAACCATAACTGTTCCGCCAAGAGAATTTGCTATACTTTTGGCAACCTGACTTTTTCCTATACCGTGTTTTCCCGAAAGCAACGGAGTAAGCGCTATTGAATAATCATTCGTAAGCAAATTCGTAAGCATAATTCTTTTGCATATTCTTATTGCATCCTTGATAGAAGCCATTTGTTTTCCTCCTCTTTTTTACTAAAATACATTTCCTGAATTTTCGGGTCACTTTGAAGACGTATACTGAGATACTTATAGGCGTCTGTATACGAAGCAATAGCTTTTACAGCTAAATCATAATCGTCGCGCAATCTCAACGAAGCCAATGATATCGCATACCCGTCATTTTCTACCGCAATTTTCACAATTTCATAGCAGTCTTTCAATTCAGGTGATGCATATTTTAAAGCAAGTCCCCTGCTCCCCACCGCAAGTGCCACAATTTCATAATCGCTTTTAAATGAATCGTCCGCATATTCCAAAGCAAGACCGCAGTTTTTAACGGCAACAGAAACTATTTCACGGTTCTTTTTATGTGAAAGCGATGCGAATGACAACGCTTTTCCTCTGTTGGAAACAGCTCTTAAGACTATTTCGTCTTTTTTTCTAAGGTCGTAATTAAAATACATTATCGAATAACCTTCCTGACCTACAGCCTCAAAACAAATTCTGTAATTGTTGTAAAACCTGTTCGGCAAATACTTAAGACAGGCATAATTTTTCTTAATAAGTGAATATACAAATTCTTCGTCCTTAAAAACATTGATATACGCTTCTTGGAGAATTTCAGGGTATCGTGCTACTGCGGAAAGCAAAAATGATTTTGAACCCAGAAGTGACCCACTTATATATCCTGCATACTTATCATCGTGTTCAATAAGCAGACGCATCGCATACGGGTCTGACGTAAGCTCATTCTTACTTAAAGCGACGTTTCCACCGTATTCTATAGCCTCAAGGATGACTGCAAGATCAGCTTGTTCTATAAATTTTTCAATTGATTTATCGGGGTCTCTCAGGTATTTATTTATAAGATTTCCAAGTAATCCGTACTCGTTATTGATAAGTAACCGCATTGCTTCCTTTTTGTTTTCAAACTCACCTACAACCCACCCGACAAGCCATAAATCATCATATTTTACGTATTTATCCTTGTAGTAACAATTATCTTTTATATATTTTTTAATTTCCTTAATAAACAGTTTCTTCTCTTGCTCCGTCACGGCATTCACCTCGCTTTACCCATAAACATTCTACCATGGTCAATGTCCGATAAAACGGATTTACATCAAAAAAACACCATTCGGCTTCTTCAATTAGGGAGAAATCGGTTTTTCACGAATATTTGCTCCGCCTTATTGTCACGAAACCTTGTAAGACATCAAGTATTACTGCGTTTTCGTGACTTCAATGCAAAGCAAATATATTCGTTACAAAACTGTATACACCC
>JBGVGI010000012.1:0-265640 GCA_045121595.1 Oscillospiraceae bacterium | reverse complement strand
AAACTGTATACACCCAAATCATTAACTTTTTTGATGAAATAAAAGGCAAAAGCCTACGATAATGCTGACGCATATCGTAGGCTTTTAACATATTAGTTCGCAAATAAAGTAATGATTTGGGCGAATTATCCCTAAGTGAAGACGCCGTTTCCTCGTTTTTTGTTGACTTTTTATTTTTATTATGGTAGAATAGGGTGAAAAGGGAGATGACGTTATGAAAAGTAAAATTCTTGTAATTGGCAGTGCTAATGCCGATCTTGTAATTCATTCTGATAAGATGCCGAAAATCGGTGAGACATTGACGGGCAGTAATTTTCAGATGAATGCAGGGGGGAAAGGATTAAATCAGGCGGTTGCCGTTTCAAAGCTTGGCGGTGAGGTTTCATTTTTCGGTGCCGTGGGTAATGACGCTAACGGTGAAATGCTGATAAAAGAACTTACAGATAATAACGTCATTTTTAAAGGTATAAAGGTAGCAGATACTCCTACGGGAATTGCTATGATTACCGTTGTAAACGGGGACAACTTCATTATTTTAGCCCCTGGTGCAAACGACTCACTCACTCCTGAAAAACTTGATGAAAAGCTTATCGCAGAAAGTGATTTTTGTGTTATGCAGCTTGAAATTCCGCTTGAAACTGTAATAAGAGTTTGCGAAATTGCAAAAGAAAATAACACCAAAGTACTGCTTAATCCTGCGCCTTTTAGGAAACTACCCCAAAAATTGCTTGAAAATATCGACTATCTTATCCCTAATGAGCATGAGGCTTATGATATGACGGGTATTTCACCCGATACTCCCGAAAACTGTGAAAAAGTTATTTTTAAAATAAAAGAAATGGGAGTAAAAAACGTTATCGTTACTTTAGGTGAGCGTGGATGCGCTTATAACGTCGGTGAAAAAACTGTGTTTTGTCCTGCAATAAAAACAAAGGTTGTTGATACGACTTCTGCGGGGGACTGTTTTATCGGAGCTTTGGTTTCAAGGCTTTCAAGGGGTGTATCGCTTGAAGAGGCTATTAATTTTGCAACAAAAGCTTCCGCAATAGCGGTAAGCAGGGCTGGTGCTTCCAGGTCCATACCATATGAAACTGAGATAAGGTGATTTTATGAAACTTGCGACTACAACAGAAGATTTTAACAGATTTTGCGGTACTTACACAGAACGAATTGAACAGGTACATAAGGCTGGGTTTAAGTACATTGATTTAAGCCTTTACAGTATTTTTGAGAATGACGAATTACTCGTTTCGGACGATTGGCGTAAAAATGCAGAAAAGATAAACGAGTATGCAAAATCAAACGGCATAGAATTTGTTCAGTGCCATTCTCCGAGCGGCAATCCTCTTGCTGAAGGTCAGCTTGACAGGTTGGTTGATATAAATAAAAGATGTATTGAGATTTGCGGAATTTTAGGTATTAAAAATATGGTTGTTCACCCGGGCTGGGCTTATGACATATCTAAATTGGAGTGGCAAAAGCGTAACAAGGCTTTCTTTGAACGGCTTTTTGATACAATGGAAAAGAATAACGTAAATGTTTTGCACGAAAACGGTACGACGTCGAATTTTTATTGGCCTAAAACCGGGGCGGATATGCGTGAGTTTTCTGAGTATGTGAATCATCCGCTTTTCCATTCCTGTTGGGATACGGGACACGCGAACATCGAGGGTAGCCAGTACGATGAAATATTGGCAATAGGTGATGATTTGTATGCTGTTCATTTTAACGATAACAGAGGTAAAGATGACGAGCATATGATTCCGTATTTTGGCACAATAAATGTGGATGAAGTAATGTGTGCATTAAAGGATATAAACTTCAAAGGATCGCTTACTTTTGAAGCACCAAACACTTTGCGCTCCTCAGATTTTTGGGTAGGTCCCAGAAGAAGCTTTGACAAGGGGAATTGTCTTTTGGAGCCGACTCTCGAGATGCAGGCAGAACTTGAAAAGTTGATGTATTTAGTTGGAAAACATATTCTGACTGCTTATGACGAGTTTGAAGGATAAAAAAAGCGAGGTGGAAATCCACCTCGCTTTTATGTTTTAATTAGCCGATTGTAACTGTTACTTTGTGTGCTTTATTATCTGTGAAGTAGGGGAGAAGGTTACCTTCGATAGCCTCACCGTCAACAGTAATTTTAAGAGCACCGTTGTAAGAGTTCTGTGTATACTCGATATCGTATGTGCAGTCACGGAAGATACGATGAACGGAAGCTGTTTTCCAAGCCTTAGGCATAGCGGGAACAATTCTAAGTCCATCGTAGTCAGCCTGAACACCGAGCATATACTCAACGATACCACGGAACAACCATCCGCAAGTACCTGTAATCCAGTGCATGGGGGACTCACCAACTCTTGCAGGAGCAGCCGGGCCTAAGTACATATTGGAGATAGCATAAGGCTCCATACCGGATTTTTCGGAAGGGTTCATGGGGTTAGTGGGAAGCATATAGTTTACAGTTTTGAGTGCTTCATCGCCACGACCGAGCAAGCAGTCAGCAACGATTTTGAAAGCACAACCATGGTTGTAAACAGAGCCGTTTTCATAACAACCGGGTGTGAAGTAGGAAGAACGTCCGATGCGGTCATCACCTATTGTATGAGCGGGGTTAACCTGAACGTAACCGAAGTCACACTGCAAATTATCTTCAACGTAATCCATCAACGTATTGAGTTCATCCTTGGGAAGAACGTCAGCAAGAACTGCCCATGTCTGAGCGTTGAGGTAGGAGTTTCCGTCGGGAGATTCATAAGAACCAACTTTCTGGCCGTAATCGTTGTAGCCGTAGATGAAGTGGTCTTTTTCCCAACCGTGAACTCTGATGTTTTCAAGCATTTTTTCGCGGTCTGCACGAAGGATTTTAGCGTCTTCGTCTTTACCGATTTTTTCAAGAAGCTCGATAAGTTCAAGGCCACACTTACAACTTGCTTCAGCAAGCCACAAGCTTTCACCGATAAGCTGTGTACCACAGTTATTGAGTGAGTCGTTCCAGTCACATTCGCCCCAGAGTGTCCAGCCGTGTTTACCAACGCCTCTCAAAAGGAAGTCAGCAGCACGCATCAAATGGTCAAGCACTGTGCCGTGTTCGTCGGACTCAAAGTAAGGACAGTCAACGTCTAAAATCTGATAGTCGCCACTTTCTTTGATGTACTGGCAAACAGCAGTGATTGTCCATGTGGAGCAGTCGTGAGCGAGTTTTTTCATAATCGGAACGAAAGCACGGATGATGTTTCCGTTAGGACGAACAAACTGCATAGCGTAGAGAATTTTTTCTCTGGAAACCTTAGTGTCGAGCTGAACGAAGCTTGTTACGTCCTGCATAGCGTCACGGGAACCTACAACGTAGCCACGAGCCCATGTTTTACCAAGGTCAATCTGACGTTTGAGCCAGATGTTAACAAATCTGTCGATAGTTTCGTCGCCTGTATGGATAGTAAGGCGGTCATCGTACTGGTTAGCACGTTCTTTAACCTCTGTAAGGTTTTCTTCAAAAGCTTTTGCATTAAGAAGACGTTTTTTCTCAGCGATAGCCTGAGCTTTATCTTTTGCAACACCAACGATTATACGGATGATTTTTTCTTCACCGGGGTTGAGCTTGATATCGTGACGGAGTGTGAAAGTCTGACACTGGTCAAAACAGCTGGGGGAAGAAGAAAGCTCACCGCCATTTTCCAGAGCAATGGGGTTAGCGAACGTGTTGTAGTAACCTTTGAAAGAATCTTCAGCGAGTTCGTATTCAGCAACGGGGCAATCGGATGCCATATAGCATTCTGTGTACTCGGAAGCCATATCGAAATGTTTTTCGGGGGAGAAGATACCGCCGAATTCATCGTCCCAGTCGGAAGCTACATCAGCAGCATGTCCGCTGAGGCAAACGTGTACGTTAGCCATAGGATATACGGACAAGTCACGAGCCTTGTCACCGTTATTTTTGATTTTGATTTCCCAGCATTCTGCTCTGCCTTCAACGGGTGCGAAGATTGTGTAATCAACGTCAAGACCCTTGTAGGAAGAAGAAATAAGGGAATAACCCTGTCCTACGTGTGTTTCCCATTTTGTAAAGGGAAGTTTCGTATAGTTACGGTTAGCCGCATAGTATGTATTGTCTTCGCGGTCATAGATATAGATAAGACGGTTGTCGCCCTCTGCGAAAAGTTCACGGCGATAACGTTTTTCGTCGAAAACAGAGTTGGGACCAAAACCGAACTGGTCAATATCAATCATAATTGTTTCGTTCCACAAATAGTTCATAAGTGGTCTTTTGGGAAAATGATTGGTAATGACGTATTCTTTTTTCTCATCTACAAAGTAACCAATGCTCATAATAATCCTCCTGATTTAATGGAAAAATATCCACTTTTTTCTTACTTTGTATGATAACATTTTTTGCGGATTATGTCAATAGCAGGACTTACAACAAAAAGACAAAAAGCGGAGTGAAATCACTCCGCTTTTAAAATATCGTATAAGTTGCAGACACTGTCGTAGAGGTACTGGATAAAGGGTTTTAAGGGGTAGTCGAAATAAAATACCGTTTCAAGGGTTAAATAGCCGTCATAACCCGTTTCACGCAGTGCTGTGAGTACTGAGCTCCAGTCAACGGTACGTCTTGCGTAGTAAGCACCTTTTGGGGGAAGGAATGGTGGAAAGTGTTCATCGTCAACGGCACCGTTGTTATGAACGTGAGTACCCTTGATTCTTGCACCTAAAGTGCGGATACTGTCTGTCTGGTTAATCTCGTCAGCTAAGTTTGCGTGGCCGAAATCCCAGATACCGACGCAGTTTTTACTGTCAAGCTTATCAATAAGCTCTGCGTGATCCTCTGCAATCCAGGAATAAAAGGAGGGCAGGTCGTTTGCGAGGGGGTATTTCATAAGATTTTCGATACCGAGGCAAACGCCCAATTCCTCACACGCTTTAACAAGCGGGGTAAAGGAAATGATATTTTCCTTCAAAGAACGCTCACGGTCTTCGGCTTTCGTGATATCAACGTCTTTATTAATACAGGTTCTCGGGTGAACGGCGCAGAGGTCGGCACCGAGCATTTTGGTAGCTTCGATGGAACGGAGAAGTGCTTTCTCCATATCCCCTTCGCGGATTTCGGCAGAGAGCATTAAGTTATAGTAGGGTGCGTGGGTTTGGATGCACTTAAGTCCGTATTTTTTAAGGGCGTTATCAATCTCTGTAACGTGGTCTTTCCAATTGTCGGAAAGCAAAGGCTTTTCGTCACCGAAGGCTACCGCTACGTATTTAAAACCGCATTCCGACATCATTTTTGCCATTTCCTCAATGGGCTCCGAGTTTCTTATCTGGAGAGCTACTTTTTTATCCATTTTATTTCACCTCGTTTAAAATTTTTACGTAAGCCGAGTTGTCGGCAAGATTATCAAAGCAAATTCCGTTTTCAGTAATTTCCTTACCGCTTAAAATCCCGTTATCAAGTGAGTAGCGTTTACCTTCGTCAAGTACGGGGTAAACGATGAGGTTATTTGCATAGGTAGTCTTTGTAAAGAGGACGATTTCAAAGCGTACAGAGTCGGAATACTGAATTGCGATAATATCGTCGGTGTCGACTAAAATCCTTGCAACCGCATTTTTATAAAAGTCACGGTTTTGTTTGAAAGCTTTGATATTTTCTTTCCATAACTTTTTATATCCGTCGGGGAAAGCGGCAATATCGCAGGAAAAACCAACGGGTCCGCAGTTTATAAAAGCGCTTGTAAATGAGTCTTTTACACTCGTGATAAAATCCCAGGTGCCGTTGTTACAACTAAGCATCATACCGACTTCACTCTTAAGGTCGTAGTGAGGAAAGCCTTCAGAGTATTTCTGCACGTTCCATCGTTCAATCAAAGCAGTAGGCATACGTTTCAAGGTGTCCTTTACGATGCGGATACCCTCAAAGGGACCTTGATTGTCACTGAGCCAGAAGGAGTCAAACATTCTGCCCTGATTAAGCTCCATACGGTATCCGCCACTTGCACAGTTTGTGATATAAAGGTGTGGGAATTTTTCACGAAGGGCAGTTATAAAACGTTCCTGACCTTTATAATATCTGTAAAAAGCATTGCCTGACGGGTCAACGGGAATGGATGAATTGAAATCAAATTTCATAAATCCGATATTATACTTTTCGATCTGTTTTGACAGGATTTCGAGTATATAATTTACGGCGTCGGGATTTGCAAAATCCAAAAGTGAGTTTTCAATATAGTATTCGGGATGAGTTTTAACGGAATTACTTTCGGGACTTGCCCTCTCAGGCTCAAACCAAAGCCCGAATATCATACCTTTCTCGCGGACTTTTTCGGAGATTTCAATAAGTCTGCCACCTTCTTTTTCTTCCCAGTCGCCGACGGCGTCCGCCCAGTTTTCTCCGTTACCAAACCACCCTGCATCTATCATAAAGGCTTCAATTCCAAGCTCACGTGCTGTGTCAACCTGATTTAAAATCGCGTCAACGTCAAGGTTGTCAAAGCAGTAAAGCCAGGAGTTGTAAAGAACGGGCATACTTCTGCGGGGGTAAAGTTTATTATATACGCTATGAAGCTTAAAAGCGTCTAAATCGGTTTTGTTTTTTGCGTTGAAAAACCATATTTCAGGTAAGGAAATTTTCTCGTGCGGTGCCACCTTAAGATGCAGATTTTCGTTGTTAAATCCCGTTTCGATGACGATGGTTTCTTTTTTGTTTGCGGGGAATTTTTTTGCCGTCATCTGCCAGGAAGCATTCGGGAAAAGGTGGAAAACGGTGTTCATTTTGGTATGAACGTTATGAAGTGCCATTATGGGGGTTGCACCGTCACAGCTTCTTATACCTTCACTTTTTGCAGTAACGCTTGTGACGAGTTTCTGCCAGTTTCCTTTTGATTCGTGCTCCCAGCCGTTATACTGTGTATAGACTTCATAACAGTTTCCGTCAAGACCGAAACGACTGTAAACAGAGTTTATTTCAATTTCGGTGTCTGATATGTTTTCAAGGTAGTCTTTACGGATAAAAATGCCGTCTTTTTCTTCAAAAGTCGTTGTAAAGGAAACACCTTTACACTTGAAAAAGTACGATTTTACGCCGTTTTCTTCACTCACTTCGTAGTCTGTAACCTTGTCGATGATGCCGAAGCTTCCACTTGCAAAGATAAGTCCGAAACCGCCGAACATTCCGTTAAAACGAAGAAAATTATCAAGTTTCATAAAATTTCCTCCTTAAAATGCAAAGAGCAGAGTTGAAATGAATGCACCTGTGATACAGATAAGCTCTGCCTTGCTTATTTTTTCTTTGAAGATTTTTGCCGATACTATTGCCGAGAAGACGATAACTCCGCCTGACACCATCGGAAACTGTACCGAAGCGGGGATACTTGACGCTACCTTTAAATGGAGAAAATTTCCCGTGTGTGCGGCAATTCCGATAGCCGCCATACTGAGAAAAACGGAAGGTACAAAGGCGTTTTTTATCTCCGATTTAATCATATTTTGATTTTTAAAAAGGCTTGGGATAAGGTAGAATATAATCAAAATAAGCGCCGTTAAAAAGCAGGAAACGGCAGTAAAGCTTACTTCGTCGGGAGTCTTTGATATAACCTGATACGCTTTTGCGATAACCCCCGTTAAGCCGTTTAATACAAATATCGCTATACAGAGTAAAAAGAAAAGCTTTTTGTTTTTTGCTTTTTCGTTTTTCTGCGTGAGGGTCTGCAAAATGATGGATAGGGAGAGTAATAAAGTTCCTGCCAATTTTCCGACGGTCAGCGGTTCTTCTAAAAACAAAATTCCGTATAAAAACGGAAGGAGCATACCGCCAAGCATCATAAACATACTGTAAACGCCGACACTTCCCATTGAAAGCACCTTGACACCCAAAACGTAGTAGGGAATCATCACGAGTGCAAAAGCCGTTGCCAAAATAAGCAGTTCGGGGGAAAGTGTTACTTTAAGTCCGCCGACGGTAAAAAAGATAAGAGAACCGATTAAGCTTGTGATAATTACCATAATGAGGGTTTCGTTAATTTGTTGGTCAACCTTTTCACCATAGATTTTTGTGAAAGCAAACTGTGCGGTAAACATCAAAACCGCCATAAGTAAAATAATATAATATATCATATCTGACACCTAAATTATATCGTCGGGGATAACGCTTGTTTCGTTTGCAAGGTAGTCGTCAAAGCTGATAAGTTCGAACACGGGGGTTTCACCGTTTAAGTTTAAAACGGTAGCTGACGTGTTGGATGCCCAGGCGGTGTTCTGGATGTCGTTGATATTGCCGTCTTTAAAATAGGTTGTGACAACTCTTATGGGGGTAGCGTGGGTAAAAATCATTACGGTTTCGTCCTTTGTATGTATTTCGTTGAGCCTTAAGGTTTCAGCTACGATGCGTTCACCAAGCTCTTTGACGCTTTCGCCTTCGGGCAAGCGCGCGTTTATCGTATCGTTAATCCAGATATCGTAAATATCCTTGTAGTTATCTTTGATTACAAGGTAGTTTACACCCTGCCAGAGCCCTGCGTTAATCTCCCTGAAAGCGGGGTCTTTGACCACTTTCATACCGAGTTTTTTCGCGGTAGCAGATGCCGTCTGGTACGCCCTTGTAAGGTCACTTGAATAGATGCAGTCGATTTTTTGGGTTTTTGCTACCCACTTTGCAAGCAAATCTGCCTGCAGAAGTCCTTTTTCTGTTAATGAGGGGTTGCTTTGCCCTGCAAAGCAGTTAGTCACGTTGGTTTCACTTTGTCCGTGTCTTATAAAAATAAATCTTGCCATTTATCATTACTCCTTTTACTTGATTTTATCACAAATATATTTTATAATATAGTAAAAAGCGTATCTTTTTTAGGCAAATTTGTACTCGGAGTGATAAAATGAATTTTGAATTTGACGTTTCAAAAATCGAAGAAGTGCTTAACGATTTCTATGCCGTAACGGGAATTAAAACCGTTATTTTCGGAAGTGATTATTCCGTTATTACCGCAGTACCTTTCAAAGAATCTGCTTTCTGTAACGCTATGAATGTAGCTCCCGTTTCTTCTGAAAGGTGTCACGAGTGTACCATGAACGCCGTTAAAAACTGCAAGGAAAAGATGATATATCATTGCCACGCGGGACTTGTCGAGGCGGTGGCGCCCATTCGTATGCACGATATCACAATCGGTTATATTATGCTCGGTCAGGTTTTAAAAGAGGGAAGTGACAAGGAAAAAATCATAAGCTATGCCAAAGATTTTATCGGTGACGATGCTTACCTTTTAAATGAAATCAAGGTAAAAGGGAGTGAGGAAATTCACGCCGCCGTAAGGCTTATGGAAAGCTGTGTCTGTTACCTTTTAATGAATAAGTTTATCCACGAGGAAAACGGAAATATAATTTTTGAGATATGTAAATATATTGAGGAAAATCCCGATGGGAATTTGCAGACATCTGCTTTGTGTGAGCGTTTTAAGATAAACCGCAATTATCTTTATAAGCTTTCAAATACTTACCTCGGTATGCCTATTGCTGAGTATATAAGGCTAAAACGCCTTCGCTACGCCGAAAATCTTATTAAAGAAGGGTATTCGGTAACCCGTGCCGCCGAGTACGCGGGATTTTACGATTACGGATATTTCGGCAAAATCTTTAAAAAGCATATAGGCAAAACCCCGACGGAAATAAAAAAAGCGGAGTGAAATCACTCCGCTTTGCTTTTTGTCTTTGTGAAAGTGGTTATTATTCCTCATTTTCCTCATCGTCAGTGGACTCAAGATAAAATTCTTCGGCATCTATTTGTATCTTCTTCAATTTTTCGATAAAATCACTTACGTCATTAAACAATTTGTAGTACATAGCTTTGTAATCAGGCATAACATTTTCTCCTTTCAAAATAAAAAAGTGCACTGACAGAAGTCAGCGCACCGAAAAATCACAAACTCCCGTTCAGTGCTAAGTGAACCGAGCAAATGCAGGATTAAATCACGCAAAATACTACCATGGGAATTTGTGTTTTTACCAAATTCTCGATAATATTTTACGTATAGAGAAAACAAAGAATACACTTCCTCAAAGAGGAAATGTTATCCTACATCGCCTATTAAGTTCACTTAGCATTTTCATTTTATCATAAAAGGTTAAAATAAGCAAGTAAAAAATAAAAATCGGAGTGATTAACACTCCGATTTTGTTACGGTTGTTTGCCGATATAAGCTAAGATTCCGCCGTCTACGTAAAGAATATGTCCGTTTACAAAGTCCGATGCATCGGAGGCTAAGAACACTGCGGGGCCGATAAGATCCTCGGGAGTACCCCAGCGGTTTGCAGGTGTCTTTGAAAGGATAAACTTGTTAAACGGGGAGGGGGTGCCGTCGGGAAGGTCAGCTCTTAAAGGTGCGGTCTGCGGTGTTGCGATGTAACCAGGACCGATGCCGTTACACTGGATGTTATACGCGCCGTACTCTGAGCAGATGTTTTTGGTAAGCATTTTAAGACCGCCCTTTGCAGCAGCGTAAGCCGAAACGGTTTCACGGCCGAGCTCACTCATCATAGAGCAGACGTTGATAATTTTTCCGTGACCTTTTTTAATCATCGAGGGGATAACCGCTTTTGAAACGATAAAGGGTGCGGTAAGGTCGACGTCAATTACCTTTTTGAAATCCTCGGCTTCCATTTCGCACATCGGGATACGTTTTATGATACCTGCGTTGTTGACAAGAATATCGATAATGCCGATATTTTTTTCGATATCGCTTACCATTTCGGCAACCGCCTTTTCATCGGTTACGTCGCAGATATATCCCGTGGCGTCGATACCGAGCTTTTTGTATTCTTCAAGACCTTTTTCCAAAAATTCTTCGTTTATATCGTTGAATACGATTTTAGCTCCCGCTTCGGCAAGACCCTTTGCAACAGCAAAGCCGATACCGTAAGAAGCACCCGTTACGAGTGCGATTTTTCCACTTAAATTAAACATTGTCTTCCTCCTTAGGTGCATATTTCATACACTCACCGAAAACCTTATCTGCGTAATCTTCGAGCATATTATTGTCGTAAAGATACTGCAAAAGGGTGTATCTTACCCTGAAGGTTCTTCCACGCATAATGCCTTCTGTAAAAGTTTCTTTGTTTTTAACAGTAAACGGAATGTTGATTTTCTTTTGCAAATCAAGTATTTTATCAAATGATGGTAAGAAAGGCTCAATCATTTCTTTAAGCCAGACTTCTCTTGTTTCTTTGTATAGCCTTTTGTACATAAGTATTGCAAGGAAGGTAGCTTCACCGACTTCAATGCCGTGAAGATTGGGAAGGTGTCCTTTTTCAAGGTCCATAATTTCCCAGGTCTGACCCACCATATGCTCGGTACCCGAAGCAGGTCTTGAGGAACCCGTATATGCAATACCGAGTCCCGAAAGGATAAGACCGTCAACTGTTTTCTTAATGCAGTCGATACCACGGTTTTTAAGGTCGGGAGCAGCTTCAATACAAGCCTTAGTAGCGTCAAGCACCATATCCGCTACCTTTTCACAGTAGTATTCACCCGTAAGCTTTTGAGATAATCTCCAGTCAAGGATAGCTACGTATTTTCCTATCATATCGCCGATGCCTGCAAGCAAAAGCTCGTAAGGAGCTTTTGACGCTATATCGAGGTCTATGATAATATGTCTTGCAATGCTGCAGGTGTAGATGATTTTTTTGTTGCCCATAAGAAGAGGTGCCACGACAGACGCATAGCCGTCCATCGAGGGCGCAGTTCCGACGATACCGTATTCAATACCGAGGCGGTAGCTCACCATACGGCAGATATCGTTTACAGAGCCTGAGCCGACACCCAAAATGTATTTGGGGTTATTGGAAAATTTATTGATATCGTAAACTTCGTCGTCACGTCCTGCTTCGATAAGTACCTTACCGACGTTTTTGTCGGTGGGAAGTGCAGGGTCGTCGATAATGCAGGTGTGAGAAAGCATATTTGCTTCCTTTAAGAGGGCTTCAACCCTTTCTCCTGCAGCTTTGTAGGTGTTTTTGTCGGCAACGAGCAAAATGTCGGTGTAGCCTTTTAAAATTTCGGGTACCTTTTCAACAGCGCCGCACGACACCTCAATGTGTTTTACGGGGGCGGTGTGGTCGCCCTGAGAACAGTTGCATTTGAATTCAAGCATAATTTCATCTCCTTTTAATTAATTATATCTTCAATATTATTATAATGTTATAATCTTTTTGCTTAATACTATAAAAATATTGCTTTTAAAATAGAGGTATGATATAATCAAAACAAAGAGGGGATATATATGAAGGATTTAAGAAAAGTTATTGATTTCAATTACCTTGACAAGGGGAAAAACTATTTAAACCACATTCCACATTCCCACGGGAAAAGCTATGAGATTATCTTTGTTAAAAGCGGAAGCGGATTTTTCGTTATAGACGACGCTCTGCTCCCTTTGGAGCCTGACGCGATTTATCTTGTAAACGGTATAAACTTACATTGTTCTGCACCAACTGACCCTGATAAATACACGCGGAGAAAGATTGTAATCGACGCCGATTTCGTTGACAAGGCACTCAGTTCTGTCGGCGAGGGGAAGCTTACCGCAACGCTTTTTAAAGACGGAGGATTTTTCTGCTTCCCCGGATTTGAAAACGGCAAAAAAATCGACGAAGCCTTCCTTGATATGAACAACGCGATAAAAGAGGGAAGAGAGTTCCCTGCAAGCAATATCCTTTACAACGTTATAAGGATTTTGCTTATCGCAAACGAGTGCAAAGGCAACAATAAGGTGATTGAGGATAAGGAAATGTCAAAGCTTTTGTCCTTCCTCGGTGCGAATTTTAAAAGAAGGCTTACGCTCGGTGAGATAAGCGACGCCGTTTGTATCAGCAAATACCACCTCTGCCACAAGTTTAAAAAATGCACGGGAATGACGGTTTTTGAATACATAACCGAAAAAAGGCTTTCCCTTGCAAAGGAGCTGCTTATAAACACAAATATACCCGTTTCGGAAATCTGTGATGAAACAGGATTTTCCGACTTTTCGTATTTCAGCAAGATTTTCAAAGAGTCGACGGGACTTTCGCCAAGCAGATACCGTAAACAAGAAAAATAGGCATCTCAAACGAGATGCCTTATTTTATTTTCTGTTATATTTTCTGTATTCTTCGGGGGTCAGTCCCGTTTCCGTGACAAATCTGTCAAGTCCGTAATTTCCTAAAATCGTGCTGACGTTAATATCGGTGGTAACAAGAAGCTCTTTTATCTTTTTAAGCCTTACGATATCCTTGAATTCATCTGTTGTAAAGCCCGTGTTCTTTTTAAAGATATGCTCAAGATAAAGCCTGCTGACGTCACTCTCAAACGCTTCACCTTTGTTGACGGCGTCTATCATAAGGTCGATAAGCTCCTGCTTTCTGCCGACGGTGGGTTTAAGTTTGGTAAGATTCAGAATATCAATTACCTCTTTGAGATTATCCTTGCTTATCTTTTTGAGAATACCGTCTGCTTTTTCGGTGTTTTCCTTCGTCATATTGAGAAAATGGTCGGAATAGAAAACAAAAAGGTATTCGAGCATTGCTTCTTTGTCAAGTAAAGACACTTTTCTGATAAAATCTTCGGTGTTGACGGTGGGAAACTCGGGGTACAGGTTTTCAGTCCCCTTGTATTCGGGAAGCTTTGAAATAATGCGTTTTGTGAAGCTTTTTGGAGAGGTGATTTCTCCGTTTAAGATATCGCTTTCGTTAATCTTTGTAAGCAAGATTTCACGGGCGCATTTTTCTGCCGCTTCAAGACTTTCCATATATCCGCCACGTTCTCTGTCGTAGATGATGTAAAGGTAGCCGTCATCGCCTTCCGTTACGTCGGGGTAGGAGATACCTTTTCTTTCATCAAAAAGCAGTTTATACGGCCAGGTTTTGCCGTCGTCTTCGGAAAGAAAGGCGGTTAAGTTGTTTCTGTCGTCAAACTCGTGATGGTTTATGAGTAAAAGTCTTCCTGATTTAAGTCTTTTAACGTGAAACCTTGCGGCAGGGTTTTTAAGCTCTGTAAACTCGGCGTCCGTCCAGGTTTTTCCTCTGTCATAGGAATAAGAACGGGCGATGTTTCCGCCTGTCCTTATGAGCATAACCAGAACACCGTTATTTTTCTCGTAAATTATATGCTCTTCACAGCTTCGGTTCTGGATATTTCTGCATCCGCCTATCATCGAAAAAGTCCTGCCGTTGTCAACGGTGCAGTAGACGTTTGCGCCTGAAAGGTTATCTTTGTTATTAAAAACCTTATCCATATAAAGCTCGGTATAAGCTCTTTTTTGCTTTAAGGTGTCGATGATGTACCAGTAGCTCCAGATTGCAATCGGGAAAAGCCATTCGCCCGTTGACAAAACGGTGGGCTTTTGCATCATAACGTTTCTGCCGATGTAAAATTCCTCTGACCACTCCAGAGTATCGGCATCGGGATTTTCACAGATAACACCGTAAACTCCGTCTTCGTGACCTCTTGACCAGGTAAACCAGAGCCTTTTTAGCGGGTCTATCCAGACAATCGGGTCAAAGCAACGGTTCATTTCGCCGTCGTAGGTTACTGCAATCGGTTCCGTCCAGCTTTTGCCGTCGTCGTCGCTTTTAACTAAAACGCAGTAGTTCCCAAGGGTTTCGGAGTCGGCACCCGAATAAAAGGTTGCAAAAAGACGTCCTTTTGCGGTGCGTTCAATAGTTGGAACCGCCTGCCATACTCTGTTATAGCTATAAAATTTTTCAAGGTTTTCGGTAATGAGCATATTATTTCTCCTTTATGCCTCGATATCGGTTCGTGCAATGATGTTGTCCTGAAGACCCGGGGAAATTTTGTTGAAGTAGTCACTGTAACCACCGACTCTGACAACAAGATTTTCATATTTTTCGGGGTGAAGCTTGGCGTCAATAAGCTCTTCTTTTGAAAGAACGTTGATGGAAAGCTGCTGTCCGCCACCTGAAAAATAGGTTTTTGCAAGGTTTATAAAAGCATTTATACCTTTTTCTTCGTTAAAAAGCTTTTTCTGGAACTTCATCTGCAAAACGTTACCGCTTGCAGTAAGTGTCTGGTCGGCGTGCAAAACGGATTTTATAAGTGCAGTGGGGCCTTTTTTGTCCTTGCCGGGGACTGCACCGATGCTGTCGGCAAAAACGTCTTCGCCCTTGAGTCTGCCGTTTGGCATAGCGCCGAGCATTTTGCCGTAAACCGACGCACGGTTAAAAGTCGAGCAACCGCCGACGAAAATACCGCCACGGAAAGTTTCAATGGTATTTAAGTATTTGTTGTAATGCTCTGTGACTTCTTTATATATGTTGTCGACGTATTCGCAGTCGTTTCCGAATTTATCAAAACTTAAAAGGTCGCGTCTTAGCTCTTCATAGCCTTCAAAGTTATTTTTCATCGCTGTGATGATTTCTTTTAAGGTGTATTTTTTCGTATCGTAAACAAAGTGTTTAAGCGCGGCGAGTGAGTCAACGGCATCGGCAATACCTTCTGCAAGAATCTGTGCGTGACCGTAAACGGGGCCTTTGTTTTTATAATCAAGTCCTTTTTCAATACAACCTTCAACGAAGATGGAGCGAATGGGGTTCGGAGCATATTCACCGCAGATTTTCTGCGTTACGTATGCCATTTCGGTAACCTTGTCGGTTACGAATTCGACCTGACGCTTGTAGGCGTTAAAAAGCTTTTCGTAGGTATCAAAGGTTTCAGGATTACCTTGAGAAGGGATAAGCTTTTTGCCCGTCATCTGGTCAACGCCCTCGTGCAAAACGAGTTCAAGGCATTTTGCAAGGCATACTTCGCCGTCTTCAAGACCCATATGGCTTTTGCCAAAAATATCAATCTGGTTACAACCGTTCATACAGTAGTTGTGGGAGTCAGATGGGGGAATACCTATCCTTTCAAGGGAGGGGCATACGCATTCATCGTTATAAAGTGCGGGCATACCGATACCCGTTGCAATCGTTTCGGCGGCACTCTTCCATAACTCTTCTGGAGTTTTCTTTGAAACGCGCATCGTGATATTCGGAGTATTGAACTTATACTTTCTTGCCATTTTGAGGATATCGTAAGAAAGCTCGTTCGTTTCATCGTTCCAGTTTTCATCGGTACCCGAAATACACAAGTTCCATGCTCTTACGTTATGGAAAAGCTTCCAGAGTTCGTCAAGACATTCTTCGCGGTCAGCTTTGTCGGATTTTCTGTAGTAGTCAATCATATACTGATCAAAGCGTCCGGGGGAGTCAACACCATCAAAGGTGTAGAAAAGCCAGAATGACTGACAGGCTTCGTAAAAGTCATCTGCAGGGTTTTGAGGGACTTTCAAAAGGGTGTCGGCAATTCTTAAAAGGCGTTTTTTGTTGATTTCGTTGTTTGTTTTATCCGCCTGCTCGAGCGCCAAAAGACGGTAACGCTCGGCGTAGATTTCGAGTGCGTCAAGGCAGAGCAAAAGTGAGTCGTAAAAAAGCTCTTTGCCCTTGTTTATCTCTTTATATTTATTGATTTTTTTCCTTAAGCCAATGGTACCATCAGTTACGATAAGACTGTAATTTATGTTACAATGTCCGCCATTCCAGCCCTGCTGTCCGCCACCCCAGCCGACTCTGAAGTTTTCGATATTTTTCGCGTATTCATCCTGAGCGTTAAGTACCTTTTCAAAGATGTCCTTATCCTTGAAATATTCGTAAATAAAGTTTAACTCATCGGCGTATTCGGGGTTTTCCTCGATGCGCTTTTTAAGCAAATCCTTTTTAACCATAAGGGTGTCGCCGTAGGAGTAGTGTACCGCGCGGGTGCAGTCGCGTCCCGAGGCACAAATATTGCCGTCGCAGGCAAAGAAAGCGTTTTCAGAAAGGGTAAGAGGTTCATTATGCGCAAGGGATAAAAAGCCCGATGCAATGCGGTATTCAAGGTCGTCATATTCTGCCGAGAGAAATCCGTTGGCAAAAAGTTCAAGATTATTTTTAAATTTCATAACGTGGCCTCCTTTGATAACAATATTAACATAAATGAGTACCGATATCAATGACAAAATTGCTTTTAATTATAAAAAAATTGCTACCCTCAGATGAAGGTAGCAATCGTTTTTTTCTTAGAAATCTAAAATTGTTTTGTCACCGTAAACGTTTTTCCAGTCTTTTTCAAAACCTGCTATTGCGGCATCGGTCATAGGATGTGTGATAACGGATTTAAGTACGTCTGCAGTAACTGTTACGCAGTGGCAACCGGAAAGGGCGCATTTGTGAACCTGTTCAGCGTTTTTAAAACTTGCTGCAAGTACTTTACAGGGGAGGTCGTAAATTGCAAACTGTTCTGCAATCTGTGCTACAACTTCACAACCGTCACCGATGATGTTATCAAGGCGGTTAACGTAAGGAGCAACGTAGTCAGCACCTGCTTTTGCGGCGATGAGCGCCTGAGCAGGGGTGAAGATTGCGGTCATAAGCACTTTAACACCGAGTTTTTTGAGCTCCATAGTAGCTTTTAAGCCTTCTTCGTTAATCGGGATTTTAACACAGAATTCGCCACCCGATTTTTCGTTCATCAAAACGGCTTCTTTTACGATGTCTTCAGCTTTTGTCTGAACTGTCTGTGCAAAGAAGAGCTTATCAGGACCGATAATATTTCTGATTTCTTTAACGAGACCCCAAAAATCTGTGTTTTCCTTTGCAATAATAGAGGGGTTTGTTGTAACGCCCGCAAGGGGATAAAATTCGTTACAGTGTTTAATAGCCGCAAGGTCTGCGGTGTCGAGAATGTATTCCATAATTTTCCTCCTATGAAAAATAATATCTTGCTTTACCTGTCTCTTCGTCGTAAGAGTCAAGCGTGAATTTTACGTTTGCAAATTCTGCCAACGTTTCCATCACAACGGTTGTTGAGTAAGAAAACCATTTTGTGACCTTTCTTCCCGTAGATTTAAGATGCATAACAGCGGGACAGTAGTCAATTTCAATTATGGTTTTGCCGTTTTCTTCGGTGATTTTTAAAACGTCAAGAGCTTTTTCAAGTGTATAGGTTTTTATGATAAGGTCAGTAATCGCCTTTACACCATTTGCTTTAATCTTTTCAATTTCCTTGTTGTAAACGTGATTTGTATAAGTGCGAAGATAGTCACAAAGCACCTTTTCACCGTATTTTTCGCCTAAATAGTTAATACCGTTATTGAGGCTACTATGAAAGTCTTTGTGGAAATATTCGTTGTCGGAAGCGTTTCTGTGCATCTGTAAAGTATTTTTGTTTACAGTGAGTTTTTTAGGAAATTTTTTGGGGTCGTATACTAAAATTGAGCAGGAAGCCTTATCGGTACCCGTAAAATCATAGATATACTCAAGTCCTATCTTTTCAACCGATTCTCTGTAATGGTCACAGTGTAAACAGTAGTCGGGATAGGGGGTAATTCCGATTTCTTTTTGCAAATCAAGAAGTCTTCCCTTTGATGGGCAACGGTGCATATTGATTTTAAACCAACCGTCATCTTCATTTAAGTACATCGAAAAATCTGCAGCTTCTTCGTTTAAAGAATGTGCCCAGTAAGTATAGCACCCTTTGATACCTTCTTTGTTAAGAAAGTTTATAAGCGGAATACCTGCACCGTCGGGAGTGAATAAATATTCCCAGAAGTTATCAACTTCTTTCCTTCCGTAATTTTTATCAAGGTAGGTGAAAAGTTCACTGTATGCAGGGATAAATTCTGTACATGAAATCATATTGTCACCTCAGGCGGAACCAACGAACCCAAATGTGTTTTTTGCTTACTGTTTATTTGCAGTGGTATTGAATCCCTCCACTACCTTTGGTGGTCCCCCTCTCACTGCGGTTCGAGCCACGGCTCGGCTCTAACTGTCTACCAGACAGTTATTCACTACCGAGCCCGTTGCTACGCAACCCCTTTAGACAAGGGAGGCTTTTTTATTTCCATCAAAACAGTGGGCAAAAAATTCGTCAGAACCTGAAATTATTTAAAATTAGTGATTTTTCAAGGCGGCAGGGCGAAGGAATACGCCCGTATTTCGAGCCCGACAACGCTGAAAAAACCAAATTTTGGTAATTTCAGGCATATTAGGGCTCGGTGGTTTCGCCTTAATACTGGAAGAAATCGTCGTCTTTGATAGTAGCTGCAAGGTTTTCACTCATATAAACGTGAGTGGGTTTATCACGAAGCTGCAAAATAGAAGCAGGAACGTCCTGAGAAGGTTTGCCGAAGATAGAAAGACGGGAAGAAAGTCTCTGCCAGGTTACGTGAGTACCTGCAGTTGTAATGCCGTGCATATCAAAAACTTCTTTTGCTTTCATAGCATCACGGGGGCCCATCATAGCACCCATCGGAGGTACTTTGGAGATATCACCCGAACAACCGAAGCAACCGTGCAAGGAGTTCTGTGCAATGGTAAGAGGATGGAGTTTTGCAACTTTTGCACCCTGTTCAAGATATTCTTCCATAGTCGGTTTGAACCAGTCGTCAACGGGGTCGATAAAGGCTAAATGTGCAGGCCATCCGGGACCTGAGTAAACGATATCGGCTTCACCGTCTGCTTCAAGCATTTTGGAAAAGTCGGGAGTTACTTTGTTGCTGTGGTAGATGAAGTTTTCTTCCTTAAAGCCCAAATCAAGAATATTTGAAACCATAAAGCGGTAGAAAGCGTTACCGAAACCTGCCTTATAAGAAAGGGGAGCAACGTTACCCTGATCGTCTGCCCATTCGTCCATCATATAAAACTTAACGTTACGGCAGTTGACGCCGAGTTCTTTTAACATATATGCAACCTTGCGGTAGGTGGGGCAGGGGTTACACATAATCATTACGCATTTTTTATCGAGGCGGTCGGAGTCGATGATGCGTTTTACCATATCGGTAATCATTAAAATTTCAAACTCGTCATTTCTCACAACGTTAACGGACATCGAAGGAGAGGTGGGGTGTTTGCCGTTTAACGCCACGATATCTTCTTTTGTGATGTTGCGGACACGGTTAATGTCCTCAATGTCTTTAAAGGGGTAAAAATCTGCGGGTTTGAAAGTGAAATCGTCTTTTCCAAAAATCATAGCTTTTTCCTCACTTTACTTTTTTAATTGTATCAAGAACTTTTGTAACGAGATGCATACCGAAGTTTTCACCGAGCATTGAAGTGTCAGTTTCGTATCCGCCCGTAACGAGTGATTCGGGGGTATAGAGATAACCCGGGAGACAACCGTTTGCAAGTTCGTTAATGATAACTGTTTTGAAACCTGCGACTGCTTTTATGAAAAGGGCATATTCAACGAAAATTTCACCCTGAAGTCCTGTAACGAGGGTGTCACCTAAGCGGATTACCTGAATTTCAGCAGGTGCTTCGTCACTTAAAAGCTCGATGTTGATGCCTTTTTTCTGCATTCTTACGTAACCTAACTGGTCTTCTGAACCTAAGAGTTTGAGGTTTGCGTTCTGCCAGAGATAATATTCTTCACGGTTTTTGGAGTCACCGTATTTTGCATAAAGCTCTTTATAAATTTTTTCGTCGTGTTCAACCTGTTTGATAAGTTCTTCTTCAGTACCGAAGTCGCGAAGTTCAAGTTCTATTGTATCACCTGCAACAGAAATTGGCAAATCGGAAGTCCACTGAGCCTTTTCGATTACTGTATGAGCGGCTTTACCTAAAGTTCTGCCGACACGTTCAGCCTCGTCATAGCTTTCACCCTGACGGTAATAACGGCTTGACTGGTTACCTGATGCACCCTGAGCAAAACCTGTAAGTGCAGAAGGTTCCATTTCCTCAAGCTGCATTTTAAGGTAGCAGGGGTAGTCAGCGGTACAAACGTTGCTCCATTCGTGAATAAAGGTGGGGTGGAGAGTGTAGTTTACCATAATTCCGCGTACGGCTTTATCGTCTTTTATCGCCATAACGCTTACAAGCGGGTCGTGGGGGCCACCCGGGATACGGCGGTTACCACCGATTCCCGACTCAGCACCGCAAACTGCAGTACCCGACGTAAACTCTGCTTCAAAGGAGTTTTCCTTGGCGTCAGTAACAAGGTTTACTATCGTGTTTATAACGCTTTCAACGTATTCGTGAGGTTGTTCCTTACCTGCTTCAAGACTTTCGATATCAAGTCTTCCTGCTGCCCAGGGACCCGAGTGGGTGTGGGAGCAACTTATCATAACGTTTTTGACACCGCATTTTTCCAAAATGAGCTGTCTTGCTTTTGTTACGTGCTTTTTGGAGAAAAAGAGCAAATCCAGTGTAACGAACGCTACTTCTTCACTACCGTTGTTTAAATACATACAAGCGGCATACAATGGGTCATGGAAACCTTCGTTATTTCGGGGATAATGAGGGTAACCTGCGAGTTCAAGTCCTTTTGGCGGTGTGATATCACCGCGTGTCATTCCTGCTTTTAACATACAATTTCACCTTCTAAAATTACGTTTTTAACGTCAAAATTATCGTTTACAACAACGATATTTGCTTTTTTACCGACTTCGATTGTGCCGATTTCGTTATCCATTCCTATAACTCTTGCAGGGTTTCTGCTTCCCATTAAAAATGCATCCGTAACAGAAATGCCCGTGTGTTTTATCATATTGCGACAGGCTACATTCAAAGAAAGGTTGCTTCCGCAGAGGTCACCGTTTGAGTCAAAGTTTAAATCTTTGATATGGGCAAACTGAGGTGGTGACGGCTCGTCACTTACAAAACAGTCGGAAATAAGCACTACCTTATCTTTGCCTTTGATTTTTAGGATGAGCTTCAACATATCGGGGTTAACGTGAATGCCTTCGGAGTCGCAGATAACTTCCGCATACATATTGTCGTCTAAAAAACACGCTTCGTCGGGGCCGCATCCTCTTGTACCCGCGGGTACAGGAGGTCTTCCCGTTGCGTTGGTGCAGTGCGTGAGCAGAGTAATTCCGTATTTTTTAATCTGCTCGGGGGTAGCCTCACTGTGAGCTACACTGAAGGTAACGCTTGGGTTTACTTCTTTTGCTTTTTTGATAAAAGGCTCAATGCCTTCTCTTTCGGGGGCAAACGCCCATACCTTCACGTATTCACCTGCATGTTCGATAACGTCGTTAAAATCTTCTGATTTTATTTTACCGCTCCAACGGTTATGGTCGGGACAGGCACCGTATTTTACGTTTGTGTACGGGCCTTCCATATAAAAACCGCCGATATTTTTGCCTTTGCCTTCTTTTAAATAAGTAGTCACTTTGTTTATAAGCACTATGTATTCGTAGGGGGTAATATCGTAATAAAGAGTTGCAAGGATAGTGGTGGTGCCGTTTTTAAGGAAATGCTCGGCGGCTTTAAGAGGATTTTTGTCAAATCTTGCACCGTTTCCGCCATGACAGTGAATGTCGACAAATCCGGGCCCCACTAAATTTCCTTTTGCATCTAAAAGCTTTGCTTTCGTGGGGATAACGATATTATCACCAAAAGCTTTGATTTTTCCGTTTTCGATAAGCAAAGTACCATTTTTGATTATTCTGTCTTCCAGAACAATACGTGCATTAATAACAGCTAACATCGTCTTTAACTCCATAATCTTTTTTCAATTTCGCGGTATTTTGAGTATTTTTCACTGTAATCTTTCTCGGGATAGTAGATTTTAGCGGTTTTTAAAGGTAAAAGGTCAACGCCACAACCTTTTGCGGCGAGCATGGAAGCACCGTAACTTGCCGCCTCGAAGCTTTCGGGGATATGAATTTCAAGTCCCGTAACGTCGGAAATAAGTTGCGGCCAGAAGTCACCTTTTGCACCGCCACCGAAAAGAATAACGGTATTTACGTTCTTGTAAGCATCCATAGCTTCAAGAATTATTTTTATCTGAAATGCAATTCCTTCCATAGTTGCAAGGGCGAAGTCACCACGTGTTGTGGCAAGGGTAACTCCGTAAAAATTACCCGTGCTTTCGGGATAGTAAAATGGAGAAGAACCACCTGCAAGGAAGGGATAGAAAAGAAGGGAAGAACCACGATTTTGTGCTTCTTTTGCTTCTTTGTCAATTACATCATAGTTTTCGTTTTTAAAGAAGGTATCTCTCACCCAACGAAGTGAAGTACCTGCCGTGTTTATAACACCTTCGGTAACGAAATTTTTACCAACGTATCCGCACCAGCCTACACCTCGGTTTTCGTTTGTATAAGCTTCGTTCCAGTGTTTTGTGATGGCGGCGGCAGTGCCGAGAGAAACTGTCATAACACCATCATTAAGTCCGACACCGAATGCCGCACATTTCTGGTCCTGAGCACCAAGAGCTACTATACAGTCATCACTCAGTCCTAATTTTTTTGCGACTTCGGGTAAAACTGTACCCACCTTTTCACCTGCAAAAGAAAGGGAGGGGAGCTTATCTTTTTCGATACCATAGTAATTTAAAATTTCTTCACTCCAGCAAAAATTTTTAAGGTCGTACATCAAAGTACCCGACGCCATACTGTAGTCGGTAACACATATACCCGTGAATTTTGCTATGAGAAAATCAAGAGGCATAAGGAATTTATAAGCTTTGTTGAAGATTTCAGCCTTATTTTCCTTAAGCCAGAGAAGTTTTGGCAAGGTATAAGCGGAGAGGAGAGGTTTTCCCGTCAAAGAGAAAACCTTTTCTTCTCCGAAATCCTTTTTAATCTTTAAAGTTTCTTTTTCTGCACGTGTATCAAGCCAACTTAACGCGTTGCCAAGAGGAGTAATCTCACGATCGACGGGCACTACTGTAATCCCCTGAGAACTTATGGAAATTGCCTTTATTTCCTTTGCGGAAATTTTTGACTTTTCGATAGCTTTCAGAGTTGTTTTAAGGGTCAGCTCCCACCAGAGGTTTGCATCCTGCTCCACCCAGTTTTCACAAGGTGTTATAAGAGGATATTCTTCGTAATGGGAAGCGATTATATCGGTTTTATCAAACAGAATGCTTCTGCATCCCGTTGTGCCTAAGTCGACAGCGAGATAAATACTCATACTAAATTTCTCCGATTCGTTTCATTTCGGCAGTTACGTTAGCCTTTGCAGTTTCTGTAATCTGCTCTATATAGTCGGGAGCAAAGTTACCTTCGCAACCGAGCAGATTCATAGCGTAGGTAAATGAGGGCCAGAGGTTGTTTGCAACAAACAAATCTCTCAAACCAACGATATTGTTGAGGCATTCTGCTGCTTTTTCGTAGTCACCGTTTGCCATAGCTTTAAACATATCACCCGTGTTTTTAGGTGTGCAGGAGAGCATACCGTCAAGACAGTTGTCAATGCCCCATTTATAGGCCACGTCAAAGGTATCAAGACCTGAGTATACCATAATAAAATCTTTGGGAACATCGGGATTAAGTTTAAGCTTTCTGAACATCTGGGTGTCTGCAGATTTTATACCTGCAAAATTGGGAACAGTTTTGATAAGCTCAAGCACTATATCGTAAGTAACCTTAGACTGACAAACAACGGGAAGGTCATAAATAAGTACGTCGTGCTTTGTGGATGCCGCAACACCTTTGAAGAAGTTCATCATCTGGTTGGGAGAAGCAGGGGAGTAGAAAGGTGCCATAATTACAACACCGTCAAAGTCCATATCTTCAATTTTGGAAAGTCTGTCTTTAACGCGCATAATGGAAGTATCCATAGCACCTACGAAAAGAGGAACTCTCTTGTTGTTTGCTTCAACTGCAGCTTTTACAACGTCGGGGTAAACTGCATCTTTGATAAATGCTTCAATACCCATACTGCCGAGTGCTAAAAGTCCTACGGCACCTGCGTTTATCTGGTCGTTTATCTGTTTTTTGAAACTGTCAACCAAAAGGTTACCATTTTCATCAAGAGGAGTACCTAAAGCGGGAACAAATCCGGGTTTCATACAAAAGCCTCCAATTTATCTTTTCTGCTGAAGATCGTAGTGAACGTCGTAAGCTTTTTCTTCGTCAGTATATTTACGCAAGGTGTTGATAACTTCGCCGTTATTCCATTTTCTGTCGATTTCAGCTTCGCCGATACCCATAACCGTAACGTTAACCTGTCTGCGACGAGCTCTTACGTGGTCCCAGTCAACAAAGTAAACGTGAGCAAATTCACCGCCGTCGAGTTTACCGTCTTTGATTGTCATAGTTTCGCTTCTGCCAAAGAATACGGAACGCAAATGACCGTCTGTGTTCATAGAAGTAAAGTCACCGGGTTCGTTTACGTATCTTCCGAATTTGGAATGGATAGGTCCGGGATGACGGTAGTCGCCTTCGTCAACGTAGTCGGGGATCATCTTTCTCATAATGTCTAAAAGGTCGTGCTGCAAGTATTCAAGGTCAAAGGAGTCGATATCGTGAGAGCATTCCTGAACCATAACGGAGCATGTTGTATGGTGGGAAGCAATTGTCACCGTACCGTTTTTAACACCTGAAGCCTCAACGATTTCGATGATTTCCTTAGAAATATCGTGGAAGGTGGGGATCCAGCCTCTTGACTGCAATTCTAACTCTTTCTGAAAAAATTTAAATTCCATTTTCTTTTCCTCCAAATATTTTATTTATTAAGCCTTTCGCCTACGGCACCACCGGGGTGCACCAGGGCAAACTGCTCGTTTTTGAAATCTGTTTCCTCGATTAACATCGTCTGCAAGACGTGGAAAATTACTGCAAGGGAGGTCGAGGAAGTCGTACCCTGACAGTTATATTTATCGGTTTCACGGTTGACGTACTGTTTTATAACGATGTCGGCACCAAGTGCAAGAGGGGACTCTAAGTTTTCTGTGATTGTAATCACTTTTACCCCTTTAGCTTTGCAGATGTCCAAAATCGGCAGAAGTTCTTTGGTTTTGCCTCCACGGGAAGCAAAAACCATAACGTCACCTTCCTTAAGGAAACCTGTACCGCCGTGTACTGCTTCGGCAGGGGAGATAAACTTGGCGGGAAGCTCTATACAACACATTAAATGTGCAAAATGCTGACAGATAATCCCACTGTGTCCGCAACCTGAAGTGCCGATTCTCGGTGCATTCTTTAAAAGTTCAACGGCTTTTGCAAAAACGTCTTCATCGAAGTAGTCAAGCATTTCTTTAATGCATTCGCTTTCGGTTAAGTACGCTTGTTTTGCCATTTTCAAAGCTTCAGTTTTCATATCGTTACCCATTCATTTCGTCCCATGCTTTTCTTAAGTTAAAGAGCATTTCTTCAACCATTGCATAGGGATCTTCCGCTTTGATGATACCGCTTGTGGAGCCTGTTGCCTGAGCGCCGAGCTTAATCGTGTTGTAAACGTCTTGTCCGTTTGAGATACCTGCCCCCTGAAGCACCATAATATCGGGGTTAATTTCTCTTACAGTTTTGATAGTTTCAATTACGTAGTTACTGTCACTTGTCTGACCTGTACCGATAAGGTCTGTGGGCTCTGCAACTATAAGGTTGGGGGACATTTTTGCGATAGCTTTTACGTCCTCAACAGTGTTTGCACAAACAATGGTGCCGAGTCCTACTTCGTCAGCACGTTTTATTGTTTTTTCAATTTCTTCCATTGTGATGGGTTTTTCTGCGTGGTTAAGCATTACGCCAACTGCACCCGCTGCCTTTACGGCTTCGGGCAGAACGCTTCCTAAACCTCTTCCAACTGGAAGATAATCCATATGCTGAGCAAAAACTAAAATTCTTTCGGTGTTATCAGCAAGTAATTTTATATCGGTGTACTGCGGTGTAACGATAACGTCAACATCATATTTCATAGCAGTTTTGTCGATTACTTTTGCAAGTTTTAACATCTGCTCACCGTACAAAAATGCCTTGGGACCTACCTCAAAAAAGGGAGGCTTGATTTTAAGTTCTTTGTACACAAAAAACACTCCTTATTTTTCAAAATTTTACTATTATATTTTACAATATACGATATAAAAAGTCAATGAGTTTTTTCGTTTTACTTTCGATTTTTTATAAAAAGAAAATCAAATCGAAAAAACATTTGACTGTTTTAAGGTAATATGTTAGAATGATGGTAACAAATTTTCAGTGAGGTTATTATGACAGCGGAAGACAGAAAACAAAATATCCTTGATTTGCTTTCAAAAAACGGTTCCGTTAAGGTGACGGAGCTTAAAAATCTCTTTTCGGTTTCGGAAGTAACGATACGAAACGACCTTGCCGATATGGAGAATAAAGGGTTGCTTTCCCGTACTCACGGGGGAGCCGTTTTGTCGTACAAGCCTTACTACAGTATGAATTTCAATCAGCGTATGGAGGCCAATTATTCTGAAAAAACAAAAATTGCCCAAGAGATTTCCAAAATGATTGAGCCGAACGATACCATTATGTTAAACGCGGGGACCACGACTCTAATGGTATTTAATGAGCTTCCTCAAAACTTTCCGTTAAAAATCATCACTAATTCAATTGCGGTGGCTCTTGAAGCATCGCTTAACCCTAATTTCAACGTAACTTTAGTTGGCGGTCAGGTGAATACAAAGTATCAGTTCACCTATGGGGTTGAAACTATTGAGGAGATTAAAAAATATCACGTTGATAAGCTTATTCTGTCCGTTGACGGTATTGACGTAGAAAATGGATTTTCCACTTATTACGGCGAAGAAGCGGGAGTCGACAAAATTATGATGGAACGCGCCGACGTAACGATAATTGCCGCCGACCGTACAAAGCTTCACCGAAACGCTTTTGTTAAGATAGCGGATATTGATTCGGCGGATTACGTCGTCACTACGGGAAAACTTTCAAAGGAAGATAAGACGTTATTTGAAAAAAACGGAATTACGGTGACGTATGCAGAATAAAACGGAGTGGATGCCCACTCCGTTTTTTGGTATTATTCGATTTTATTGACAACTGGAAGTTATTGATGTAGAATTGAATAAAAGGGGTGATTTTTATTTTAAGCAGATTGTATAAACTGAGCAGTATTGACTTTGAAATTAAAAACCTTCACGCCTGTAAAATATCGCACAAATACTGGGAAGAGGATACTCATACAAACCCGAGAAACAGTAATGCTGTTCTTTTTATTCTAAAAGGAAAAATCGAATGCGAGTCAGGTGGTAAAAAAATCATAGCAAAGGAAAACGATATAGTTTTTATGCCTGAAAACACACGTTATAAGATGAAAGTTTTTGACGGGTGTGAGAATTTTTCCCTTTGGTTTAATGCGGATATTTTTACCGATGAAAAGGATTGGCAGATTTATCATATAACCGACGGATTTAACCCCGAAGCATTACGTAAACACTTTGAAGATGCCTGTGACGGCCATAACAAGGTGCCTAAGGATTTTTTGAAAATGAAAATCGGTTTGCTTAAAATTTTTTCCGTTTTGTCTGCAGTTGAAGTTCCCGAAGAATACACTCTTTTGAAAAATGCCATAGTTTATATAAAAGAGCATTATAAAGAAAATATGCCGATAAAGGATTATGCAGAGCTTTGTAATTTAAGTGAAAGCTATTTTCGTAAGAAGTTTAAGGAGTTTTTCGGAAAAACTCCCGTAGAGTATAGAAACGAGCTGAGATTCGTTGAAGCAAAACGCCTTTACCAAAATAACGTAAGTACCGAAGAAATTGCGGAAATTTTGGGCTTTTGCGACGTAAGTTATATGTTGAAGCTTTATAAAAGGCATACGGGAAAATCCCTCAAAAAAGACTCAGAGATATTTTGATTTGCAGCATTATATTGAAAAAATAGTCTTTACAACTTTGTTTTTTTATGGTAATATTTCCTATAGAAAGGAAGTAGATATTATGTCTTTAGGAAACGTACTTATTTTTGGCGACAGTTATTCGACTTTTAAAGGATATATTCCTGATAATTATGACTGTGACTACGATGAAAACGGCGGTTTTCACGATTATGATATATATGACGTTTCGGAAACCTGGTGGCATCAGGTTATCACCAAAACAGGTTCAAATCTTGTACTTAACGACAGCTGGTCGGGTTCTCCCGTAGGGTATATCGGTCACGGACTTAAAGATTGTTCTGAAACTTGTTCTTTTATTTACAGATGGCGTAATTACGTAAAAGAAGGATTTTTTGAAAAGAACAAAATTGATACAGTTCTTGTTTTCGGAGGTACAAACGATGCATGGTGTAATGCACCGCTTGGTGAACTGAAGACAGAAAATATCGAGGAAAAAGACCTTTATACTGCACTCCCCGCGATGGTTTATTTTGTGGATATGGTAAGAGAAACTCTCCCTGATGCAAAAATTTATTGTATTATAAACTACGGCATCAAGGACGAAATCGTTAACGCTTTAGAAATTGCCGCTAAGAAAAACAATGCTACATCAATAAAGCTTCACGACTTTGAAAAAATATGCAATCACCCGAGCAAGAAGGGTATGGAGTCGATAGCAACTCAGGTTTTAGAGTATATGAAATAACAAAATCCCTGTAAAGAGAATTTCTTTACAGGGATTGTTTTATGCCTTCCTTACAGGGATTTCAGTTAAGCTTTGAATTGACCTGATATAGCCTTCAACCTCAGTATTTTCAGGGGTTTTGAAGGTTTTTTGTTTTGTAACAGAACTTAATTTTTCCTGTTTTCCCGTGCCTAATGGGTGGTAAGGTTCAATCTCGATTGCGAGAACGTTTGTAAGAGAGTTTGCAGTTTTTGCTATACCCTCAAAATGTTCTTTGGTATCGTTGACAGATGGGATAATGGGGCAACGTAAGATGATTTTTTTGCCGTTTTTATCAAGCTCATAAAGATTTTTAAGGATAAGTGTGTTGTCAACACCGGTATATTCCTTATGCAGATTTTCATCTGTAAGCTTATAGTCGTAGAGGAATAAATCGATGTATTCAGATGCCTTTAAAATCTTATCGGTGTCAACAAAACCGCAGGTTTCAATTGCAGTATGCAGGTTATTTTCCTTAGCCTTTTTTAAGAGTTCAAGGCAAAAATCGTACTGCATAAAGGGTTCGCCCCCCGACACAGTCATTCCGCCACCCGAATTATCGTAAAAGGACTTATCCTTTAAAACTTCTGCGATTACTTCATCGACAGTCATTTTTTTACCTGCTACTTCAAGGGCTTCGGTGAAACAATATTTTTCGCATTCAAAACAGTTTATACAATTTTCTCTTATATAGCTATGAATATCGTTTTCAAAAATATGGGCGTCTTTTCTGCATATTTCAAGACATTTTCCGCAACCGATACACTTATTCTTGTCATACATCATCTGCGGATTAATATTATGGGATTCGGGGTTATGACACCACTGACATCTTAAAGGGCAACCTTTTAAAAAGACGGTTGTGCGAATACCCGGCCCGTCATTTATACAAAATTTCTGAATATTGAAGATAATGCCTTCCATAAAATCACTCCATATAAAAATGGTATCACAAAAACTTATTCAAGTCAACAAAATAGTTTTCGATATTTTCATAAAATATTAAAAATTTTGAGATATTATGGATAAGAGGTGATAAGATGAAAAAGCTTATGTTTATTATGGTAATGTTTACTTTACTCATAACCGCCTGCAGTACTCAGAAGTGGACTGAAATCGTCCTTTCGGACAGCGGTATTATGGTAAATGGTATGGCTGTGTCCGACTCAGGCGATATTTACGTTAAAAATGATATAGTTTACTATGAAGAAGGTAAAGGTGCTTCTTATGGTGAAGGTGATGAGCAGGATGCTCACAGTAAAACTTTGGCAGATGAGCATACAGTTTTACATATTACACGCCCAGGTACTTATAAGATAAGCGGTACTCTTTCTAAAGGTCAGGTGGCAGTAGATCTGGGCGAAGATGCTAAAAACGACAAGAATGCAGTTGTAAATCTTATCCTGGACGGGGTTAATTTAAACTGCGACGTAGCCCCTGCCGTTATCTTCTACAACGTATATGAATGCGGTGATAAGGACGATACAAAAGACGTTGACACTGTAAATGCAGGTGCTAACGTAATTTTAAAAGACGGCAGTGAAAACGTTATAAACGGCTCTTACGTTGCGCGCATCTATGACCCTGACACAGTTGAAAACGGCGATACGTCGGACGCTAAAAAGCTTCACAAGTACGACGGTGCTTTTTATTCCAAGATGTCGATGAATATCGAGGGTGAAGGCAAGCTTATGGTGAATGCCGACAACGAGGGAATAGGAACAGAAATGCACCTTACGATAAATGGTGGTGATATCGAGATTAATTCAGGTAACGACGGCATCAACACCAATGAGGACGGCGTTTCGGTAACCACCATAAACGGCGGTGACGTTAAAATCCGTGTTACAGGCGAAACAGGTGAGGGCGACGGCGTTGACTCAAACGGGTATCTCGTAATAAACGGCGGAAGCCTTCAGGCAGAAGCAAACTCTACAAGCGTTGATTCGGGTATCGACTCGGATAAGGGTATTTACATAAACGGCGGTGAGGTAATCGCCACGGGTAATATGCTTGACAGAATTGAGGAAGAAGGACAAAATCACGTAGTTTTTACTTTCCTTGAAAAACAGAGTAACAGTGAGGTCGTGCTTAAAAATGCTTCGGATGAAGAAATCGTGAAGTTTACACCCACAAATGATTATTCAATCCTTGCATTAAGCTCAGAAAAGCTTGTAAGCGGTGATTATTCTCTGTATGTTGACGGAGTAAAACGCTCGGGATATTCGGGGGATATTCAGCCTGAGGTGCCTATGGGGCCGCCTGAGGGATTTGATGGTGAGATGCCTCCTTTTGACCACAAAGAACCACCAAAAGACGTTGACAAAAAAGCAAAACCTTCAGGCAGAGTAAAGCTTGACCCTGAAAATCTTACGGATATTTTTACCGTTAAAGACGGCGGAAATATGTTTGTGATTGTATAGAAAAAGCGAGGACGCCGTTTGGCGTCCTCGCTTTTTTCTTGACATCGACCGATAGTTTCTATATAATCTATTTAGAGGTGATTTTATGGCAAGGAGTATGTTTGAACCTGTATATAAAGAGATGTTTCCTTTCTGGGATAATATGCGGGAAAGCGATAAAAACCTTATCTGCGAAAACTCTTACGCTATGAGTTACCCGAAGGGAGTTACAGTCCACAACGGCGACGAATGTTCAGGTGTTATCCTTATAAGAAAAGGCACTTTAAGAGTTTATATGATGTCGGACGAGGGCAAGGATATAACCCTTTACAGACTTTATGCAGGGGATATGTGTATGCTGTCGGCGTCCTGTGTGCTTGACACTGTGACTTTTGACGTTTTCGTCGATGCTGAGGAGAACAGTGAATGCTACGTGATAAGCGGATGTGCATTTTCTACTCTTTGCGAAACTAATCCTGAGATAAAGATTTTTGCGCTTGAAACGGCAGTTTCAAGGTTTTCAGACGTTATGTGGGCAATACAACAGATTATGTTTATGAGTATGGATAAGCGTCTTGCAATTTTTCTTATTGACGAGTCTGCAAGGATAAACTCTGATACAATAGAGCTTACTCACGAGCAGATTGCAAAGTATATGGGCTCAGCAAGAGAAGTGGTTTCAAGGTGTCTTAAATACTTTGCAAACGAAGGAATTTTAGAAGTGTCAAGAAAAGGTGTAAAAATCCTTGATAAGAAGAAATTAAAAAGCATTATAAATTAAAGGAGAAAATTTATGAAAAAGTTAGTTCCTGCCCCTCTTTACCGCGACCCGATTTACGATGGCGCAGCAGACCCTATGATTATTAAAAACGAGCAGACAAACGAATATTTTATGTTCTATACCCAGCGCAGAGCAAATCAGTTTGTACACGGCGTTTCTTTCGCTTACGGCACTGCGATTGGTGTTGCGGTTTCCGAAAACGGTGCCGACTGGCATTATCTTGGGGCACTTGATTTAAATTTTGAATTCGGACATAATACCTACTGGGCACCTGAAGTTATATATAACCCCGATGAAAAACTTTATCATATGTTTGTGACTTATATAAGAGGTACTTATCATACCTGGGACGGAAAGGCGTCTTTGGAGCATTACGTTTCTGAAAATCTTACCGAATGGAAGCATATTGGCGGACTTTCTTTCGGGTCTTCAAGAATTATCGACCCTTGTATTTTCCGTCTGCCTACGGGTGAGTGGAGAATGTGGTACAAGGATGAAAATCAGGATTCTTCCACCTGTTACGCAGACAGTAAAGACCTTTATAACTGGGAGTACGTAGGAAGAACGACCTATGATGCTCCGCAGGAAGGCCCCAACGTTTTCGAGTTTAAAGGATATTACTGGATGATTTCCGACGTCTGGAAAGGTCTTGGTGTTTACCGTTCTGATGACCTTACAAATTTCGTGCGTCAGGAAGAAAATATTTTAAAGGAAAAGGGTACACGCGAGGACGATTGCGACAGAGGTGCTCATGCCGATATTATCGTTGTAAAGGATAGAGCGTACATCGTCTATTTCACCCATCCTGACAGAGGCGAAAATTTCCGTTCATCGATACAGCTTGCAGAGCTTAAATTTGAAAACGGCATTTTGACCTGTGACCGTGATGCCGAGTTTTCAGTTGACTGGACAGAATAACAAAAAAGTTGCTGTTTAATTAAACAGCAACTTTTTTTATTGTGTGTAAGCTTGTGATTACAGTATAATTTCAAAGTTGTTATCAGCTTTCTTAGAAAGATTAATTTCACGTGTTACGGTTTTGCCGTCAACAGTGATTTCAACATCGTACTTGCCGTAGAAGCCTTTGAATGTAGCTTTGCTGTTATCGGTTATAACCTCAGCTTCTGTATGCCATACTTTCTGGGTCAGTTCCTGAATCTTGTAAAAAGCGGGTTTCGGGCTTAAGTCAAATCTCAAAAGACCGCCCCAGAACTGATTTTCACCGAGAGTCATATCACCCTGAGAAGCTCTTATCTTTTCAGGGTCAGGGTTTTCAACGAATGCGTAGCCGTCAACTAAGTTCCAGTAGATAATCTGCTCCATATTGGGGTGAGAAAACCACAAAGTATAGAGTTTTTCCAAAAGCTCTGCCTGAATTTCCTCGTTTTCGGGGGTATCGTCATAGGCGGGGAAGGTGATTTCAGTTACCTGCAAGGGTTTGCCGAGTGTTGCGTACAAGTCAAGACGTTTATACATCTCTTCGGGGTTATAATAAGCGTATCTTGTTACGTTATACTCGTCCTCTTTGGGGTAGCACATATGGTACTGGAAACCGATAGCATCGATTCTTGCACCTTTGAGAAGTGCGTTTTCCACGTAGGCGAAGTATTTTGTAGTCACACGGCAACCGGGATCGTCAAAGGAAAGTTTGTTGCCTTCGTTTATAACAAGCTCGTTATTGGGGAAATATTTTTCCGCCATCTTAAAGCACCATGTGATGTAATCGGGGTCGTCATAGAAGTCAGTTTTGCCTTTTTTCCATTCCATTTCGTTTACAACTTCAATAGTGGGGATTTTATCCGCATAACGTTCGGAAATTTCCTTATAACGTTTTTCTAAAAGTCTCTTTACCTCGGGAGTACTTCTGCCCATAATCCATTTGGGGAAGAACTGCTCGTAAGCCAAAGCATGTTCACGGGGTTCAATGCCGTTTTCTTCACAAAACTCCATACAAAGGTCAATAGCGGGTCTGCGGTAAACCTTAGGCGAGTCTTTTTCGTATCTCGTATTGCCCTCTGTCGGCTCAACGTCTGCCCAATAGAAGGGGAGAGTTGCCATATTGAAAGTTTCCTTAAAATGTTTTTTGTAAAGAGCGTTCTTTTCTTCGGTTTCAAATTCATCAAGCATAAAGATATTTGCACCGAATTTAAACTCGTGGGATTTCTGTGAAGCTTTGATTTTAGCGTTTACGGGATTGCCGTTTTTATCTTTCAAAACGATGTTTGCAAAGCCTTTGCGGTAGTTTTCAATACCATCCTGGGCGCGACTTTCCCAAACGTCTTTCTGTTCTTCAAAAAGTTCAAAAATTTTACGTCTGTTTTCCATAAAAGCACTCCTTACAGTGTGATTTCAAAATTATTGTCGGCTTTTCCTGAAAGGTTAATTTCTTTTGTAATAACCTTGCCGTTAACTTCGATTTCTAAGTCATATCTGCCATAAAAACCTTTAAAAGAAGCTTTGCCGTTGTCGGTAACGGTTTCAGTTTCAGTGTGCCACACTTTGTTGATGAGATTTTGCAAAGTTTCAAAGGCAGGTTTTTTAGACATATCGAACCTCAAAAGACCGCCGTAATAATAGTTTTCACCTAAGGTCATATCCCCTTGGGATTTTTTGATTTTTTCGGGATTGGGGTCGTCTACAAAAGCATATCCGTCGATGAGGTTCCAGTAGATAATCTGCTCGACGGCAGGATGAGAAAACCAGATAGTATAGAGCATCTCGAGAAGCTCTGCCTGAATTTTTTCATCATCTTTATCGTTTGAGTAGGCGGGGATTGTGATTTCTGTAATCTGCAAAGGCTTATTAAACTCAGAATACATATCCATATGCGCATAAAGTTCTTTGGGTGAATAGGTTTTACGGGTTTCATCGTACTCCTTTTCACGTCTGAAAAACATATGGTACTGCATACCGATAGCATCAATTCTGCCACCTTTTAAGAGGGTGTTTTCAATATAAGCGTAGTATTTATCCTGATATCTTGTGCGGTCAATCCACGCTAAGTGAGTAGCATCATTTACTACAAGCTGATTATCGGGGAAATACTTTTCAGCCATTTTATAACACCACAAAAGGAAATCGGGGTCATCGTAAAAGGCGGTTTTGCCGTCTTCCCAGTCCATTTCGTTTGTAACTTCAATGGTATGGATTTTGTCCTTGTAACGGTCGGCAATTTCTTTGTAACGCTTTTCCAAAAGTTCTTTAACTTCTTTGACGGGCTTGTCTGAAAGCCAGTTTGGGAAAAACTGCTCATAAGCTAAAGCGTGTTCACGGGGCTCGATACCGTTTTCTTCACAAAACTCCATACAAAGGTCGATAGCGGGTCTGCGGTAAACCTTTGGGGAGTCTTTTTCGTATCTTGTGTTGCCTTTTGTCGGTTCAACATCTTTCCAGTAAAAGGGGAGAGTTGCCATATTGAAGGTTTCTTTAAAATACTTTTTGTAAAGGTTATTCTTTTCGTCAGTTTCGAGCTCGTCAAGCATAAAGATATTTGCACCGAACCTAAACTCGTGGGATTTTTGTGAAGCTTTGATTTTAGCCTTTACGGGGTTACCGTCTTTGTCTTTTACAGTGATATTTGCAAATCCCTTGCGGTAGTTTTCAATACCATCCTGGGCGCGACTTTCCCACATATCTTTCTGAGCTTCAAAAAGCTCTAAAACTTTGCGTCTTTCCATAAATTACTCCCATTCAAGATGAGTTTCTTTGATAGTATATTCCTTGTTAAATTCCATAATAAAGCCGTTATCAACAAGGTTTGTGAAGTTTTCGGGGTCTTCTGTGTTTGAAGCAAACATTCCGTAATGAGTGGGAACGTTAATTTTTGCACCGATAATCTTTGCAGTTACTGCAGCTTCTTCGTAGTTCATATTACCGAGTTTACCATTGATGCAGATAAAAGTTATATCGGGTGAATACTTCTGAATTTTATAAAGTTGTTTGTCAAAGAGGGTGTCACCACTGAAATAAAGGGTATTTCCCTCTGCTTTTATAATAAGTCCGAAAGCTTCAACTGTATGATTTGCATAAACGGCGGTGATGGTAAAATCTCCGACGATTACTGACTTCCCGACCTGTAAAGTAAAAACGTTGTCAAAGCCCATACCGTTTAATTTCTCTTTACCTTCCTTCGTGGTGATGAAGGTAAGATTTCTATACATCTTTTCGATTGCATCGGGGTCAAGATGGTCAAGATGGTCATGGGTGCAGATAACTGCATTGGATTTGATGTCAGCAGGATTTATTGGTGGGTCAACGAGTCTTGGACGGTTCGCAACGCGGTTTACAACGTCAGAAAGATATGGGTCAATTATAATTTCGGTTTTATCGGTATTAAGGATATAACCACTCTGACCTATCCATCTTATTTTCATAGACTTTTTCCTCCGTCAACGTATATACTCTGACCTGTGATATATCTGCCTTCTTCCGAGCAGAGGAGTGACACGATTCCTTCGCAGTCTTCGGGGGTTCCGTAGAAGCCGACAGGGATGGAATCGGTGACCTTTTTAGCATATTCAGGGTCAGAAAGGGCATCAACGTTTCTGTCGGTGTAAATTACACCTGGTGCCACGTTGTTGACCGTAATACCGTCTTTTGCAAGCTGTAAAGATAAACTCTTTACAAGGTTTGTCTGTGCAGCTTTTGAAGCGGAGTAGACAAGCATATCGGGATGCGGTTTTGCTTCCTGAACAGAGCCAATTGTTATAACTCTGCCCCAGTGATTTTTGGTCATATAGGGAACAACTTGCTGAATTAAAATCATCGAGGAAATGAAATTGCAGTTAAGTTGCTCATAACAAGCCTCAACGGTAATATCTTTCCACGGGGTTTTGTACTGAAGTGATGCATTAAGCACCAAAACGTCAACGTCACCCGTTTTTTCAATGAGCTTTTTAGTTTCGCAAACGTCACAGAGATTGCACATTACAATTTCTGCAACGCCACCGTTTTCTTCAATTATTTTTTTTGTTTCTTCTGCTTTTGCAACGTTTCCTGCGGCGTGGACAATTACTTTAAATCCGTCTTTTGCAAGGCGGATGGCAATTGCTCTTCCGATACCACGGGACGATCCTGTAACTAATGCAGTTTTCATGTTATCACTCCTTAAAGAGCTGTCTGTGTATCGTTGGGGTCACCGTTCCTTGCAAGGTCATATTCTTTGGACCAGTCAAGGTCACGGTATTCTTCACCACGGGGGTCAGTCTTAATCCATTCAACTAACATATCAAGCATTTCTTCTGTCCAGGTGTTTCTGTCAATCTGCGCAGTTGTGAATTTGCCCTGACCTATCATTTCAAAGCCGAAATCGTCTTTTACGTGAGTTTTTGCAGCACCTTCAACAACGTCTGCAACAAGGTGAGAGGGGATAAAGAGTACACCGCCACCTGCACCGAATACAACGTCGCCAGGGAGACAAACTGCACCGCCAAAGGAAGTGATATCGTTCCAGTCTTTCATAACGAATTCACGGATAGGTGTGGGGTCGATGCCACGGTAGTAAACCTGAACATCGGGAACAGTCTTCATCTGTTCAACGTCTCTTACACCGCCCCAGATAACAGCACCGCCTGTTTTGGTGCGTTTTTTGACGGCAGTTGTGAGGTTTCCGCCAAGGAAAGTTCCTTTGTAAATTTTATCGTACATATCGCAGACTACAACGTCTCTTTCGTAAAGGTTGTCGATAACCCACTGGTTGTAGTTACCGCTTCTGCCGTCTTCGGCACCACGTGCAAACTGCAATTCGTGCAAGTCAGGTCTTGTGGGGCAGTAAGTACAGGTAACTGCACGGCCGACTAATTTTCTGCCGTCATCATGCAAGGGGGTGAGGGGAGCAAGTCCGCCACCCACAAACTGATTTTCATAACCTAATACGTATATAGGTTTCCACACTTCTTCGAGTGTCATACCGTAAAGTGCGTCAAGATATTTGTCTTCGACTTTGGGTCGTCCATCGGGGAGACGTTCACCTTTCCACAAAGGGGTTAAAGCTATTACTTTTTCTCTGTCATTAAAATTCATATTAATCAGCTCCAGATTCTGTCGTTTGAAAATTCTTTATTCCATTCATCGGTAGGTTCAAAGTAACCGGGAATATTGGGGTTAATATGCTCACGCAAAACTTCTTCGTTTAAGTCATCAAAGCCAAGACCGGGTTTTTCGGGAACTTTGATAAAGCCGTTTTCGAAGATGGGGTTATTGATTCCTGTTACCATATCTGCCCACCAGGGAACGTCTACGGAATGGAATTCGAGTGCAAGACAGTTATGCATAGCAGCCGCAGTATGTACTGCCGCAAGACAAGCAACGGGGCTTTCTGCCATATGAACGGCAACTGCAACGCCGTTTTCGTCAGCGATATCAGCGATTTTCTTAAGCTCTAAAGCACCACCACAAGTTAAAATATCGGGGTGAATTACAGATACTCCACCTGCTTTGATAAGTGTTTCAAAGCCTTCTTTAAGGTAGATATCTTCACCGGTACAAACGGGGATAGTTGTGGAGTTTTTAAGACGAACGTACTGGTCTGTGTACATCCAGGGAACCATATCTTCAATCCATGCAAGGTTGTAAGGCTCCATACGTCTTGCGAAACGGATGCAGTCCTCAACACAGATATGACCGAAATGGTCGATAGCAAGGGGAACTTCGTATCCGATAACTTCTCTTACTTCTTTAACGTAATTTTCAAGGAAATCAAGACCTTTTTCAGTTAAATGGATACCCGTATGGGGGTGAGCTGTTGTAACGATAGAATAACTCTTCTGATGGCGAACCATATCAGCAGTAACAGAGCCACCCTGAACGTTGAGGATGTGAGAAGCATACTTTTTCATATCGTCGATAAAGCCAAGAGGAGCATTCAAAGTACCGGGTTCGTCGAGCAAAAGACCGATACCAAGGTCCATTTTAAGGAAGGTAAAGCCCATATCCATTCTCTTTTTGAGGGCAAGTCCCATATCGTGACCTGTGTGTTTGCCGTCAACGTCGGTATCACAGTAAACTCTTACTTCGTCACGGAATTTACCGCCTAAAAGCTGATAAAGGGGGACGCCGTACGCTTTACCTGCCAAGTCCCAGAGGGCAATTTCGATACCGCTTACGCCACCGCCCTGACGGGAAGGACCGCCGAACTGTTTGATTTTGCGGAAGATTTTATCAACGTTACAGGGGTTTTCGCCTAAAATACGGCTTTTGAGCATAAGCGCATAGGTCTTTGAAGACGCGTCACGCACTTCACCGAAACCTGAAATGCCCTGGTTTGTGTCGATTCTTAAAATTGTGCAACGTTTGGGTGCACCGTCGATGTCTACGAATCGCATATCAGTGATACGCAAATCTGAGGGGTTTGAACAGTAATTCATAAAAACTCTCCTTATTGACATATTTTGTTTTTCTATATATACTAATTATATTACAACATATAGGTAAATTTCGCAAATTATTTTACTGAAAAATAAAACTATATTACGATTTGGGTGAAATTATGCAGGAAACTATAGGTGAACTTTTGCTTGAAAGTGGTAATCCGCTTTTGAAAATGTGGAACGTGAATATCGAAGAGAGGGTACGTGAATACGTAAGGCACTCCCATACCCGTTTTGAAATCACAGTCGTCAACAGCGGAACGGGGGAGTATACAACTGAAAATGCGGTTTATCCCGTAGCACCCGGGGACGTTTTTGTTTTTTCTTCAAATGAGGCGCATTCACTCACGCAGATTGACAAAGGCGGACTTTCAATTACAAATCTGCATTTTGAACCGAGGTACTTAAGTGAGGAGTTTTCCGAAAGCTTTGGTGACAGCTATATAAATTTCTGTTTTTATCATGCACCCGGGTTTTCAAACAGAATTCCTGCCGATAAGTCAGGAATTTTAAGGCTTCATCACGATATGATAAAAAACGAGCTTATAAACGAAGGGGTACAGTATTCCCTTGCCATAAAAGCACATTTGCACCTTATCTTGGTTGATTTACTTCGAAACCACGGATACAGAGGGTATATCCGCGCCGACAAAGGGAACAATATCTTAGCGGTTTACAACTATATTGACGCGCATCTCGGCGAGGAGATTACCTTAAAGACCCTTTCGGATATCGCAAACTTAAGCCCCAACTACTTTTCGCATATTTTCAAAGAGGTAAACGGTATCTCACTTTGGGATTACATCACGGCAAGGCGTATCGAAAAGGCGACGAGGCTTATCCTTTCCAATAACAAAATGACGATGCTCGAAATAGCACTCGAGTGTGGCTTCAACACCACTGTAAACTTCAATAAAGCCTTTAAAAAGTACAAAGGCTTCACCCCACGTGAACTCAGAAAGGATTCAAAACTGTTGGCACATTAAAAAAGGAATGGAGCAATCCATTCCTTTTTATTTTCCCATTGCTCTGTATACTTCTTCGCCTTTTACATAATAGAATTTAAAGTCTGTCTGTAAATTGAAAACAGGGTAGAAGCTCCAGATTTTATCATTTCCTGAATAGAGGATATAGTTTTCTCCGGATGTGTGATAGAGGGAAGTTCCTTGGGTTAAAATTGGTGGGACGAAACCATCAATATCTATATCAAGAATTGTTCTTTCTCCGGTGATAAAGTTTTCTATCTGGAAATACTTTCCTCTTGTTTCACCGGGTTCATATCCAACTGTATTAGAAACATAGGTATGAAATTCTTCAATTTCAGATAATTTACCTTCGTCTATTTCAAAATCGTTTTCGGGGGAGAATTTATAAATAGGACCATATTTTCCGTCAGTATCAGAGTAAAGGAAAAAGGTATCGTTTTTGATGTTTCTATGGAAATATTCATCATCCTTTACTATGCCTGAAACATCTACAACCTTTTCGGAAAAATCGTGGGTATCGATGATTTTTACAAATGGGGTAACGTCCTTATTTCTCAATGAATAAACAAATATATATCTTTGTCCTGCTTCTAAAAGGGAATATTCAAGTTCTTTTTTATCATCTTTACTGTACAACACCTTGCTGGTGCCGTTTTTAAAGTCGAGGTAGGTGACGTACTCTTTTTCGGGCAAATCGCCTGCGGAGTATCTGAAACTGTTCATCACGGCGGTTTCGTTTTCCATAGGTAAAGTGTTACCTGAATAGTTTTCTACAGTGAGGGTTTTCACTTCACCCGTTTTAACGTTATACTGTAAAACTGTGGTTGGGGTGTTAAAAAGAAGAGCGCGCTGTTCCTCGTAGGTTTTGGGGTAGGGAGTGCCTTCTGGGTATTCGTTGTAAGTGTAATAGATGAAGTTTCTGTCCGCAGAAATATTACATCCCACTTCATCTATGGGTAAAACTTCTGCGACTTTTACAAAGGTATTATCGTTACAGTCGATATAGCCCAATTCGTGTACATATTGGTCTATTTCTTCTTCGGGACCTGACGATATTCCGATATGCCAACGGGTAAACAACTTATCACCTATATAGCGGTATGCGATGAGTTTGTCGTCCAAAAGGGTGGAGATTTTATTAACCTGTGACGTATCGATTAAGGTTGCGTTTTTAATTGTCATATCGGGTTTGTTGCAAGAGGATAAAAGTGTGAGAGTGAGTGTAATCAATGCTATAATTTTCTTCATAAAATCAGCTCCTTTAAACTGCGAATAGAATATGCCTGTTTATTCTAAAATAATTTCACGGCAAAAGTCGTCTTTACCCCATTTTTGCACCATCGAAAAACAGATATCTTCAAAGACTTTTTTATAATCCTTGTGTAGAAACATAAAATAAAAACGATTCGTATATTTTGGAAATTCTAATAGTTTCACATAATCTGCTGATAAATAATCTTTTTGAAATTGCATAACAGTTTCTATACACTTTTCCTTCTTTGTCATTTGAGGTCGGTGTTGATATAGAATTACATTCTGCCCTCTTTGGTAGTAGCCTTTTAATTCGGACCACTTTACATGTTTTGGGGTAGCAGAATTTGAAAGATGCATTTTTAAGGTTTCAAGTCCATTATCAGGATCCAGAAAAACTACAGATGCCCCTTCTGTTTGTTCCAAAGCATTAAGGTGCCATTCCGGTCTGCTTTTGTCGATTTCCTTTGAAAAATATATGGCATTAAATAAGTTTTCATCTTCAATCCGTTTAATGTGGCGATTGTTTTCGATACAGACAATCTTATGTAAAGAGTCAAATAGCAATGAGTCATATTCTCTGTATATTTGCGGCATAGATAAATAATTTATATATTTCCCATCATCTTGTTTACTGAACTTTTGAGGATTGACTTTGTACCAATTTACTGCTAAAGACAATGGTTTTGCACAGATTTCACGGAGTAAACCATATTTGCCGTAATCACCGATATCACCTACATAACTGTCTTGCATAAAGGCGCCTCCTTTTGCTTACATTGTAGCATAAGTTTTGTTGTTAGTAAAGAAAAAACTCCCTTTAATAAGGGAGTTTTTAGGGACGTCGAGGATGCCGTCCCCTACATTTTGTAAAATTTTATGCTTTTAAGAAGCCTTCGATAATTTTCTGTTCGGCTTCTTCGTCGGTAAGACCTAAAGTTTTAAGCTTTAAGATCTGTTCTCCTGCGATTTTACCGATTGCGGCTTCGTGGATAAGTGACGCATCAATATGTCCTGCGAAAAGCTCGGGAACAGCGTTTACAGTGCCGTTGCCCACTAAAATTGCATCGCATTCGGAATGACCTGTACAACGGGTGTTACCGCTTATTTTGGAATGATATTCCTGGTGGGAGGTATCCCTTGCAACACTTCTTGAGATAAGGTCAACAGAGGAATCGTCACCATTCATCAATACGTTGAAATCACTCTTTGCCACCTGCTCAAATTCAGTCAGAAGGTTTTCGTGAATGATAAGCTTTGCGTTTTCTTTCAAAACGGCGTTTGTCTTTCTGTCGGTTGAGTCAACGCCACCTATCTGGGTGGTTTCCATCTCTAAGACAGCACCTTCTTCAAGGAAAATTTCGGTGATGGGGTCGATGCGTTTTTTACCCTTGCTTTCGCCCGTACCGATATGCTTTTCAACGTAAAGTGCTTTTGCACCTTTGCCTAAGAAGAAACGGTGAATACCGTTATGTCTTGCATCTGCGTCCTCCTCATTGTGGACACCGCAACCTGCCTGAATTTCGATATCTGCATTCTCACCGATGTAAAAATCGTTGTAAACCAAATCGTCAATGCCGCCTTTGGTAACGCAGGCGGGGATGAAAACTTTTTCGTTTTTAGTGTCGGGTTTAACCTTAATAACAAGACCCGGGGCATCTTCTTTTGACTCAATACTGATATTTTCAGTCGACTGTCTTGCAGCACAACCTCCGTCCTCGCGGATGTTGTAAGCACCTTTGAATTCGCCGTCAAAGTCGGAAATCATCTTAAGGAGTTGTTCTGTAACGTTGTTCATATTACGCCTCCTTGTTTAAAGGACAGTAGTTTGCCTTCTCGCCCTTTAAAAGGGTGGGGAGGATTTCGTCCTTAGGTCCCTGAGTTCTTACCTTGCCGTCAGCAATTACGATGATTTCATCGGCAATGTTAAGAATTCTCTCCTGATGGGAGATAACGAGCATCGAACGGTTCTTTTTAGCTTTCTGTTTTTCGAAAACGTCGATAAGACCCGAAAAGCTCCATAAGTCAATACCTGCTTCGGGTTCGTCAAATACCGAAAGCTCGGTGTCACGGACTAAAACGGTTGCAATTTCGATACGTTTGATTTCGCCACCCGAAAGACTGGCATTAACCTCGCGGTTGATATAATCGCGTGTGCAGAGTCCTACACTGCCTAAAAGGTCACAGAAATCGGAATCCTTAAGCTTGTCACCTGCCGAAAGCTTCAAGAGGTCACGTACAGTAAGACCTTTAAAACGAACGGGCTGCTGAAAAGCGTAGCTTATTCCTTTCTTTGCTCTTTCGGTAACGTCAAGGTTTGTTATATCTTCGCCTTTGAAAAGAATTTTACCGCCTGAGGGGATTTCGATACCTGCGATAATCTTAGCAAGGGAAGTTTTTCCTCCACCGTTGGGACCTGTAACTACTGTGAGTTTACCGGGTTTTACGGTGAGGGAGATGTCTTTTAAAATTTCTTCTCCGTCGGGTAATTTCCAGGAGATGTTCTGAAGCGTTAACAAAGATGCTCCTCCTTTAAACAATCAATCATTAATAGTATAGATGTTTTTGGAGGTTTAGTCAAGTCATACGATAACAAAAACGCAGAGAAAATCTCTGCGTTTTTTGGTTAAAGTATAAGACATACAAGTCCGCTGCAACCTTCGTTGATGATACGTTCTATCGTTTCCTGAAGTTTCATACGGGCATCAGTGGGCATTCTGTAAAGCTTGTTGTGTAGTCCTTCGTTTACAAGCTCGTGGAGGGATTTGCCGAAAATGTTGGATTCCCAGATCTTTTTCGGGTTTTCCTCGAATTCTTTTAAAAGGAACATTATAAGCTCTTCGGACTGCTTTTCACTGCCGACGATGGGGCTTACTTCGGTCTGAATGTCGGCACGCATCATATGGATACTGGGGGCGGAGGCACGGAGTTTTACACCATATTTACCACCTTGTTTTACGATTTCAGGTTCTTCTAAAGAAAGCTCATCCATAGAGGGCATTACTATTCCGTAGCCGGTTGCCGTTACTTCATCGAGTGCACCTTTTAGTTTGTCGTACTCGCGTTTGCAGTGAGCAAGTTCCGTCATACAGGGCATTAACGACGCTTCGTTTTCAATCTCAAGTCCCGTCATTTCACCTAAAATTTTATAGAATAGGTGTGGTTTAAGGATTATATCAAGAGTTACGGTACCACTGCCTAAATCAATATCTTCAACTGACGTCTTTTCGATATGCTCACACGTCTTGATTTTTTCTGATACATCATTGATATCACTGATTTTTCTTACTTCAAAAAAGGCGTCCTTTACAGCACAAAAGACGGACTTTTTAAGCCAGTTATCTTTAGATAGCGGGATAATCCAGTGGGGGAGATTTACGTTACATTCCCTGACGGGAAATTCAAAAAGGAATTCTTTAAGTATTTCTTTTATGTTTTTTTCGGTCAGTTCAAGACAGTTTACGGGGTAAACTCTTTTTTGATATTTAGTTTCCATATATTCTTTAAGCTTTAAGGTGTCGGCACTTTTTGGGTTTTCGGTATTGAGAAGAACGATAAAGGGTTTATTTATTTCAGAAAGCTCACGGATAACTCTTTCTTCCGCTTCCTCGTATTCTTCTCTCGGAATATCGGTGATACTGCCGTCAGTTGTTATGACAAGACCCAAGGTAGAATGGTCGGTGATAACTTTTTGCGTACCGACTTCAGCCGCCATATTAAATGGGACTTCCTCGTCAAACCACGGGGTACGCACCATTCTCGGCATTTCGTTTTCAAAATACCCGAGTGAGCTTGGAACGATGTATCCTACACAGTCGATAAGGCGTACATTTAACGATGCGTTGTCGGGAAGGGTTATTTTAACTGCTTCCTCGGGGATGAACTTAGGCTCAGTTGTCATAATGGTTTTACCGCCCGAGGACTGCGGAAGCTCGTCGGTAGCACGTTCACGCAGAAAATCGTTATCAATGTTCGGGATTACGAGATTTTCCATAAACTTTTTGATAAAGGTGCTTTTTCCCGTTCTTACAGGACCCACTACACCAATGTAAACTTCGTTTTTCGTTCGTTTTGCGATATCGTTGTAAATATCCATATTATCACGCCCTCTCTAATTAATAACCGGAATGAGGAGCATAATATCCTCTTGCAAAATTTCTGTATCGAGTGAGTTTTCTTCCATAACTGCCGTCATACGGGTATTGAATTTTTTTGCTATGTTCCACAAGCTCTCGCCCTGAGAAGCATAGTAAAGGTGCAAAGCATAGGGTGGAGTAACCTTTTTTTCTTCTTCATCAGGTGATATATCGGTAATGAGGTTGAGCGGAGTTTTCTTGTAAACGTTACCGCCTGTATGCAGTTTAGTGCGAAGTTCTAAAGTATCGCCCGATATGATGTTAAAACTTAAGTTTACCACTTCACAATCAGGTGTAAAGTGAATGTCTTTACAGTTATTGAAATCAAGAGGCACTTCGAACGGCAGAGTTTTTTCAAGAACAAAGGGGGTATTGTCGGCTTTAAAGCATAAAGCACAAAGCTCTAAAGTTCCGTTTACAGATAAGGTATCGTTTTCACACTTTATACCTGAATCTGTAACAGTGGCAAAGGCATCGTAAACACCTGCAATACTGTCGTCTGTATCCGTTTTAAGCGAATGCTTTACAATATATTCTTTGTTAAGTGAGCAAAGATGACTTGTTACGTCAACCTGAGAGGAAACTGCCGAAAGCTCATACTGAGTAGAGTAAACGTCGTCGGCAATCAGGATTTCCTTATTTTTGTCGGCGTTACAACAAAGGTTAATTACAAACTCACAGTTTAAAGAAAGGGTTTCATCGTTTGGTGTAAACGTCGCGGAAACTACGTCAAAGGTTACAGAACTACTGTAATCTTCGTCGATACCCGGTACATCTGCAATCTGGCTTATCGGTACGGAAAAATCAAGCGTTTCAGGTGTTGCGTTTTCTTTTGATATACAGAGTAGATGAATAAGTAAATCACCTTTGCAGATTATTTTGTTTGAAATGATTTTATAATCGGTGGGTACTGCGGTTACGTGATAGTTTAAAATGTTACCGACACCTTTTTTAGTGCTTCCGAGTGAAAGCTCTTCAGTTACGGTGAACTGTTTGAAGGCGTATTTTCTTAAATCACATATGGTAACGGGAGTGAGATGAAACTGCATACCGTTACCCTCGCCACCCTTTACAGAGTGTATTTCTTTAGGGCAGGTTACTATTACTTTACAGCTTATACCACCTCTTATATCGAGTCGGCGTGGACTTACTGCCCTTGCATTTACAAAGTAGCATTTAGAAGTGACGAAGATAGCGGTATCTTCATATTCACCTTTTAAATCGAGTTGTTTTGAAAAGGGGATAGTTTGCTCAATACAGTGTATTTCAGTAGAGTTTTCGGTAAGGTACAGTACTCTGATGAGAGAAACTCCGTCCAGATAAAGCTTACCACCTGATGTTTTTTTCGATTGGATTTTCGGAATGATGCGAGTTTTTAAAAGTTTAAAAATATCGGGGTAATAGTCGGGCAGGAGATAATCAAGCTCCACGGCCTGTTCCGTTACCGTGTTAAGCACAGTTTCATTAAGACAGATAGTATCTTTTGTAAGATTCGTCACCGGATATCATCCTTTCACATTAATAGTTCTATGTGATTGTATGATACCTTTTTTAAAAATAGAACAAAAAATACGGCGGGGATTTCCCGCCGTATTTTATTTTTTAACAAATGGACTTACTATTTCTTCGTCCGAATAACCCATTCCTATTGTACGGTCGTAGGTTAATATGTCAAGAAGTTCAAAGTTTTCATCGGAATAAGGAGTTGAATAAACGGGTTCAAGCTCCATAGCAGAGAGAATTGTTGAGTTAAAATCGTTTGAGTTAAGTCCTGAAAGGTTATAGATAATATGTGGCAGATAGAACGATGAAACCGTGTATTTTGGAAGTGAATTGTAAGAAAGGTTATAATTGTTGTAGATAAGATAGGTTTCGTCGTAAAGCACCTGACAGTTTTCGGCGTTTATTCCGAGTGACTGATAAAGATCGTTGCCCGGACTGAAGAAGGGGAGATGGTCACCCATAAAGAACACTATTGTAGGCTCTTTGAAAGATTTAAGCTTTTCAAAGAAGTTTAAAAGCTCGTCACAGGTAAGCTTTATCCCTTCAAGATAGATATCAACCTCATTGGTGCCGTCTTCACCGTAGGGTTGATGATTCTGCATCGTTGTTATATGGATGTAATCAGGACCGTCGGTTTCTGCCATAACCGCTTCTGCCTGACGGTAAAGGGTTTCGTCGTTTACGTAATCCCTTAAGAGATTTACAGGAACTGTGAGATCGTCTATAAAGATAAGACGGTCAAATCCGTATTCACTGTACGCATCCTCTCTGTCATAAAAACTTGAACTGAACGGATGGAGATAGGTGGTATTGTAGCCTTCTGTCTTATACATCTGTGCAAAGGTGTCAAGCTCAATATCATGAGGAATAAGGGAATGGGGAATAGTAGCATCCCTTAAAGATTTAACGGGAAGTCCGAACATAAGCTCAAACTCGGTGCGAACCGTGTTTCCGCCAAAGGTGGGAACTATTGCCTGACCATCAAAAGCCAGTTCTTTTGCTTTATCGAAGTTTTTATAGATATCTTCTGATACTTCCATACCGTTAAGGCGTCTGAAGTCACCGAAAGATTCCGACATAATAAAGATGATATTAGGCTTTGTAGCCTTGCCCGAAACGGTGACGTCAGGCTCTTCAAGCATACTGTTTACAAGCTCTTCGGAGTAGTTTTCGGGTTCTTTTACTTTGTTTGTAATCTGTTGGTTTAATGAAACTAAAAAGTTTCCGATAAACTTATTATTGTCAAAACGCGTGTCGTCCGAGAAGGCGTTGAAACTATAGCTGTTGTCAACCTTTAAAGCGGTGCAAATGCCCGAAAAGAGTGCGGGGACACAAATTACAAGGATTGTAAATGCAACGATGAATACTGAAACGGAGCCTTTTAGAACTATTCGTTTTTTGATTTTTATATCGGAAAGATAAAGCAAAATAACGTAAAGTGCCACCAGAATAAAATCCAAAAGCAAAAGTAAGTTAAAATGTATTCTTGTAAATTGTGCCATATCGGCAACGTTTTTGGTCATAGCAAGGTCACTAAAAAGAAAATGTGCGCCTGATATGTAATACTTGTAATATTCAACGCAGGTACAGGAGAAAAAGATAAGGGATGTAACAAGACCGCTTATCCAGGTTCGGCTGATAATAAAGGTTAAAAACCAGAAAACTGCGTTTATGAAAATAGCGTCAAAAATAATTACTCCGAATTTATCGGTTGCAAAGTTAAAGAAGTTACTGATGCTTTGCAGATGTCCGAATTCCGTAGTAAAGCAGATGAAAAAGGGAAAAAGGAAAAGTATGATGCCTTTGGTTATTTTTGAACTGAAAAAAGGCGTGTTTTTTAACTTCTGCACTATATCACCTCTGATTTTTTTGCAATAAATATAATAGCACAAAATATATTTTTACGCAAGTAGGCGGTCAGGATTCCTGACCGCCGGAAGTTTATGCAAGTTTTTTAATACATTTTCTTGGGCAGACTGCGATACATTCGCCACATACAGTACATTTGTCGTGGTCGATGATTGCATGATTGTCAACGACGGTGATAGCTTCCGATGGACAGGTCTTTTCACATTTTTTACATCCGATACATCCTACTTCACACATTTTGAGAGTTTCTTTTGCATTGAAGTGGCTCTGGCAGATGATTTCAACGTCTTTTTTCTCGTCAGTTACAGCAATAAGGTTATTGGGACAAGCATTTTCACACATTCCGCAACCTGTACATTTTTCGCGGTCGATAACCGCAACGTTGTCTTTAATGCTGATAGCACCGAATTTACAAACCTTGATACAGTCACCAAGTCCAAGGCAACCTGAAGTGCATTCCTTTTTACCACTGTAGAAGGTATTGGAAGCGGCACAGGACATTGAACCGTAGTAGATGTATTTATCCTTGGTTACGTTACATCTTCCGTCGCAACGTACCACTGCTTTCCTTTCGATGACGTCTTCAAAAGCTACACCCATAATCTCACTGATTTTTTTAGACGTCTTGTCACCACCGGGGATACAGAGGTTGGTTTTTGCACCGTCAGTTACGATTGCCGAAGCATAAGCTTCACAACCTGAATATCCACAGGCACCGCAGTTGGCATTCGGCAAAGAGTCTTTGATTTGGTCTATTCTCTCATCTTTTTCAACCGAAAAGATTTTTGAGAAAACCGAAAGCAAAAGTCCTGCTAAAAGTCCGAGTGCCACGAAAATTATAATTGGCAATAAATATTCCATAGTTTATTTCTCCTATTTAAAGAGGTTTTCAACAATACCCGAAAATCCCATAAAGGAAACGGAAACGATACCTGCGGCAATAAGTGCCGAGGGGATACCCTTGAACATTTCGGGAACGTCGGCATTGTCGATACGTTCTCTGACACCAGAGAAGAGGAGCAAAGCAACGGTAAAACCGATACCTGCACCCAGAGCGTTTACAATACTCTGTACGAAGTTATAGCTGTTGTCGATGTTTAAAATTGTAACACCTAAAACGGCACAGTTTGTTGTGATAAGGGGCAGATAAATGCCGAGTGATTTGTAAAGTGGGGGAACGAAGCGTTTTACAATGATTTCTACAAGCTGAACGAAAAGTGCGATAATCAGAATAAAAGTCATTGTTTTAAGATATTCAAGTCCGTTAGGAGCAAGAATATAAGTGTAGATGGGGTGAGTAAGTGCCGTGGACATAACCATAACGAAGGTAACGGCAACGCTCATACCCATAGCAGACGAGGTTTTCTTGGAAACGCCGATAAACGGACAAATTCCCATAAATTTTGAAAGAACGAAGTTGTCAACCAAAATTGCACTGATTAAGATAGTTAAAATCTCTTTCATTACTGTACCTCCTCATCTTTGTGGCAAAGTCCTCTTGAGGGACAGGAAGCACAGCCTTTTTTCTTTGAAATCTTGTAGCCTGAGAGTTTGTTTGCAACTGCAACCAAAAATCCGAACACCATAAATCCGCCTGCGGGGGTGATGAAGAGTCCTATCGGCTGCAAAAAGCCCATAGACACGTCCATTCCGAAGAAGGTGTTCATACCGAAGATTTCTCTTATCGTACCCATAAGGAAAAGGGCAAGTGTAAATCCAACACCCATACCGAGAGCGTCGGCGATGGATTTGCCGACAGAGTTTTTACTTGCAAAAGCTTCGGCACGGCCTAAAATAATACAGTTTACGGTAATAAGGGATAAGAATACGCCGAGTGTACTGTAAAGGTCGGGAACGTACACCTGCAAAAGGAATCCAACGATTGTTACAAAACCTGCGATGATTACGATAAATGCAGGAAGTCTTACCTCGTTTGGGATAACCTTTTTAAGAAGTGAGATTACGATACTTGACCCTAAAAGTACAAAGGTTGTTGCAACACCCATACCAATTGCGTTTGAAGCGGAGGAAGTAAGTGCCAGAGTAGGGCAGGTACCGAGTAACATAACGAGTACCGGGTTTTCTTTGATAATGCCTTTGAAAAATTCTTTAAACCAGCTCATTTACTCCACCTCCGTTTTAAGTTTTTCAAAGAGTTCAGTAGCTTTTTTAACGCCGTCAATGATACCGTTTGAGGTACGGGTTGCACCTGCTACAATATCGGCGGAAACGTTATCTTTGGTGTTGCCTTTAAAGTTTTTAAGGTATTCTGCTTCGTTGTTGGCAACCTTGTCACCGATACCGGACGTTTCAAGATGGGAAATAATATGAATACCCTGAACTTCTCCTTCGGGGTTTATACCTACCATCATAGTAATACCTTCGGAATTATAACCCTTTCCTTTTACGATGATACCCATACCGGCATCGTTTTCAGCTTTGTATGCCAAAACGAGGTTTTCATCTTCGAATGAAGGGGTAATTTGTGTGAGCGTGTCAGCTTCGGGTAAAGCGTTTGCAGAAAATTCTTTAAGCTCATCAGCGGAATATCCTTTTCCGAGATTTGCAACACCCGTAAGGTTGTAAGTCAGAGCAAGTGCGGCAGAAATTACTGCACATACTATGATAAGAACAAGGGTAGGTTTTATTATCTGAGTCCATACTTTCATTTTTATATCCCCCTTATCCTAAAATTTCGGATTTAACCGAATTGAAAAGCTCAGTTGCTTTTATAATGCCGTTTTTAACGCCTTCGGAAGTGAAGGTAGCGTTTGCTACAACGTCAGCACCGTAGGGGTCAGTTTTTGCAGCAAAAATAAAGCCTGTGTTTTCAAATACTTTTGAGCCTAAGCCTTCGGTTTCGTGATGGTTTATAATGGAAATTCCCTGAACTTCTCCTTCAGGATTAAAGCCTACCATCATCTCGATGGGGGTTTGTTTGTTATAACCCTGAGAGTTTATAACGATAGCAACACCGCTTTCGGATTTATAAGCGTAAAGAATTTCTTCAGAAGAAGTTTCTGTAAGCTCGAATTTATCTCCCAGAGGCAAAGCTTCTTTAAGGTTTTCTTCGTATTCAGAGCTTGTGTTAAAGAGTGTAAGTGCCGTCCAGAGAGCTACCAAAATCACCAGAACAATACCGATAACCCTTAAAACTATCTTTTTGATTTTAAGCTTTTTGGGGTCTTTAACCTTAACACCTACGGGAGTTCTCGTTGTGAGCTTTTCAATCTGAGGAGTCAAGATATTCATAAGAAGTATTGCAAAGGATACGCCTTCGGGATATCCGCCGTAGAAACGGATAAGAACCGTTATGATACCACAACCGAGTGCGAAGTAGAATTTACCCCATTTTGTGATAGGAGAGGTTGCATAGTCGGTTGCCATAAAGATAGCGCCTATAAAAAGACCGCCAGAGCAAATCTGATATAAAGGATTCTGTCCGAGTAAGAAGCTTCCGAGGAACACCGTGCCTATAAATACTACGGGAGTGATAGGACTTATAACTTTACGTGCAACGAGGTAAATGCCACCGATTAAAAGTGCAAGGCAGCTTACTTCACCGATGCAACCGCCTTTTGCACCAAGAAACATTTCGAGTAAAGTGGGAACTTCTCCACCGTTTGCAAGTTGTGTCAAAGGAGTGGCAGTTACCACAGCGTCAACGCCTGAGTGGTCAAAAGGAGCAGTAAAGCGAGTCATCTGTCCTGAGAAGGAAGCAAGTAAAATAACTCTTGCCGCAATAGCGGGGTTTGCAAAGTTCTGTCCGATACCGCCAAAAAGTTGTTTTACCACTACGATTGCAACGAATGAACCAAAAAGTGCAATCCAAAGAGGAATTGTAACGGGTAAATTCATAGCAAGAAGCATACCTGTTACAACGGCACTTAAGTCGGAAACTGTCTGGGTGCGTTTCATCATAAGTCTTGAGAGGTATTCAAAAACCACACAGCTTACAGAACAGAATACTGTAAGAAAAGCCGCTCTGCCGCCAAAGACGATGATTGATGCTACAAATGCGGGAAGTAACGCTATGATTACGTCAAGCATAATTTTCTGTGTTGAGTTTCCGCTTCTGAGATGCGGAGAGGGGGATACGATTAAATCTTTCATAACTTGTTACCTCCTTACTTTTTATTTTTGAGCAAATCTTTTGCAAGTTGGTTTTTCTGTGCCAAGTTTCTGCGTGCGGGGCAGATATAGGAACAACATCCACAGTTAATGCAAAGGTTTACTTTAAGTTCGCTGAGCTTTTCAAGGTCACGTTTCATATATGCTCTCTCAAGAGCTGCAGGCATAAGGTCAACGGGACAAACGTATACGCATTTGCCGCAACGGATACAAGCAGTTTTGGGAAGAGCTAACAAGTCACCTACAACGGTTGTGTTGGGGCTTTGTGAAGCATCCTCGATTTTATCGGTACCTCTTATGTTTGCTGCGGGTAAAATTGTACGCAAGGTCTGTGAAACTTTATATCTGAGATGAGGGTCTTTAAGCACCACAATACCGTTGGTGTTTTTCATAATGGGAGTTTCAGGGTCGTAAACTGCAACACCCATCATAGGACCGCCGAGCAGAACCTTATCTGCCTTATCTTTGTCGATACCTGCATAGTCTAAGATGTATTCGATTGAAGTACCTATCGGTACGCGGAGATTCATAGGCTTTGTAACGTAGTTTCCGTCAACGGTGACACGTTTGTGAGTCAGAGGCTTACCCGTGCGGATAAATCTGTAAAGCTCTGCGACAGTTGTGATATTCATCACGATAATGCCCTTATCGGCAGGAATTTCGCCTTCTTCAATCACAATGCCTGTGGACTGATAGATGAGGATTTTTTCAGCGCCCTGAGGATAAGTGCTCTTCAAAGAGTATACTTCAATATTTTCACCTTTGAGTTTTTCTCTTAAAAGTACGATAGCATCCTTTTTATTGTCCTCGATACCGATAATACATTTGGGAATATTAAGGCAACGCATAACTTCTTTGATACCGCCGATGATGTCGTCAGTGTTCTCAATCATTTCACGGTAGTCGGAAGTGAGGAAAGGCTCACATTCGGCACCGTTTATCACGAGAGTAGTGATGTTTTCGGGATTTTTGCAGTTAAGCTTTATATGAGTGGGGAAACCCGCACCGCCAAGACCTGCGATACCCGAAAGTCTTGCAGCTTTAACCAAAGAATTCTGGTCAAAAACAGGCTGGGGAGTGAAGTCCTCGTATTCCTGCGTTTCGGAAACCTCGATAACTACTCTCTTTTCCGTCTTGCCTGAGTAAGCAAGATAGTTTTCGATTGCAGTAACAGTACCCGATACCGAGCTGTGAATCGGTACAGAGAAAGCTTCTTCACAGTCGCCGATAAGCTGACCCACCTTTACCGTGTCACCTACGTTTACCAAAGGTCGGCAAGGTGCTCCCATATGCTGAAGCATCGGGATTTTGACCACTTTTGGCAACGGGATTTCTACCGTCGCCATGTCTTTTGATTTTTTGTGATGTGCGAGTTTGATTCCGTTAAGATTTCGCATAACAAAATTTATCCTTTCTGTGAAATTCTTTTTAAAGCGGGAATAAGCACTTTCATAAGAGTCGCAGTCACAGACCCCATTACAACGCCCGAAATAATTAAAACGGGGAGGTAATAAAAGACGCTTGTTGTTTTAAAAAGGATTGCGGAAACCATAAGTTGTCCTATATTATGGCTTATTGCGCCAATAATACTTAAAATAAGGTAGCGGGGATTCTTTCTTTTAAAAAGTGACATCATTATAACCGAAAGAATGCCGCCAAAAAAACTTAATATACCTGCGGAAAATCCTCTTGTCAGCAATACGAAAACCGATTTGAGTGAGGAAATTCCCAGTGCACTTTTAGTGCCCGTAAAGAAAATACAGTAAATAGTGACGATGTTTGAAAGTCCGAGCTTTACTCCAGGAGGGAGTGCGGGGAGTGGGGGAATCATATTTTCAATGAAACTGAAAACAATTGCAAGGCATAAAAGCATTGCGTTACCCGTGAGTTTTTTTGTGTTCAGTTTTTTCCCCTTCTTTCGTCAGTTTGCAACAACGTCAATCTCGTTTTTTGAGCCTTTTAATTGCAAAACAGTTTTTTTAGGTAAGCATACGGCGGACTGACCCGTTTTTGAGATAAACCCCGTATTTTGACAAATCTTGTCGGGACAGGTAGCATCAATAAAAGAAATTTTACCGTTTTGCACCTTAAATTTAACGGTCGGGTCTTCTTTTAAAGAAAACTCTGTGTCAACGTTTAAAGAAACCTCTTTTACTACCTTGCCGTCGTATTTTATAACCGCTGTGTCGGCTGTGGATTTTGGAAAAAATTTAATCATTGCCAAAGCTATAAAAGCTACAAGCACAATTACTGCTATTATAATGAAGTCTTTTTTCTTAGCGAACATATTTGTACCCGCTTTCATCTAAAAGAGTAATTTCCCCTTCAAGCGCGGGAGAAATATATACGTTGTTTTCCTTATCAATTGCAACGAGTGAAAATTTCTCTTCATTTAAATGCTTTTTAACTTCTTCTTTTCCCACCATATAAAAACAGGTGGAAAGGAAGTCAGATAAAAGACCGTCTTGTGAGATTACTGAAACGGAAAGCAAATCGGAGTCGCACGGAAATCCCGTTCTCGGGTCTAAAATGTGGTGGTAGATAATACCGTCACTTTCAAAGAAGCGCTCATATCCGCCTGAAGTCGAGATAACCTGATCCTTACTTTCAAGTATTGCAAAATAGTCTGCAGAGCCTTTTTTAGGATCTCTCAACCCTACTTTGAAAGGCACGCCGTTTTTATCACCGCAGACAGCCACGTTACCGCCGAGTGATACGACGGCACCCTGGACGTTACTTTGCTGATAATATTCCAAAATCTGTTGTACGGCAAATCCCTTTACAGTAGCACCAAAGTCAAGTTCTGCGCCCTTTTTTGTGAGGAAAACTGTGAGATTTTCTTCATCGAGTATCAGGTTTTTATAATCTATAAGTGCTCTTGCGTTTTCGATTTTTTCTTTTTCGGGAACCTTCGGATTTTCACCCGTAATGTTCCAGAGCTTTGTAAGGGGCGCTACGGTGAGGTCAAAAAGTCCGTTTGTCTTATCCGAAAAGTCATAGCACCTTTTAATGATTTCAAATTCATCGGGTGAAACCTTAACGGGTGATACGCCTGACTGTTTGTTTATCTTGTCTGCAAGAGAATTTTCTTTATATGCGGAATATGTGTTTTCAAGATTTTTAATGATGCTTTCGGTTTTATTTATAACGTCTTTTGCATCTTTTGAGTAGACAGTCTGACTCATTACCGTATCCATTACGAAAATATCCGAAGAAACGGGCGCAACGTCGCAGGAAGAAAGAATACACACCGTCAATAGAATAAGCAGAAAACTAAATGACTTCTTTATTAAAATCACATCTTTCTGAATAATGATAAATATACTTTAAAAATTGTGGGAATACTACTTAAAGACCCAACTTCCCAACATATACTATGATATTATTTTTATAAAGTCTTGTCAAGGAAAACCAGAAAAATACAAACAAAAATAACAGATAACGGCAGTGTTTTTGGTGAAAATGTTAAATTTTTAAAAATATTGTTAAATACTGGACAAACTGTAAAATATAGGTTATAATGTAATAAAGGTTTTAAACCTTAATTCGAAAGGAGAAATTTTTATGAAAAAGTTTTTAGCTATTATCCTTGCAGCAATCACATTGCTCACATTTGCTTCCTGCGGTGCTAAAGAAGAAGCAGCTACTCTCAAAGATGGTACTTACCACATTGAACGTGCTGAATTTGACGATCACGGCTGGAAAGAATATGTTGACGTAACAGTTGAGGGCGGCAAAATCACTGCTGTTGAATACGATTCTCTTAACGTAGAAGACGGCCACAAGAAAACAGAAGACGAAGCTTACAAAGAAGCTTACACAGGTGCAGGTTTTGAAACATATCCCGCAGCTACAGCTGATGCACTCGAAGCTGACCTTATCGCAAAACAGGACGCAGCTAAGGTTGACACAGTAGCAGGTGCTACACATTCTTCCGACGGCTTCAAAGAACTCGTTTTGGCTTTGGCAGAAAATATGAAAAACGGTGACACAGCTCCCGTAATTTACTAATTAAGTAAAAAAGTAAAGCCCTGAAAATTCAGGGCTTTTATTTTTTGAAGTTTTCATATTTCGACAAATTTTTTAAAAAGGATATGTTATATTGTAATCAAGGCGGTTACGCCTGCAGCAACTCCTTTACCCTTTCCCAATTTTTTGACCGCTCGTTACGGGCGGTCGCTTTTTTTATCTTCGGTTTTGATTTCCCAGTGGATTAAGAAGGTGAGTGCCGCGCGTAAAGCGATAATTGCCGCAACAATTAAAATTTCAGAAAGGTCACGGACTATAACCGTTCTTAAAATCTCACTGCCAAGCTTGAACTCAAGGGCGGTTGCCATACCCTGCGCAAGTTTTAAACGCGTCAGGGCGTCTTTTTTTATATAACTGATAACCGCTTTGACACCCGAAACTATTATTATGATTACACCCGTTAATTCAAAAAGAATAATTGCATATTCTACTATTTTACTTACAATATTGTGAAGCATATTTTCATCTCCTTTTTATTTATTATATTTTACTATAAAAATATTCAATATTCAACTAAAATTTTTTGAAAAATTATCTTGACAAATTGCATTTAAAAGAGTATAATAAATATAAACAAAAAAAGTATACATTCAAACTGTCTTTTCGGACAGAAAAAATAATCGACAAGCAGTCAATAACTCTTTGTACGACTGACGGATTTTGTGGATAACCACAAGGAAGTACAGAGAATAAAAGCCGACCGTCTGGGCAGTTTTATGCAAATAGCATAGGACTGCCTTGTTGTTTTGAATATACTACTTTTCAGAAAGGTGTGTTAATAAATGAAATTTGAACAGTGGCACGGATTTAAAAAATCCAGATGGCAGGACAAAATTGACGTAAGAGATTTTATCCTCAATAACTATACCTGCTACACGGGAGACGATAGTTTCCTTGCTTCCTCAACCCCCAGAACAGACGCACTTATGGACAAATTCAATACTCTTTTGAAAGTAGAAAAGGAATTTGGCGGTGTACTTGATATCGATACCACAACAGTTACTTCGCTTACAAACTATAAGCCCGGTTATCTTGACAAGGAAAATGAGCTTATAGTTGGTTTGCAGACAAACCGTCCCTTAAAACGCGGTGTCAATCCTTTCGGTGGTATCCGAATGGCAAGAAATGCCTGTGAAGCATACGGTTATAAGATGTCACAGAAAATCGAAGACGACTTCGTTTACCGCACAACCCATAACGACGGTGTTTTCAGAGTTTATACAGATGAAATGCGCGCCGCAAGAAAAATTGGTATTATCACGGGCCTTCCCGATGCTTACGGCAGAGGAAGAATTATCGGTGACTACCGCAGAGTGGCACTTTACGGCGTTGACGTTTTGAAAGAAGCTAAAATCAAAGATAAGGCTGATAAAGGAAAACTTCCGATGTCGGAAGAAAATATCCGTATTCTGGAAGAACTTTTCCGCCAGATTGACTTTCTTGATAAGCTTAAGGAAATGGCAGAGATGTACGGCTATGATATCTCGAAACCTGCATCCAACGCAAAGGAAGCTATTCAGTGGACTTATTTTGCTTACCTTGGAGCTATCAAGGAACAAAATGGTGCCGCTATGTCACTCGGCAGAGTAAGTACCTTCCTTGATATTTATATTGAAAGAGATATTAAAGCGGGTGTCCTCACCGAGGAAGAAGCTCAGGAGCTTATGGATGATTTCGTTATGAAACTCCGTATGGCAAGACATCTTCGTACTCCCGAGTATAACGAGCTTTTCGGCGGTGACCCGATGTGGATTACAGAATGTGTCGGCGGTATGACTGAAGACGGTAAACCCCTTGTAACCAAAAACTCCTTCAGAATGCTTAACACCCTCTATACTTTAGGTTCTGCTCCCGAGCCTAATCTTACAGTGCTTTGGGCAGACAAGCTTCCTGAAAACTTCAAGAGATTCTGTGCAAAGGTTTCTATTGATACCGACTCTATTCAGTACGAAAACGACGACGTGATGCGTCCCACCTATGGCGACGATTATGCTATTGCATGTTGCGTATCTGCTATGAAGGTCGGAAAACAGATGCAGTTCTTCGGTGCGAGATGTAATCTTCCTAAGCTTTTGCTCCTTGCATTAAATGGTGGTCACGATTTGATGACAGGCTTTGATTTAGGACCACGTGACGAAGTTTATTCCGACGAAGTTTTAGATTACGATGCAGTAATGAAACGTTTTAAAAAGTATCTTAAATGGCTTTGCAACTTGTACGTTAACACAATGAACGTTATCCATTATATGCACGATAAATACGCTTACGAAAAGCTCCAGATGGCACTTCACGATACCGACGTTGAACGCTTTATGGCATTTGGCGTGGCAGGACTTTCTGTAATTGCCGACTCACTTTCTGCTATTAAATATGGCAAAGTAAAGGTTATAAGAGACGATGACGGCTATATCGAAGACTTCGAAACCGAAGGTGATTTCCCCAAATACGGAAACGACGACGACAGAGTCGACGATATCGCAAAAGATATGCTTGTTTCTGTTTCAAAAGAGCTTGAAAAAACTCCGACTTACAGAAATGCAAAACACACTCTTTCTGCTCTCACCATTACTTCTAACGTGGTTTACGGTAAAAAGACGGGTGCAACTCCCGACGGCAGAAAGAAAGGCGAAGCCTTTGCTCCGGGTGCAAACCCCATGCATAATCGTGAAACAAACGGAGCACTTGCATCTCTCAACTCTGTTGCAAAAATGCCTTACGAATGTTGCCGTGACGGTATTTCCAATACCTTCTCAATTACTCCCGATGCTTTGGGCAACAGTGACGTTGAACGTATTGTAAACTTGGTTGACGTGTTAAACGGCTATTTCAGACAGATGGCACATCACATCAACGTAAACGTGCTTAATAAGGAAAAACTTATGGAAGCTTATGAAGACCCCGATAAATATCCGAACCTTACTATCAGGGTTTCGGGTTATGCGGTTAACTTCCACAAGCTTTCCAGAGAACAGCAGAAGGAAGTTATAAGCAGAACTTTCCACGATGCTATGTAATTGAAAGGATGAAGCGTATGAACGGAAAAGTACATTCCTGTCAGAGTATGGGAACTTTGGACGGACCGGGCGTACGCTTTGTTGTTTTTATGCAGGGGTGCAACCTTAAATGCGGTTACTGTCATAACCCCGATACGCAAAGCATTGACGGCGGAGGGGAAATGTCCGCAGAAGAAATTGTAAGCAAGGTTTTGCGTTATAAAAACTATTTCGGTGATGATGGCGGAATTACCGTTTCAGGCGGTGAACCGCTTTTACAGGCGGAGTTTTTGTTTGAACTTTTCTCACTTTGCAAGGAAAAGGGGATACATACTGCCATTGACACGTCGGGAAGTATTTTAAATGACGATGTTAAGAAGCTCCTCACTGTCACCGACTGCGTTCTTTTGGATATCAAGATGACAAACGATGACGATTATAAAAAGTATATCGGCACTTCTTTAGATAAAGTTTTAATGTTTTTAGATGAGCTTGAAGTAAGAAATATCGATACCTGGATAAGACAGGTCATAGTTCCTTCTGTTAATGACACAAAGGAAAATATCGAAAAACTTTCCGAACTTATTAAGGGGAAAGCTTGTGTTAAAAAGGTGGAATTATTGCCTTTCAGGAAGCTTTGCAAGGAAAAGTATGAAAAGCTTGGGCTGGAGTTCCCGTTTGACATCTATCCTCAGGCAGACGTTAAAAAGGTAAAAGCACTTGAGAAACTAATAAAACAGCCTCTCGGATGAGAGGCTGTTTTTACATTAGTTTTAATATCTGTTCCACTATAAACACCGTTGCGGTAGATAAGAGTGCGACGGTTAAAAGTCCTCTGCCGAAATAGGAAAGGATAATTGCGATAAGTGTGCCGAATGCTGCCGAGATTACAGAACCCGTCGAAGTAAAGATGTCGGGAATTGTCATCGAAGCGAGTACGGCATAGGGAACATAGGCTAAGAACGAACGGATAAATTTATTTTGTATCTTCTTTTTGAATATCGCAAGGGGGAGCATACGGGGGAGATATGTAACAACCGCCATAATAAGTATTGCAATTAAAATTCTCTGATAATTCATTCTGATACCTCCTCATCGTTAATGGGGAAGTAAAATGCCGCAAAGGCTGATGCTACAACGGCGCAGATTATAATAATCCAACCGCCTGAAAGTCCTTTGAAAATCGGTACCCAGTGAAGGAAACAACTTAACGCTATTGCGATAAGTGAAGTAATGAGTATGGGTTTTGACTTACGCCACGGAGGAATGACAATTGCGATAAACATTCCGTAAATTGCAATGCCGAGAGCACTTTGCAAGGATGCAGGTAAAAGACCCATTGCGACACCGCCTAAAAAGGTGCCGAGCGCCCAACCGACGTAAGGGGTGAAGATAAGACCTGCAAGGAAAGGTGACGTTACGGCTCCTTTTTGCTGCATGGCAACGGCAAAAACCTCGTCGGTGTTGCCGAAAGAGAGAGCTATTCGCTCAAAAGTTGTCATCTTCTCGTCAACTTTCTGCGAAAGAGAAAGCGACATCAGTATATACCTTATATTGATGACAAAAGTGGTGATGGCAATTTCAAGGTACATACCGCCCGATAAAATAAGGTTTGTACCTGCAAACTGACCTGCGGAGGTGAAGTTTGACATCGAAATAAGCACTGCCGCCCATACGGGAAGTCCGTTTTGCACCGCCATCATACCGAAAGCGAAAGCAACTGACACGTAGCCTAAGCAGATGGGCATACCGCTTTTGGCACCATATAAAAATTCGGAGAATTTTTTATTCATATAATCCCTTCTTAAACTTTAATACATACATTGTACCACTTTTTTGTCTGATTGTGGAGCTTTTTTAATTTTTCTGCGTTATGTCAAAAGAAATCCCTTTAAACAGGGATTTTTTTAGTGAGTTTTAAGAGATAAAATGGTATTTAGTTTAAAAATTAAACTAAAAAACGCCGATTTGGTAAATTTGCGCAAAAAATCTTGTTACCAAGTTGTAATTATCTTTTTAAACAAGGCTCTAAAATACAGAATTTTACATTTTATTAGGCAATTTGCACAAAAACACCCCTCAAAAAACCTTGACAAATTTGCATTTAAAGAATAAAATGGATACAAATCGGTTACAAATGTATTGACCGATAATCTTTTACGAGCTTAAAGGAGTATTTATGAAATCAATTATAAAAAGATTAGTAAAACCTGTCGCTCTCACTTTAATCGCAATTACTTTGGCTTCACTTTTCAGCAGTGTTACCGCGTTCCACAGACTCGTTTACGTTTACGATAACGGCAAAACGAGAATTCTTTACACTCAGCTTGAAAAACCCGAAGATATTTTAAAAGAAGCCAATATCCCTCTTGGCACATATGACTCTTATACCTATAAACCCAAACGCAAACAGGTTTACGGTCTTACCCTTGACAGAGCTTATCCCGTATCCGTTAAGGTTGGCGGGGAGCAGAAATGGGCACCTATGAAAGGTGAAACCGTTGAAGAAGCTTTAAAACGTGCAGGTGTGGTACTTGAACAGCAGGATACCGTTACTCCCGCACTTACAGAACACGTTACAAAGGACACTCTTATCGTGGTTACCACTATAAGAGACAGAGAACGTTCTGAAACTGTGACGATTCCTTATGAAACTCAGACAAGACGTTCACCCCTTTATAAAAAAGGACAGACGAAAGTCGTTCAGGAAGGCGTAAACGGACAGAAAACAACTCTTTATAAGGAACACGTTGTAAACGGTGTTGTTGAAGAGCAGAAGATTTTGAAAGAAACTATCGACAAACAACCCACAACGAAAATCGTGATTTCAGGTGATAAGTCTGCACACGTTTCACCTCTTGCTATTCCTGAATCCGTTAAGTTTGACGAAAACGGTAACCCCGTTAATTACACTAAAAAACTTACAGGTAAGGCTACCGCTTACAGTGCAAGAAAAGGTGCTAAAACCGCAAGTGGACGATACGCAATTGTCGGTCACGTTGCAGTAAACCCGAAGGTTATTCCTTACGGAAGTAAGCTCTTTATCAAGAGCACTGACGGCTCGTTTATCTACGGATATGCAATTGCAGCCGATACAGGTACAGCACTTATGGATGGCAGAGTTTTAGTTGACTGCTTCTTCGATACCTACGAAGAATCCTGCGCATTTGGTGCTAAGAAAATGGACGTATACGTATTAAGCTAATTTAAAATCCCGACTCCAGGTCGGGATTTTTTTATTTGTTGAAAATGGGATTTTTTTATGGTAAAATGTAAATAACTGTATTTTAAAATTACCCTGAGGAGGAGTTTTTGTGGAACGTAAAATTAATGAGCTTATTGCTAAGATGACATTAGAGGAAAAAGCAGGCCAGCTTAATCAGGAGTTTATTGAGGCAACTGAGGAAAGAATTTCCTACTTAAAGGATCTCGCGCGTAAGGGTAAACTTGGCTCTGTTATTCTGTCCGCAACTGCTCTTGCAGGTGAAGATGAGCAGGAAAAGTTTTTGATTTCCGAGTTAAACGATTTGCAGAGATGCGCTATGGAGGAAAGCCGTCTGGGCATTCCCTTGATTTACGGCAGAGATATTATCCACGGATGCAGAACTATTTTCCCGATTCCGTTGGCACAGGCTGCTACCTGGGATTATGATATGATTCGTGACGGGGCTTCCATTATGTCAAAAGAAGCAAGTTATGACGGCGTACACTGGACTTTTACTCCTATGCTTGACGTCTGCGTTGACCCCAGATGGGGAAGAATTATCGAATGTCCCGGTGAAGATCCTCTTCTTGGCAGAATGGTTGCAAAAGCGTCTGTAGAGGGTATTCAGGGCGACGATATGTCAAAACCAGGTAAACTTGCCGCATGTGCAAAGCATTACATAGGTTACGGCGCTTCTCAGGGTGGACGCGACAAGGACCCCACAGAATGGTCTGACTATAATATGCACAACAGAGCGTTGCCTGCTTTTAAAGAAGCGGTGGACTCAGGTATTGCAACGGTAATGAGTGCGTTTAACGAGATAAGCGGTGTACCTGCTTCTGCAAATAAGTATTATTTGACCGACGTTTTGAGAGAAAAGCTCGGCTTTGACGGTTTTGTGGTCAGTGACTGGGAGGCTGTCAAACGTCTCGATCGTCAGGGCGTATCGGATAATGACTTTACCTCTGCTGTACTTGCAATTAATGCGGGTGTGGATATGGATATGGTAGACTGCCTTTATAGAGATCATCTTGAGGAAGCTTTAAATAAAGGCCTTGTTACAATGGAAACTATTGACGAGGCTGTACGCCGTGTTTTACGCATTAAGTTCCGTGTAGGACTTTTTGACCATCCGTATACAGACGAGGGTGATACCTCCGATAAAATACTTACAGATGAATATCTTGATAAAGCTAAAGTAATGAGCGAACATTCTATGGTACTCCTTAAAAATAACGGAGTGCTTCCTTTGAAAAAAGGCGAAAAGGTTGTTGTAGCAGGTCCTTATGCCGAGGAAAAAGAGAGCCTTATGGGTAGCTGGCACGCAAGCGGTGAAGCAAAAGACGTGGTTTCTTTCTTTGAGGGAGTTAAAACGGTAAACGGCAAAGAAAATACTTTGCTTAATTCCGAAGATGGTGACGTGTGTCTTGTAGCGTTGGGCGAAGACTGGATGATAACGGGTGAAGGTAAGACTATGCCTAATATCGAGTTGCCCGCAGATCAGATTGCAGCTATCAAAGAAGCTAAAAAGCATCATAAGAAGGTCGTTGCAGTATTCTTCGCAGGCAGACCATTGGCGTTTGGTGATATTTTAGACGACTGTGACGCGGTACTCTGGGCTTGGCACGGAGGAACTATGTGCGGACTTGCAGCTGCAGAGATTTTGTTCGGTGACTTTAACCCCTGCGGTAAGCTTCCCGTTACCTTCCCGAGATACACGGGTCAGATTCCCATCCACTACAATCACAACCGTAATGAGTACATTGTAAGCGGTTATTATGAGCATCATAATTACGTTTCAACTGTCGGCATCAGTACACCTTTGTACGTGTTTGGTGAAGGCTTGTCTTATACCGAATACGAATACGATAATTTCCGCTGTGAGAAAAAGTCCGATGCTTTTGAAATTACTTTTGATATTCACAACAAAGGTGAGTTTGACGGCTTTGAAATTGCACAGTGTTATATTCAGGATATTGTGGCAAGTATGTCAAGACCTGTTAAAGAACTCAAAGCCTTTGAAAAAGTATTTGTAGCTAAAGGAAAAACAGAAACTGTTACATTAAAGCTTACAAAAGAAGATTTGTCTTTCTATGACGGACGCGGTAATAAGATTTTTGAACCCGGAGATTTCAGGGTGGAAATCGGTTCCTCCAGCCGAGATATTCATTTTACAACTACTGAGTATCTGGATTTTAACTGATAAACATCGAAATTTGATGAAAAAGAAAATACATAATAAAGGATGATGTAAAATGAAAAATTTACTGTTAATCGGGGACTCAATTCGTATGGGATATGATAAGTCAGTAAAAAAGACCTTAGAAGGTAAGGTTAACGTTATTTTCCCTGATGAAAATTGCCGTTTTGCTTCATATGTTTTAAGATATTTTCATGAGTATTTAAAAGATATAAAGGGTGAGAATATAGACGTTGTTCATTGGAATGCGGGACTTTGGGATTCTTTAAGATTATTTGAAGAAGAACCTCATACTCCTTTGGATGTATATGGATATTATATAGAAAGAATATGCATCAGAATCAAGAAGCTGTGTCCCAATGCCCGTGTAATATTTGCGACTTCTACAAAGGTGCTTTCTGAAAAAATGAGCAAAGATTTTAAACGCTACAATGAGGAAATAGAAAAATACAACGAAGTTGCTGTCGGGATTGTTAAAAAATATGGTTTTAAGGTTAATGATTTGTATGCCCTTTCTGCAACACTTCCGGAAGAATCACATTCGGATGCAGTTCATTACTATACACCTCAGGGAACAGAGGCTTTTACAAATCAGGTTCTTTCATTTGTTTTACCTGAACTTGGTATTGACGAAAAGCTTGAGTATCGAGAAGAAATGTATACAGATAAACCTATTGGAATATAAGAAATGGGATTTTATTTATAAAGGAAGTTTATGATAATGAAGAAAATATTATTGCTTTTGGTTGTTGCCGTTGTAGTGTCTCTTTTATTTGTTATCGGTCATAAAAAGGACACTGAAGAAACCTTTGAAGAAATTTCAGTTGTGTCGGAAGAGTCTTTGATTTCTGAAGTTTCAGAAGAATCAAGTGAAGAAATTTCAGAAGAAGTTTCAGAAGAAAGCCCTGAATCAGTTGCAGAGCACGTATCTGTTACGGGTATTACTCTCACTACTTATGACGTAACACTTAATATCGGAAACAAAACGATGCCTATCGTTACAATGGCGCCAAATAATGCTACCGATAAGGGCGAAATATGGAAAAGCTCGGATAGTTCTGTTGCAACTGTTGACCAATACGGAAACATCAAGGGTGTGAGTGAAGGTAACTGTGTTGTTACTGTAACCTCCACCGATAATATGGACGTTTCTGCTACTGTAAACGTAACTGTTAATCCCGAACCTAAGTGTACTTATATAGACGGAATACTTATTGCAAACAAAACTTATGCTTTGCCCTCAGACTATAACCCCGGGCTTGATTCCGAAGTAAACTCTCAGCTTAATGTTATGTTTGAAGCGGCAAAACAGGATGGTATAAAGCTTTTTATAACATCGGGTTTCAGAAGCTACAACAGACAAAAGGAATTATACAATAACTACGTTGCAAGAGACGGCAAAAAAGCGGCGGATACTTATTCTGCGCGTCCCGGACATTCCGAGCATCAGACTGGACTTGCAGTTGACTTAAACTCCACTGCAAACTCCTTTGCGAACACACCTGAAGCCAAATGGATTGCAGAAAACTCATATAAATACGGATTTATTGTAAGATACCCCAAGGGCAAGGAACATATAACGGGATATATTTACGAGCCGTGGCACGTGAGATATTTAGGTGTAGAAAAGGCAACCGAAGTGCATAATAGCGGACTTTGTCTTGAAGAATTTTTGGGCATTACGTCTGTTTATTCGTACTAAAAATATGAAAAGATGTAAATGGTGTAATCTTAAAAATCCCTTGTACGTTGAGTACCACGACAACGAGTGGTGTAAGCCTTGCTTTGATGATCAGTATTTATATGAAATGTTAATCCTTGAATCTTTTCAGGCGGGGCTTTCGTGGGAATGTGTCCTGAATAAACGCGAAAGCTTTAAAAAAGCGTATGATGATTTTGATATCGACAAAGTGTGTTTGTATGATGACGAAAAGATTAAAGAATTACTTGATAACAAGGATATCATCAGGAATAAACTGAAGATAAACGCAAGTATAAATAACAGTAAAATCTTTAAAGAGATTGTTTGCGAATATGGCTCGTTTTATGATTATTTAAAGACGTTTACATATGGTAAGATTATCTATGAAACCGACAAAACCACAAATGATTTGTCCGATGCGATTTCTGCCGATTTGCAGAAAAGGGGAATGAAGTTTGTGGGTTCTGTGATAATTTACTCTTATCTTCAGGCGGTGGGGATTATCTATTCTCACGATGAAGAATGTTATTTACATAAGAAAAATCCCGTGTAAAAACACGGGATTTTTTCATTCTGTGAGGGCTCCGTTTTCATCGAAATAATACTGTTTTCCGTCAATTTCTTTTAAACCCGTAACCATTTTATAATTACTGTCAAAGTAATAGGTTTTTCCGTTTTCAAAGGTTTTGAAGGAATTGGGTTTGATGCCGTAGTAGGAAGCGATATTATCGTATGGGGCTTCGTTGGGACCTTTTCTGTCGCCCGGACCTTTCGGGGGTTGTTTCATTACCCACTCATCCCATGCAACCTGATTGTTGCGGGAGGGAATCCAGGTGGGATAAATCCAGTTGCCTGGACTTACCTCTCTTTCCTGACTTGGTTTGCCTACTTTTGTTACGGTATCGGGAATTACAAATGTTATACTTTCATCAGTATACCCAAAAGCTTCATCTTCAATTTCCAGAGTACCCCAGGGGATTACGATAGTGGTATTCATGCTGTAATCTTTGAAAGCATTTTTCGTAATGACTTCAGTATTGGGATGAATTTCAATTGTTCCTTTATTTTTGGGGTAAGACAAAAGCTTCTTGTAGTTCTTTGTATAGAGTGCACCTTTGTAAGAAGCAAAGTACGGGTTTCTGGAATCAATTTCGTAGTATTCACATGGATACGGCAAAAATAAAGTTACAATAAAAATGAGTATTGGTAGCAGAAAAGCGATTACAAGAACGATTTTTAAGGTTTTATCTTTCATTTTGTCCTCCTTTTTAAAAGCGGATGTATGCTTATGCATAATAATGGTATCATAAATTTATTAAAAAAGTATTGACAAACTTAATTTAATGTGTTAAAGTGTAATTAAACCATTGATGGGGAGATAAAACCGAAAGCGCACTCACAGAGAGTCGGGGTAGCTGGGAGCCTGACAGAAAGCGGAGCGGACAAATGGACCCCTGAGGGCGTACGGAAAAGCTTAGCCCGACAACGTAGAAAAAGCCGAATTTTGAATAACTTCAGGCTGGTTTGAATTTGTCGGTTATGCCTATTGCTTAGTATGATACGACGGAAAGCCACCGTTAAAGGGCAAAGAATGTGTTTGCATTCTGTGAGGTGGGTATTTTTATACCAAACAAGGTGGTACCGCAGGTGATTTGCACTTGTCCTTGGACGAAAAGTCTGAGTGACGGGTGTTTTTTATTTTGTTTTTAATTAAAATTTTAATATTGAAAGGTGATTATTATGAAAAAATTAGTTAGTCTTTTGCTCACTGCAGTTTTGACTGCAACACTTTTTGCTTCCTGTGGGGGCAACACAACCGATATGACAAAAATCGGCGTAGTACAGATCGTTGAACACAAATCGTTAGACAGCATCCGTGACAGCTTTAAAGCACAACTTGAAACTTTGGGTTACGTTGAAGGTGAAAACTGCGAAGTGCAGTATAAGTCCGCTCAGGGTGATCAGAATAACTTAAACACCATTATCCAGAGCTTTGCAGGCGACGAAGTTGACGTAATCGTTGCAATCGCTACTCCCACTGCTCAGGCAGCAGCAACAGTTGCAGACAAGATCCCCGTTATCTTCTCTGCAGTAACAGATCCCGTTGCGGCAGGCCTTGTAACCGATATGGCAAAACCTGATAAAAATATCACGGGTACTTCCGATGCAGTTCAGGTTGAAAAGATTCTTGATTTTGCTCTTTCTGTTACTCCCGACGTTAAGAAGTTAGGCTTCCTTTACAACACAGGTGAAGCAAACTCCGAATCCAATTTGCAGAAAACAAAAGCCTTTGCCGAGGCAAAAGGTATCGAAGTAATCGAAGGTGTTGCTACAAATACTTCCGAAGTACAGACCGCAACAGAAGTTTTGGCTGACCAGGTTGATATTATCTTTGCTCCCAACGATAACACAATCGCAAGTGCTATGGCAGTTGTGACAAAAGTTACAAGAGAAAAGAAAATTCCCGTTTACACAGGTGCTGACTCGATGGTTTCCGATGGCGGTTTTGCTACAGTTGGTATCGACTACACAGACCTTGGTAAAGAAACTGCAAATATGACCGATATGGTACTTAAAGGTACTGCAGTTGCTGATATCCCCGTTATGGTATTCGCTGATGACCTTAACACATACATCAACGAAACTACTGCAAACGAAATCGGTGTTACAGTTGCTGACGAAATCTTAAACGCAGAAAAAACAGTTATAATGAAATAAGAGGTTTTTTAAATGTCTTTATCTATTCTTCAGGGGGCACTGGAGCAGGGACTTATCTACGCCATAATGGCGGTGGGTATCTTTATCTCCTTCAGGGTGCTTAATATCCCAGACCTTACAGTTGACGGTACTTTTACTTTGGGTACTTCGGTTTCGGCAATCTTTGCCTTTAATGGATATCCGCTTTTAGGTATATTGATTTCGATATTCGCAGGTGCTTTAGCCGGATGCGTTACCGGATTTTTGCAGACCAAAATGAAGTTTCAGCCAATCTTAGCCGGTATCCTTACGATGACGGCACTTTATTCCGTTAACTTGAGAATTATGCAGAAACCCAATCTCTCACTCTTTGATAAAAAGAGTATCTTCTCTTACGTTGAGGCTTTTCTGGGTGACACAACAAACCTTGTTGTGATTGCATTAATTCTTGTTCTCTTTACAATCGCAATCCATCTTTTCTTAAAAACTCAGCTCGGTATGTCACTTCGTGCGACGGGTGACAACGAGGATATGGTACGCGCATCTTCAATAAATGCCGATGCTATGAAAATTATGGGACTTGGTATTGCCAACGCACTCGTTGCTTTATCGGGGGCAGTCCTTGCACAGTATCAGGGATTTTCCGACGTAAGCGGTGGTATCGGTACTATGGTAATAGGTCTTGCTTCCATTATCGTAGGTGAAGCGATTTTCGGCAGAAAATCCATCTTGCGAAATCTTATTGCGGTTTCGGTTGGTGCGGTGCTTTACAGATTTATTCTCACCGTTGCTTTGCGTATAGGCTTTGAGGCAGGGGACTTAAAACTTCTCTCTGCAGTGCTTGTTGCAATAGCAATTTGCATTCCCACCTTAAGGGCTTACCTTAAAAAAAGGAGGACTCGCCGTGCTTAAACTTGAAAACGTAAATATAACTTTCAACGCGAATACTCCTAATGAAAGACGTGCTTTACAGGACGTAAACTTAAACATCGAAAAAGGTGACTTCGTTACCGTAATCGGCTCGAACGGTGCGGGTAAATCCACCCTTTTAAACGTTATCTCAGGCTTTTACGAAGCCGATAACGGCAAGGTGTTCTTAGATGGCAAGGATATTACCTTTTTAAAAGAACACAAACGTGCAAAGAGAATAGGCAGACTTTTTCAGGACCCACTTAAGGGTACTGCGCCCAATATGACCATTGAGGAAAACTTAGGTCTTGCTTACAGCCGAGGTAAGAAAAGAGGATTTTCTCTTGGAGTTAAAAAGAAGGATGAAGCATTTTTTATTGAAAAGCTTAAAAGCTTAAATTTAGGACTTGAAACAAGACTTAAAACTCCTATGGGACTTTTATCGGGCGGTCAGCGTCAGGCGGTTACTCTGCTTATGGCGACTATCGTTACACCCTCACTTTTGTTACTCGATGAGCATACCGCAGCCCTGGACCCCAAAACTGCAGAACAGGTTATGCGCCTTACCGATGAAGTGGTAAAGGAACATAACATCACAACACTTATGATTACTCATAACATTAAAAATGCTCTGGAGTATGGTAACAAGACACTCGTTATGAGTCAGGGTAAGGTGCTGATGATGCTTGAAGGGGAAGAGAGAAAGAATATGACAGTTGAAAAACTGATGGCTCTTTACTCCGCTACTTCAAACGATAGCTTTACTGATAAAATGATACTGGATTAATGAAAAGCGACGTTTTAACGTCGCTTTTTTTATTTTTATACAAAAAATTCAGTGTTTATTAACAATTAAAAGGGCAAGGTATGATACTATATAGATAACAAATTGTAATCATTTTGTAACCTTTTCGTGTTTTTCCGAAAAAATTACAAAAAAATTTGCTAATTTTTCTTGCTTTTTTACTAAAAAAGTGTTAAGATGTATAATGTAATGACCAAATTAATGGTAAATTGCACAAAAATTTTAAAACTTTATGACGTAAAAAGGGGTAGAAAATTATGTCAAATCGTCTTTTTCAGGGTGTTGTCCATCAGATGAGAGATGCTATCGACCGCGTTATCGGTGTGGTAGATGAAACTTCTGCTATTATCGCTTGTAGTGACCTTTCCAAGATAGGAAGTACCAGTGATTATTATGCAGTTGATTTCGGTGAATCACACGACGTATTTGTGCGCGACGGATACACCTACAAACCTTTTGGTCCTCACATGAAAGCCGATTATGCGGTTTTTGTTGAAGGTGTGGATGAAACGGCTTCCCGCTATGCGCAGCTTCTTTCTATTTCACTTTCGAGCATTAAACAGTACTATGATGAAAAGTACGACCGCAACAATTTCATCAAAAACGTAGTTCTTGACAACATTCTCCCCGGTGATATTTACATTAAGGCACGTGAACTGCATTTCAACGTAGACGTAAACCGTGTTGCTTTGCTTATCCGTGTTGTATCTTCAAACGACGTTTCAGCTTACGAAGTCATTCAGAACCTCTTCCCCGATAAACAGAAAGATTTTGTATTTAATATCAGCGAAACAGATATCGTACTTATTAAAGAAACAAAAGTGGGAATTGAATCTAAAGACCTCGAAAAACTTGCACGTTCGATTATTGATACGTTAAGTTCTGAGTTTTACACCAAAGCCGTTGTCGGTATCGGCACGGGCGTTATGGGTATCAAGGAACTTGCACGTTCCTTTAAGGAAGCTCAGATTGCTCTGGAAGTAGGTAAGGTATTCGATACCGAAGAAACTATCGTAAGCTACGATAACTTAGGTATTGCAAGACTTATTTATCAGCTTCCCACTACCTTGTGTGAAACTTTTTTAAGAGAAGTTTTCAAGACAGGTTCCATTGATTCTCTTGACCACGAAACACTTTTCACAATTCACAAGTTCTTCGAAAACAACCTTAACGTTTCCGAAACTTCAAGGAAACTTTTCGTGCACAGAAACACTTTGGTTTACCGTCTTGAAAAAATTAAAAAACTCACGGGATTGGACCTCAGAGAATTTGATCATGCGATTGTATTCAAGATTGCGTTAATGGTTAAAAAGTATCTTACTGCTAATCCTATGAAATTCTGATTACAGAGAAAAGATACGGGCAGGTAATATACCTGCCCATCGTTTTAGAAAAAATGGGCGTTTGTGAAAGGGTGGTATTATGATCGATCTGATTGATGTTTCTTTCCGTTACAACGACGCAAAGGAAGATGCACTTAAAAATGTCAATCTTCGAATCAATAATGGTGAGTTTGCTTTTATAGTAGGTTCTTCAGGTGCAGGTAAAAGCTCCATTTTAAAGCTTTTGCTCCGTGAAGAAAAAGCTTCAGGTGGTCAGGTTATCGTCAACGGATATAACCTTAATAAACTTAAAGAAAAAGAAATTCCGAAATTCAGAAGAAGTATCGGCGTTGTTTTCCAGGATTTCAGACTTATTGACAGTATGACTATCTATGACAACGTAGCCTTTGCGATGCGTGCGATTGACGCACCTACAAAGGAAATCCGTCATCAGGTGCCTTACGTTTTAGACCTTATGGGACTTAAACATAAAGCAAGAATGTATCCGCATCAGGTGTCGGGCGGTGAACAGCAAAGGGTAGCTTTGGCAAGAGCGCTTGTAAACGACCCACCGCTTATTATCGCCGACGAGCCTACGGGAAATATCGACCCCGCACTTTCTTATGAAATCGTTGAGATGCTCAAGGCTATCAACAACTGCGGTACAACTGTACTTATGGTTACTCACGAACACGATATGGTAAAATATTTCGGTGGAAGAACTATTAATATTGAATCGGGTCAGGTAGTTTACGACGGTATTGTAGGAGGCAGTTATGAGAGCAAGTAGTTTCAGATATCTTGTTAAAAGCGGTATCAGAAATCTCTGGACCAACCGTATGATGACAATTGCTTCCGTAGGTACTTTGATGGCTTGTCTTATCATTGTCGGTGTTGCTTCACTTTTAAGTATCAATATGGAAAGTGTCGTTAAGTTTGTCGGTGAACAGAATGAAATCGTTGTGTTCTTAGAGCTTGATGCTCCCGAAGGCTACAACGTAACTTTGAGAGGAAAACTCAAAAATATTGACGGTTTGGGTGACGTTTCTTACGTTTCCAAAGATCAGGCAATGGACGACGTTATCAACAAATACCTCGATGGTGATGAAGGACTTATGGAAGGAATGGAAAACGATTTTCTTCCCGAATCTTTCAGAGCGAAGATTTTAAAACCCGAACTTCTTGACAGTATTCTTACTGAAATTGAGGGGTATGAACATATTCTCAAGGTTGATGCTCCTACTGATTTGAGTGAAACTCTTTTAAGGGTTAGAAGTATGGTGAACACCTTCGGTGGTGCTATTATTGCTGCACTTATCATCGTTTCTTTGGTAATCGTTACCAACACTATAAGAGCTTCTATTTTCTCAAGACGTCAGGAAATTGGTATTATGAAATACGTTGGTGCTAATAACACCTTTGTAAGAATTCCTTTCCTCGTTGAAGGTGTTGCACTCGGACTTTTTGCGGCAATTGCGGCATTCTTTATAGTCTGGGGAGGGTATAATATCTTCTTTAACGCCATCACAACCGATACAGGTACCTGGCTTTCTTCAATTTCAGAAAGTCTTGTTCCTTTCGGAAAAATAGCTTTTAAAATTTTAGGTGCTTTCTTGCTTTCAGGCATTTTAGTCGGAGGTCTTGGAAGCCTTGCATGTATGAGAGGCCATCTTAAGGTTTAACTTTGGGAGGTGCAAAATGAAAAAAATCTGGGCGGTTATAACTGTCATCTGCCTTGTTTTCACTTTAGGTTTTTCGTTGATATCAGTTTCAGCTCAAAACGATTTAAGTGATATTCAGGCACGACAGAAGGAAATCCAGACAAGACTTAATCAGGCAAAAGCACAGCTTTCAAGTGTAAACAGCCAGATTAACGCCGAGAAGAAAAAACAGGCGTCAATTAACAGTCAGATTTCCCTTAATCAGAAAAAAATTAATCTTATTGAACAGACTATTTCTACGTTGAATGAAGATATTACCGAGATGAATAATCTCATTGACCAGAAAACAAAAGACATAGAAAACAAAGAGCTTGAAATTACAGACACCTATGATGCTTTCAAGAAAAGAATGCGTTCTATGTATATGGCGGGTGAGAATTCTTCTTTTGAGATGCTTTTGTCTGCCGAAAGCTTTTCGGATTTTCTTACAAATATCGAGATGATGAAGGCAATTTCTGCTCACGACCAGAAGCTTATCGAGGACCTTCGTGTCCAGAAAGCGGATATCGAAAAGGAAAAAGCCGACGTTGAAGCCGAAAAAGTGGCTATTGAAAAGCGTAAGCAGGAAATCACCATTCAACGTGAAGATATAAAAAGCACACAGTCCGAGCTTTCAAAAGCATATTCCAAGAGTAAGGATGCTATGCAGGACTATGACGCACTTAAAGACAAGTATGAAAGCAACCGCGACGCGGTACTTGCCGAAGAAAGAGCGGTTGAAGCAGAACTTCAGGCGTGGTATAAGGCAAATGGTTCTTCTGCTGCTGACAGTACCTTCTCTGCAAGTAATCTTATCTGGCCGTTACCCGGGTTCAGCAGAATTTCTTCTCCTTACGGCTCACGTTGGGGAGGTTTCCATAGCGGTATGGATATTACAGGTGGCGGTGTGTTTGGTGCTAATATCGTGGCATCTGCATCAGGTACGGTTATTCAGGCAACAAACCATTACAGTTATGGTAACTACGTAATCGTTGACCATGGTGGAGGATATTCAACCCTTTACGCTCACGCAAGTAAGCTTCTTGTAAGTATCGGTCAGCAGGTACATCAGGGTCAGAACATAGCACTCGTAGGTTCTACGGGTAACTCTACAGGACCTCATCTGCATTATGAAGTGCGTGTGAACGGTAAGCATCAGAACCCTGCAAACTACGTAAGATATTAATGAATATTTTGCTTTAAAAGGCTCTATCATATATAGAGCCTTTAACTTTAATCGAGGTGGTTTAATGAACAAAAAAATCTCAATAGGAATTGCTATATGCTTTATGGCAATCACGGCGGCAGTTGTGTTTACCCTTACAATGTTCTTTTCTTTAGGGATTTTTAATTCAAAGATTTCAAATATCGAAGAGCGTGAACAACTTTATAAAAAGCTTTCTGAAATCGATACTTACGTTCGTAACCAGTATCTGGGCGAAATTGACGAAGAAGCTTTGCTTGACAGTATCGCCGAGGGCTATATGGATGGCATCGGTGACAGATACGCCGATTATATGAATCAGGAAGAGTATAAAAACTTTCAGGAAAAAAATGACGGTACTCTCGTTGGCATAGGCGCCACCATACAGACGGATGAAAGCGGATACATTATGGTAACAGAGGTTTTGCCCGAGTCACCTGCTGAAACGGCGGGAATCGTGCAGGGAGACCTTATTATTGCAGTCAATGGGGAAGACGTTCTTACTATAGGTTATACTCAGGCTTCTACCAATATCAAGGGTGAAGAAGGTACCAAGCTTACCCTCACTATCCGTCACGAGGGCGAGGATTCAATCGTTGAATTGACGAGAAAAAGTGATGCTACTTCCACAGTTTCTTCCCGTCTTATCGGAGAATACGGATATATAAAAATCGGAGGCTTTGACAAAACTACGGTAAACGATTTCAGATATGCAGTATCCGACTTACGTTCTAAAAATGCTCTTGGGCTTATTTTTGACGTCAGAAACAATCTTGGTGGTACTATGGATAGTGTCGTTGAGGTACTTGATTATCTTCTCCCTGAAGGTGACATCGTTTCCGAAATCAATAAAAAAGGCGAAGTGAAAAATACCTTTACTTCCGATGCAGAGTTTATTGATATGCCGATGGTAGTGCTTATAAACGGCGAATCGGCAAGTGCGGCCGAGCTTTTTGCCGCAGACCTTCGTGACTATAAGATGGCAGAACTTGTAGGACAGACTACCTACGGAAAAGGTATTATGCAGTCGGCATATCCTTTAGAGGACGGATCTGCAATAAGAATGACAATTGCTTATTTTAACCCTGGAAGCGGAATTAACTTTGACGGCGTCGGCGTTAAACCCGACTACGAAGTAGCTCTCACAACCGAGCAACAATTAAACTTTGCTTCTCTTGATGAAAACACCGACCCTCAGCTTATGAAAGCTTTGGAAGTATTGAAGGCCAAATAAGATAAAACTGCAGAATTTTTCTGCAGTTTTTTTATATATATTTGCATTTTCTTTATAGACAGAATAAATGCTTTTTGATAAAATTTCTCTTGAAGGAAGGTGATTTTGTGATAATTCATAAGGATTTTCTTGGCGGAAATATTAAAGTTTTAGAGCAAAACGGAAACGTTTTTAAACTTGATAACGAGCTTCGTGATACTCCGAGAGATTGGTTTTACTGGGCTTTCTGTGTGGAAGATGCCGAAGGGGAAACTGTAAGGTTTGAGTTTCCTCCAATAAGACTCGGGTACTACGGACCTGCGGTAAGTCACGACCTTGAAAACTGGGAATGGCTTGGAAGGTGTGAAGAAAACTCCTTTACATACGCTTTTAAGGAGAATGAAGGCAAGGTTTATTTTGCCCACAGTATGCTTTATCATCCTGACAGATTTTATCGTCTTGCGAAGGAACTTAATTTGGAAATCAAAGAACTTTGCAAGACAAAAAAGGGAAGAAGCGTACCTTTTGTTACCTTTGGAGAAGGGGAGAGAACAGTTCTTTTAATGGCAAGACATCATGCCTGTGAATCAACAGGTAACTACGTTTTAGAAGGTGTTTTGAAAGAACTTACCAAAAATCCTTTGCCTGATGTGAAATTTATCGTCGTGCCTTTTGTGGACTTTGATGGTGTTATCGAAGGCGACCAGGGTAAGGTAAGAATTCCTCACGACCACAATCAGGACTATATAAAAGGTGGAGAATCCATTCACCCCGAAGTAAAAGCTATCAGGGAAATCGCAGATAAAGGTATTCTTTATGCGTTTGATTTTCATTCTCCGTGGCATTTTGGTGATGAGAGTGATACTGTCTTTATGTGCCTTAAAAGGGAATATCAGATGCCCGAATACAATCGTTTTGCCGAAATTTTAGAAAAATATGTTGATGAAACTACCCTTAAATACAAAAAAGAAAATAATATGCCTCCCGATTATCTCTGGAACACTTCAAAAGCAGACACAAGCTGCTGCTATATGAATGACGTCGGAAAGGCAAAGATGTCATTTTCTTTTGAAACTACTTATTTTGGTACAAAGGATAATATTTTCGACGGCGAAAAGGCTGTAAATCTTGGAAAAGCATTTGCAAAAGCTTTAAACGAATATGATAAAGGGAACGCATAAGCGTTCCCTTTAATTTATTCAAAGATTGTTTCGATTATCTTTTCACTTTCAGGTGGGGAATACCGCCAACTCGAAATATGATCATCGTATACGTAATATTTTAATTCGGGATGACTGCACTTTTCGTCAAAAGAGTCAACGATAATAAGCTTTACCTTCATTTTATCAGGAATCATACTTTTGACAAAAACACTTGCTTGTTGACCAGGGGTTACGTCTTCTTTGAGCTCTGCAAGTCCTGCAAGGTTGGGTGTCAGTTCGACAAAAATGCCGTAATCTTCAACCGAACGGATAATTCCGCTTACCGTTTCACCGGGTAAGAAGTTTTCAGTGTTTTCTTCCCAGGTTCCGAGAAGCTCTTTGTGGGTAAGGGAAATTTTATCCTTATCAATGCTTTTGACAACCGCTTTGATTTTCTGACCTATGTAAAATCGGTCTTTCGGATGAGAAATTCTTGAAACTGAAATCATATCAATAGGGATAAGGGAAACAATACCGCACCCGATATCCACGAATGCGCCAAACTGCTCTAAATGGGTGACTTTTGCATCTATAACGTCACCCGGCTTTAAGTGTAACAAGTATTTTTCTTTACACTCAATCTGCGCCTTTTTTCTTGAAAGAATTGCAACCGTTCTGCCGAATGGGTCACGTTCAAAGGCAGTAATTTTAAAACAGACAGGTTTGTTTACCCTTGAGATTATTGCAATATCACGGGTGGTACCCTCTGTGATACCGATTGCTGCTTCTTCTCTTGGGATAACGCCTTTAATTATTCCCATATCGACGATGAGGTTGTGGTTACCTTCGCATACTGTTGCCCTTGCTTCAAGGGTCTGGGATTTCGCCATAGCCTCGTATAAAAAAGCTAAATTTTCAAAAGCGTGACGGTTTTCATAAGTATCAGTAAGTAATCCTTCAGGTAAAAATTTCATATCGTTTTGTCCTTTCTTTGATGCTTTATAAATCTTATGAAAAAGGGCGAAAAAATATGATATTTTGTTGATTAAATTTTAGTTTTATGCTATAATTAATAGTAACTTGCTATTTGAGGAGTTTTATATATGAAAAAACTTATACATAAAGACGGGCAGACTTGCCGTGACCCGTATATCATAAAACATAAGGGTATGTATTACCGTGTTTTTGTAATGGATGAAGCAAGGGTATGTATGGCGTCTGCCGAAACTCTTGACGGATTAAAAGATGCTAAAATAAAAACGGTTTTCACACCGCCTGAGGGTTCTGCGTATTCAAAACAGATGTGGGCACCTGAACTTCATATTATTAACGGTAAGTGCTATATCTACGTTGCTGCCGATGATGGTTATAACCCTAATCACAGAATGTACGTCCTTTCAAACGGGACGGACAATCCTCTGGATATATATGAGATGAAAGGGAAAATAACAGACGATACCGATAAGTGGGCGATTGACGGCACGCTTATAAAATATCACGGCAAGACGTATTATATCTGGGCAGGTTGGGAAGGCGACGAAAACGTCTGCCAGAATATCTATATTGCCGAGATGGAAAGTCCTTGTAAATTAAAATCAAAAAGAGTTCTCATTTCAACTCCTGAGCTTGACTGGGAAAAACAGGGTACTACAGGTGAAGTTGGCTCTCCTTTTATAAATGAAGGTCCGTTTTCTTTTGTACACAATGATAAACTTTATATTTTCTATTCTGCATCGGCTTGTTGGGTTGAAAATTATTGTATCGCACTTTTAAGTCTTGAAGGTGACGATCCTTTAAATCCTGATGCATGGGTGAAAGGGGACAAACCGATTCTTTCATGTAACGATACTGTAAAAGGTGCAGGACACTGTTCTCTTTTTACCGATGAGGGTGAAACTTACGTTGCTTTCCACGCGTGGGAAAAGGATGAAGAAAACGTTACCTGGGGAACAGTTTCTGTGTGGTATGGAGTTTTACGTATCGACGGTGATAAGTTCTCGATAGAATAAAAATACTTATTTTCTTTATTTTTTGTTTACAAATAGATTAAAGAAATCTGTTAAAATTAAAGTAGTTTAAAAAGAATGGAGTTTTCTTAAATGATTGAAGTATCAGGCCTTACCAAATGCTACGGCGATAAACGTGCGGTGGACAATATAAGCTTTACCGTAAACCGTGGCGAAATTCTTGGATTTTTAGGTCCCAACGGTGCCGGAAAATCAACTACAATGAATATGATTACAGGATACATCTCTTCCACTTCGGGAGTAGCTAAAATCGACGGATTTGATATTCTTGAAAATCCTACCGAAGCCAAAAAGAGAATAGGATATCTTCCTGAGCATCCTCCGTTGTACCTTGATATGACAGTTATCTCTTATCTTGAGTTTGTGTATCAGCTTAAAAGGGTTGACCTCCCCATGAAAGAGCATCTTGATATGGTGTGCGAGAAGGTTAAAATTTCTCACGTTAAAAACCGCATTATCAAGAACCTTTCAAAAGGTTACCGTCAGCGTGTAGGTTTTGCACAGGCGCTTATCGGAAATCCTGAAGTGCTTATTCTCGATGAGCCTACGGTAGGTCTTGACCCCAAGCAGATTATCGATATAAGAAATCTTATCAAATCTTTAGGTGAAGACCATACAGTTATTCTTTCATCACATATTCTTCCTGAAATTCAGGCTACCTGCGACAGAATTATCATTATCAATCAGGGTAATATCGTTGCGGACGATACAGCAGACAATCTTTCAAAGAATATGAGTGAGGATTTCAGATACACTGCACGTATCGAAGGTGACGCCGAAAAAACAAAAGAAATTCTCGAAAACATCCCCAATATGGTGGAGGTTATACATCTTGGTGAGAAGGAAGAAGGCGTGTCCGACTTTATGCTTGAAGCTAATCCCGAAACTGATATAAGACGCGATTTGTTTGATGCAGTGGTATCAGGTGGTTTACGTTTGCTCGGACTTAAATCCAACGAAATGACACTTGAAGATATCTTTTTACAGCTTACTTCAAAAGATATAAAAATTACTGAAGAAACGGAAGGTGAAACAGAATGACCGCAATTTTAAGAAGAGAGTTTTACTCTTATTTCACGTCTCCGATCGGATATATTTATCTTTCAGTATTCTATTTCTTTTCGGGTATTTTCTTTAACAGCGTCGTTACTTCAAACTCAACCGATGTTTCACCCGTTTTCAGTTCGCTTTTTACAATTTTACTCGTACTTATTCCGCTTTTAACCATGCGTCTGATGAGTGAAGAAAAAAAGCAGAAAACAGACCAGCTTTTGCTTACTTCTCCTGAAAGCCTTTCAGGACTCGTTTACGGCAAGTTCTTGGCGGCATTCTGTATTTATGCATTGGGTATTGCAGTTACCGTTATCTATTCCGTGGTACTTGCTTTTTATGCAACTCCCGAATGGGCAGTGGTTGCAGGTAACATCTTAGGTGCTTTGCTTTTAGGCTTTGCAACGATTGCCATCGGTATTTTCATTTCATCCCTTACTGAAAATCAGATGATTGCGGCAATCGGTACTTTCGCCGTAATGCTCTTTATCTACTTCCTTGAAATTTTTGCAGGTCTTGTAAAGGTAAAATTTATTATGAAAGCTTTAATAAGCATTTCCTTTACGGCACGTTATGCGGAATTTACTTCAGGCGTTTTAAATCTTTCCAACGTTTTGTATTTTGTGAGTATCGGCGTAATTTTCAATTTCCTTACAGTCAGAGTACTCGAAAAACGTCGCTGGAGCTAAGGAGGGAACTTTAAATGAACAATAAATTTAATAGCAGACGCTTTAAGCACGGTTCCCTTGCAACTATTATGACGATTGGTCTTGTGGTACTTGTGGTACTCGTAAACGTCTTAGCTTCGATGATTGCAGACCGTCTCCCTGTAAATATTGACCTTACTTCAAACAAACTCTATGAACTCACGGCGGATACAACCGAATATCTTAAAGATATGGATGCCGAGATTAAAATTGAGCTTTTTGCTACCGAGGAAGATTTTAAAAACTTAGGCTCAACTTATGGATTTTCTGAGTTTTCCGCTCCTGCTTTGGAGCTTATCAAAAAGTACGGAATGTACGATAATATCACGGTGGAATATCTTGACCCTTACACAAATCCCGACGTTATCTCCAAATATCCTGATGCTAATTTAGGTCTTGGAAGTATCGTTGTTTCCTGTGAAGACAGATACCGTGTTTTAGGTCTTACCGACATTTTAACACTTGATATGCAGACGGGTTACGTTTCGGGACTTTCCCTTGAAAATGCAGTTACTTCTTCGATTATGGTGGTTTCAAATGCTAACCCCACCAAGGTTACTTTGCTTACAGGTGTAAACGGCGGTGACGTTTCGGGACTTACAACCTTGCTTACAAACAACGGTTATAAGCTTGAGACAACCGATATCCTTACGGGCGAAATCAGTGAAGACACAGAAATTCTTATCTTAGTTTCTCCTATGAACGATTTGCCCGAAAACGCACTTAAAAAGATAGACGCTTATCTTGATGATTCCTCAAAATATAAAAGAAACTTCTATTACTTTGCCGACCCCTCTCAGCCTGCACTCCCCAATATCGAGGCATTTTTGGCAGAATGGGGAATAGCAGTAGAAAACAGTATGGTTGCAGAAACCAATCAGAATCTTATTTACAATAACAACATTTTCTTTATTACACAGAATTTTGCCGACGGTTTTTATGGCGATAAGCTTGGAAATACTGACGGATATATGTACTTTGTTCAGTATCGTCCTGTAAAACAGCTTTTTGAAGAAAACTCAAACCGTTCAACTAAAGTTTTGCTTTCTTCTTACCCTTCAGCAATTGCAGTTCCCTTTGATGCGGATGAAAACTGGCAGTATACCGAAAATGATATGAAGAGTTATCCTTCTATCGTGATGGGTGAAAGGGTTATGTTTGACAGTGATACGAGTGTACAGACAACTTCCAACGTTGTCGTATTCGGTTCTGCTACCGTTGCAGACTCTACTTTCACGACTCAGTCACTCTTTAAAAATGCAGAATATCTTACCGTTATGAGTAACGAGCTTTGCGGAAGAGATGACGTAAACGTTGTGGCTCCCAAGACAACGGGTATAAAAACACTTGGTATCAGCTCTGCTCACAGAAACGTTATCGTTGTGATTTTCCAGTATGTTCTGCCCATTCTTATCGTTGTTCTTGGAATTGTAGTATGGCTTCGCAGGAGGAACCGTTAATATATGAACAGTAAAGTTAAATCAATAATTATCGGTGGTATTGTGATTCTGGCACTTCTTGGTGCGATGGCATTTTTGATGCTTACCGAAAAGCCTGAAGAAGTTGTTGAGACCTCTGAGCCTGCCGCAAACGTTATCATCCTCTGGAAGGGTGAACGTGAAGAAATCGAGAAGGTTGAAGTTAAAAATGAAAAGGGCGGATTTGTGGCTTACCCGGGTAAAAAGAACGCCCTTACAATTGAAGGCCTTGAAGACTATGACCTTACGGTAAACGATATTGCAGTTATGCAGAACCATTTTTCCACTATGACTGCTACGAGAAAAATAGAGGAAAATCCGTCTGATATTGCAAAATACGGACTCGACTATCCTGTTGCAGAACTCAAAGTGCGTTTTAAAGACGGTAATGAATACGGACTTAAACTTGGACTTAAGCTTCCTACGGATGGCGGATACTATGCTCTCAAGGAGGGTGACAGCACAGTTTACGCCGTTGCCAATATGGACGTTGACGAAGTTTTATATGACGACGTTGATTTTATTAATCACTTCCTTATCGAAGAAGACCAGAGTGAGAACGTTGTTATCGAATACCTTGAAATCGAAGGCGCTAACTTCAAAGAAGAAAAATTAAGAATCGTTGCCGATGAAAGGGGTACGATGTACCTTGAAAGTCCTATCAAGGCAGCGATGCACGAAACCAATGCAAAAAGAATTGTCGAAGGTCTTTATTCTTTAAGGGCTGATGAGATAGCAGGTGTCGGACTCGACCCTGAATACGGTTTTGGTAAGCCTTATGCAAAAATAAGCTATAAGCGTAACGGCAAAGAGGAATTTTTTGTAGTCGGAAATGAAACCAAGCTTAAAGACGGAGGTATGGCAAGATTTGTTAAAAAAGGCGACAGTGACGTCGTTTATAAAATAACTGTCTTTAACCTTCCCTGGCTTGAAGCTATTCCCGATAACCTTTTCTCAACCTTTATTCTGCTTCCGAACATTAACGACGTGGAGACAGTTGAGGTGTTAAGCAATAACGAAACTTTTACCTTTAAATCCAAGGGCGAAAAAGAAACTCTTACCGCTACTCTCAATGATGAAGCAATTACAACTGAAAACTACCGCGCGATGTATGAATTTTTGATTTCTGCATCTGCAAGGGAAATTAACCGCGGTGCCGAAAAAGGTGAGCTTATTGCAAGAATTACCTACAAGTACCGTGACAATAAAAGAGATAACGACGTAGTCGAATTTTTTGCATCAGATGACAGAAAATGTATTCTCTCATTGAATGGAAGCTCTGGCTTCTTAACTGAAACAAGATATGCCGACAAGATTTACACAAACTGCGTAAGTGTTGCAAACGGCGAAAAACCATTACTTGAGTATTAATAAATTGCAGGGCAGGTGACTGTCCTGCAATTTATGGCAGAAAGGACAAAATTATGGATATTAACAAGAAACTTGCCGAGGAGTTTTCAGTAGGATTAAACCAGATTGAAAATACCGTAAAGCTCATTGACGAGGGAAATACCATTCCCTTTATCGCACGTTACCGAAAGGAAGCTACGGGTTCTCTCGACGACCAGATTTTAAGAGAAATCTTTGAACGTCTTGAGTATTTGAGAGGGCTTGAAAAGAGAAAAGAAGAAATTATTGCATCTATTGAAGCTCAGGAAAAGATGACGGATGAATTAAGAGTGGCTATCCTTGAAGCTAAAACACTTGCCGAGCTTGAGGACCTTTACAGACCTTATCGTCCCAAACGTAAAACAAGAGCTTCCGTTGCAAGAGAAAAAGGTCTTGAGCCTTTGTCTCAGTTTATTATGGAACAGAAAATCTGCGACCTTAACGGCGAAGCAGAAAAATATATCGACGAAGAAAAAGGTGTTAACTCCGTCGAAGAAGCAATTATGGGTGCTCAGGATATTATCGCTGAGGATATCTCCGACGATGCCAATATAAGAAAAGAACTCCGTACTTTCGTTTATCGTACGGGTACTGTTGTAACAAAGGCTGCAGACCCCGAAGCGCAGTCTGTTTACGAGATGTACTACGATTATTCAGAACCCGTAAACAGAATTGCGGGGCACAGAATTTTAGCTGTTGAACGTGGTGAAAGAGAAGAATTTTTGAAAGTTAGTATCGTCATTGACGATGCAGCTGCTATATCGGGACTTGAAAGACAGTTCGTAACTGCTAAAAACTCCTGCGGTGAGATTGTTGCCGCTGCCTGTGCCGACAGTTTTTCAAGACTTATCTATCCGTCAATTGAACGTGAGATAAGAAATCAGCTTTTTGAAAATGCAAGTACTCAGGCTATTAAGGTTTTCTCTGCAAACTTGCGTCAGCTTCTGATGCAGCCTCCCGTAAAGGATGCAGTTACCTTAGGTTTTGACCCTGCTTACCGTACAGGTTGTAAGATAGCCGTTGTGGATGGTACGGGTAAGGTGCTCGACACAACAGTTGTGTATCCCACAATGCCTCATAACGATATCGTAGGTGCTAAAAAGAAACTTAAAGAGCTTATCGCAAAATATAACGTCACTACTATTGCTATCGGTAACGGTACTGCTTCAAGAGAGAGCGAGAAGTTCGTTGCAGATATGATTAAGGAAATCGACAACCCCGTTTCATATATGGTGGTTTCCGAGGCGGGTGCTTCCGTTTACTCTGCTTCAAAACTTGCGGCAGAGGAGTTTCCGCAGTTTGACGTATCACTCCGTTCTGCAGTTTCTATTGCAAGACGTTTGCAGGACCCTCTTGCAGAGCTTGTTAAGATTGACCCCAAAGCAATCGGTGTAGGACAGTATCAGCACGATATGGCTCCCAAACAGCTCTCGGAAGCGCTTGACGGCGTTGTTGAAAGTTGTGTAAACTCAGTAGGCGTTGACCTTAATACCGCTTCTCAGCCACTGCTCGCGCGTGTAGCGGGTATCAATAGTGGTGTTGCGAAGAATATCGTAACCTACCGCGAAGAAAACGGTGCATTTAACGACCGAAGTGAACTTTTGAAGGTTGCAAAACTCGGTAAAAAAGCTTACGAACAGTGTGCAGGTTTCTTAAGAATTTCGGGCGGTAAATCTATTCTTGACAATACGGGCGTACACCCCGAATCCTATAAGGCCGCAAAAGAACTTCTCAAAGAATGCGGTTATACCTTGAAGGATGCCGAAAACGGCAAACTGGAAGCGTTAAAATCCAAAGCCGATCAGATAGGCATTAAAGTTCTTGCCGAAAAGCTCGGTGTAGGTGAGCCTACACTCTGCGACATTATGGACGAGCTTTTAAAACCGGGCCGTGACCCCCGTGATGAGCTGCCTCCTCCTATGCTTCGTACCGACGTTATGGAAATGAAGGACTTAAAACAGGGAATGGAGCTTAAAGGAACTGTAAGAAACGTAATCGACTTCGGTATCTTTGTTGATATCGGCGTACATCAGGACGGACTTGTTCATATTTCGCAGATTTGCGACAGATATATCAAGCATCCTTTGGAAGTTGTAAAGGTCGGAGACGTTGTAACGGTATGGGTTTTGGACGTAGATCTTAATAAAAAGCGTATTTCTCTTACTATGAAGAAACCTAAGTAATTTATATTCGTAATGCTTTAAAATGCTCGGTTTTTCTCTTGATATCTTTGATTTTTAAAAATATAACAAAAAATGAAATGAAAGTTAAGATTTGGAGAGAAAACGAGTAAATGCGAGAGAATTAAAGAGAATAGGGGATATAAATTAAAAAATCGCCGAATTTTGACTTGACATTACTCTTGCGATTTTGTATAATACTAAATGTTGTGAAAACTTATGGCTAAAAGCCAATAACAAATGGAGGTAAAGATTATGTCTACTACAATGCCAAAACCTGCTGAAATCAGCCGTAAATGGTATGTACTCGACGCTGCAGGCAAACCCTTGGGTCGCGTTGCAGTAAAAGCTGCTGATATTCTCCGCGGCAAACATAAACCCACTTTTGCTCCTCACGTTGACTGTGGTGATCACGTTATCATCATCAACGCTGAAAAAGCTGTTTTGACAGGTAAAAAATTGGAGCAGAAATACTACCGTTGGCACACAGGCTGGGTAGGTCATCTTAAAGAAATCAAATACGCACACTTGATGGAAACAAACCCCGAGAAAGCAATGGAACTTGCTGTTAAGGGAATGGTTCCTGATACCGTTATCGGTCGTCAGGCTCTCCGTCGTCTCAGAGTATACAGAGGTGCTGAGCACAACAACCAGGCTCAGAAACCCGAAGTATGCGAGTTTTAATCAAGCGAAGGGAGGCAATTTGAATGTACGAATCTAAACCTTATTTTTACGGTACCGGTAGAAGAAAAAGCTCTGTTGCAAGAGTAAGAGTATACCAGGGTACAGGTACAATTACAATCAACGGCCGTGATATCGATGATTATTTCGGTCTTGAAACTTTGAAACTCATCGTTCGTCAGCCCCTCGGTTTGACTGAAACAGAAGGTAAATTCGATCTCGTTTGCACAGTTGCAGGTGGCGGCGTTACAGGTCAGGCTGGTGCTATCCGTCACGGTTTGTCCAGAGCTTTGCTTCAGTATGATGCAGAACTCCGTCCCGTGCTCAAAAAAGCTGGTTTCTTGACTCGTGACCCGAGAATGAAAGAACGTAAGAAATACGGTCTTAAAGCAGCTCGTCGTGCACCCCAGTTCTCCAAACGTTAGTCTTTGGAAAAACACAAAAATTACACCCACCGAAATCGGTGGGTGTTTTTGTTTGCGTATTTTTGGGCTTTATGGTATACTTAAACTAAAGGAGTGATGAATATGAGAACTAAAAAAGAATATATCCCGATTATTGCCGGATTACTGTTTTTGCTTAATGTATATATCGGGTTTCGTGATTTTATTGGAGATATACTTGATATATTCAGATCTTATGCATCATATAAAATAATGCTTTTAATTCCTTTTATTCTGCACGTTTTATTTGCGGTCTTTTTGTTGATAGGAAAGAAAAAATTGCTTTTGATACCTGTCGGAGTTGAGTTGTTTTCGGAAATATGCTGGATTTTAATAGGAATTTTTGAATTTGGCGACACTGATTTTGAAGGATTAATTTATGAGTTGCCTTATTTCTTACTCCTTGCCTTAATAATAATGTCCTGTATCGGAAAAAGAAAGATTTTAAAATATTTATGGTTTTTACCGGCTGTTATGCTGTTTGTTCCGGTAGTATATCAATTTACTTCCGTTATGCCTTATGCTTACTATTTCCCCTTGGAAGGCATTTTAGATGTGGCAGCCATAGGACTTACGGGATACTGGCTTACAGTCGAAGAAGGTTTTGAAGAAGCTGTAATAGTAAACGGCTATTGTGATATGAGAAAACACGTATTGCTTTTAATCCTTACTTTCGGTATATGGGAGCTTATCTGGGTTTACAGAATGACTGCGTATCTTAATAATGCTGAAAATTTTGAAAAACGCAGTCCAAAAAATCAGTTATTGCTTTTTATATTTATACCTTTTTATTCTGTATACTGGTATTACCAGAGTGCAAAAAGAGTAGATAAGCTTGCAGAAAAAGAAGGCGTAACGTCTGATACGGCTATTGCTTGTCTTGTTTTATCTTTGGCAAGATATTTGATTTCTTCCCTTATCGGCATAGCCCCACCAATTATTATTCAGAATAAGATAAATAAGTTTTCCAAAGAGCCCTCCTTGCCTAAAGGAGGGGGGACCGTCGAAGACGGTGGGAGGATAGATGAATAGAAAACATAATAAAGCATTAACTGCTAATGCAAGAATTTTAAGAAGAAATATGACCAAAGAAGAAAAACATCTTTGGTATGACTTTTTAAAAAATTATCCTGTAAGATTTTTGAGACAAAAGGTTATAGATAACTATATTGTAGATTTTTACTGTCATAGTGCAAGGATTATAATTGAACTTGATGGATCACAACATTATGAAGAGAAAACGTTATTAAGAGACAAAGTAAGGACTGAATATATCGAAAAAAGAAATTTACTGGTCATTAGAATACCGAATATTGAAGTTAATAGAAATTTTAGAGAGGTATGCGAGTATATTGATAGTATTGTGCAAGAATCTATTAGTCAGTCTGCAGCTGCCACCTCAGGTGAATCCCCCAGTCAGCTACGCTGACAGCCCCCTTTAGGCAAGGGGGCCTTTAGATAAAGAAAAACCACCGTAACTTAAGTAGTTACGGTGGTTTTATATTAGTTGATTTCAACATTGTCAATGGAGCTTTCGAGTATTATATTGATAACTTCATTTCGTGAGCGGTTGCTTTCTGTTGACAAATCATCGATTTTTTTGAGTGTTCCTTCTTTGATGCGTACGGATATTACTTTATATCCATCTTCACCTTTTTTATTTATCCTTATAACTTTATCTGACATAATATCACCTCATAATACAAGTTTAATATATTTTGTATTATGGATATATATTATAAATATATTCATTTTGTATTGACTAATACAATGTAATATGATATGATAATAAAAAGTAAAGGGGATGGTATTATGGGAGTATATGGTTCTCCTGATTTGAATTACACGTATACTAGGAATAACAACAATATGATTTATTGCACTTCATGTGGCTTTTATTATTCTAAAATACTAAAGAAATGTCCTAAATGTGGAAAAAGACATGCACAACCTTTTTATCACAAATGGTGGTTCTGGTTCTTCGTTGTAATTATTTTCATTTTCGCTTCATCATTAAATTCTGATTATATTAATGTTTCAAACACAGTTAGCAGTACGCCTACAGAAGGAGCGATTATTTCTGAAGTAAAAAAGCAAGAGACTTCAAAAGAAAAAGTAGTGATTACGGAAGAAGAATACAAAGAACAATGTACTACTGTTTCGTATGTTGATATTGCAAGGAACCCCAATAATTATGTAGGTGTAAAAACTGTTTTTGAAGGGCAAGTAATACAGGTACAGGAAAGTGGAAATAGTGTTGTTTTGAGAATAAATGTGACGAAAGGTGAGTACGGATTCTGGGAAGATACTATATATGTTGATTATCGCAGAAAAAAAGATAACGAGAGCAGAGTTTTGGAAGAAGACATAGTTACAGTATATGGTGAGATAAAAGGTTTAAAAAGCTATACAGCCGTATTTGGCAATGAAATTACTATTCCACATATGAAAGCAGAATATATTACTGTGCACTAAACAGAAACTCCCGCAGCTATTTAGCTACGGGAGTTTTATTATTCCGTAAATGCTTTGAATGCTTTATAGGTGGAGTAGACATCGATTTTTGAGGTGATTTCATAGGGGGCGTGCATTGAGAGAACGGGGACGCCAAGGTCGATGGTATCAACGTCGAGTTCAGCAATATAGGAAGCTACTGTTCCACCGCCACCCATATCGACTTTACCAAGCTCTGCGGTCTGCCAGATTACACCTGCTTTGTCAAGAACGTTTCTTACTTCTCCCATAAACTCGGCAGAAGCATCGTTAGAACCACTCTTACCTCTGGCACCTGTGTATTTACTGATAACGGCACCGTAGTTAATAAACGCACCGTTTTTTCTGTCGATAACTTCGGGGAAGGTGGGGTCAAATGCGGCATTCACGTCGGCAGAAAGGCATTTTGAATTTGAAAGTACAATTCTGCCTTTGGTGTCGCAGACGTCTGCTAAATCCTCGATAAAGTATTTAAGGAAGGAGCCTTTAAGACCCGTTGCACCATTGGAGCCGATTTCTTCTTTATCGGCAAAGATTGTAACGATGGTTTTTTCGGGTGCATCTGCTTCCAAAGTTGTCATAAGTGAAGTGTAAGCGCAGACTCTGTCATCCTGACCGTAAGCGCCTATCATACTTCTGTCAAGACCGATATCCCTTGCTTTGAAAGCGGGAACCACTTCAAGCTCAGCAGAAAGGAAATCACTTTCTGTGATACCATATTTCTCGTTTAAGATGCGAAGTAGGTTAATTTTTACCTTTTCGGAAGCTTCATCGTCTTTAAAAGGATAAGAACCGACTAAAACGTTTAATTCTTCACCCTGAATGAGTTTGGGAGCAGGGCGTTTCATCTGTTCGTCTGCAAGGTGGGGAAGTAAGTCTGTTACACAGAAAACGGGGTCTTTTTCGTCTTCACCGATGTGGACTGTAACCTTTGTCATATCAGATTTTACGATAACTCCGTGCAACGCCATAGGCACTGTCGGCCACTGATATTTCTTGATACCACCATAATAGTGGGTTTTGAAAAGACCGAGTTCTGCTTCTTCATAAAGGGGAACCTGTTTTAAGTCAAGACGGGGAGAATCGATGTGTGAAGCTAAAAGCTTTACACCATTTTCTAAAGGTTCTTTGCCCATAACTGTAAGGATTACCGATTTTCCACGGTTAACAGTGTAGAATTTATCACCTGCAACATATTTTTTGCCTCTTACAAAGGGGGTAAATCCGTAAGCTTCGGCAAGTTTTACGATATAGTCGGCGCATTCTCTTTCAGTTTTACCGACGTCTAAAAAGGTTTTATATTCTTCGCAGAATTTTTCGGCGTTTTTGATTTCTTCATCGGAAAGAAGAAGTCCGCCGTTTTTCTTTTTAAACAAAAGCTTTTCTTCAAGTTCGATACTCATTATTATTCTCCTTTATATAATTTTTCGTAAATTGATTTGGTGTTTAAAACGTTATCCGTATACTGCTTTGTTGTGGGGAAGGGGATGTCGTCAAGTGTCTTGCCGTCTTTTGAATAATTTTCATCTGCAAGCCATTTTAAAACGTTACCTCTTCCTGCATGGTAAGCGGCAAGGGCTGTTTTTTCATTTTCAAATTCGTTTAAAAGTTCGGATAAAAGATAGGTGCCGTACTGAATATTTATTTCGGGGTCAAAAACGTCGGAATATGAATTATTAAGACCGAGTTTTGCATCAACCCATTCAAAGGCTTTTTCGGTAATCTGCATAAGTCCTTTTGCATCTGCATCCGAAACGGCATCCTTGTCAAATCCGCTTTCACAGTCGATTACGGCGTAAACCAAATCTTTGTCTACGTCATAGTTTTGACTGTATTCCAAAACAAATTCACTGTATTTTTGCGGATAGGTGAAATTTAAAAGAAGGGTGTACATATTGCTGATAATTAAAATTGTAGCGGCAACGATAATAGTCCAGATGATTAAGTTTTTAAAAGGGGAGACGTCTTTTTTGTCTTCTTTTGAAACCCTTTTAGCAATCATTTTGCCTTGATTTTCAAGCTCTGCGGAAGTGCCGTTGTTTCTTATAATGTAATCGGAACGGAGAATATAAAATCTGTCGGTCTGTTGCGACGCCATTCTGCTTTCGGCTTCCTGTATGGTGAGGTTATCCCTTTTAATAATACGTTCTTTTCTTAATGCTTCGTTTGCGATAACTGATACTTTGCAGTTGCAGAATTTCTGTGCACCACTTTCAAAAAGGGTGGGAGCATCAAGCAAAACTTTAGTAATGCCGTTGTTTTCGAGTTCTTCTATCTGATTTTCAATTTTCTCTAAAATCGGCGGGTACATTATCTCGTTTAATTTCTCGAGTTGTTCTTTATCACCAAAGGTTTTAGCGGCAAGCATTCTGCGGTTTAACGTGCCGTCGTCATTTAAGATTTCTTCGCCGAAAGTGAAGGTGAGTTTTTCTAAAATTTCAGGAGTGCTTATGACTTCTCTTGAAACCAAGTCTGCATTAATCACTGTAAAGCCTTCGTTTTCAAAAACCTTTGAAACGGTGGTTTTACCTGCGCCCGTCTGTCCCGTAAGACCGACAACGATGAGTTTTTCCTTGCTCAAAAGCACACCTCCTACAACGTAATGACAGTAAATGCCGCCGCCCTTAAAAGGCGGTTGTATACGGCAAGTCCGACGCCGTCTTTTTTAGGTGAACGGACAAAGACTTTCTTTGCACCAAGCTTATCGCATTCTCTTAAACTGTCAAAGAGAACTCTTGCCTGAGAAAAATCATCTTCTTTGATACCAAAAGAAACGGTGGGAACGGAGAGGGATTTTTCCTCGCCCTCAAACACCATAGCGAATACGCCGTCATTTTTATTTTCGTCTATATATTTTCTGAAACTTTCAAAATCGGAATCAATAATTATAACTTCGGCTTTCGGGGAATAATGTTTGTACTTCATTCCCGGGGAAGCCACTTTTTTATCTTCATCAACCTTTTGTAAGACACCTTTGTCAATGGTAACCGGTGCAAAAGCTTTAAGTTCTTCGACTGTTACGGCACCCGGACGTAAAAGGACGATGGCATTTTCCTTAACTGCAATTACTGTTGACTCAACTCCGACAGAGGAGTCACCACCATCGATGATGAGGGGGATTTTGCCATCTAAATCCGAAAACACGTGGATAGCCTTTGTGGGGCTTGGGCTTCCTGAAAGGTTAGCGCTTGGTGCGGCAAGTGGGGTTTTACTTTCTGTAATTATATCCTGAGCCACTTTGTGCGAAGGAAAACGGATACCCACTGTATCAAGCCCTGCAGTTACTTCGTCAGAGAGTGTTTTTGCTTTAGGCAAAACCATAGTAAGAGGACCTGGCCAGAAAGCAGAAGCCAGTTCAAAGCAAAGTGCGGGAGGATTTTCTGTAAGGGAATATATCATATCAATATCTGAGATATGAACTATCAAAGGATTGTCCTGAGGACGACCCTTTGCAATAAAAATCTTTTTAACAGCCGTGGGGTTTAAGGCATCTGCGGCAAGTCCGTAAACTGTTTCGGTGGGGAGTCCCACGAGCTCACCCGACTTAAGCAAGGAAGCGGCTTTTTTTATATTTTCTTTTGTTGCAGTTAAAAGTTCGGTCTTAATTTTAAGCCACTCCTTTCAATGTAATTACGCTTCAGCCTGAGCTGCCAAAAGTTCTGCCTGATGTGCAGTAATCAAAGCATCGACAACCTCGTCGATATTTCCGTTTAAGAAATCTTCAAGTCTATAGATTGTAAGACTAATTCTGTGGTCACTGATACGTCCCTGAGGATAGTTATAGGTTCTTATACGCTCGGAACGGTCACCCGTACCAACCTGACTTTTTCTTTCAGCGGCAACGGCTTCTTCCTGCTCACGTACTTTTGCTTCGTAAAGACGGGAACGGAGAACCTTCATAGCCTTTTCGCGGTTTTTCATCTGGCTACGTTCATCCTGACACTCAACGACAACGCCAGTAGGCAAGTGAGTGATACGGATAGCGGATTCAGTTTTATTTACGTGCTGACCACCTGCACCACTTGAACGATAGGTGTCAATCTGCAAATCGGTGGGGTTAATTTCAAATTCAACTTCTTCAGCTTCGGGCAAAACGGCAACTGTTACTGTTGAAGTATGAACGCGTCCCTGAGTTTCAGTTTCGGGCACACGCTGAACACGGTGAACACCACTTTCAAATTTAAGACGTGAGTAAGCGCCCTCACCGTCGATACTGAATGAGATTTCTTTGTAACCGCCAAGCTCTGTGGGGTTTGCATTGATAACTTCAACTTTCCAACGTTTTGACTCGGCGTACATGGTGTACATTCTGTAAAGGGAGTTAACGAAAAGTGCCGCTTCTTCGCCACCTGCACCGCCACGGATTTCAACGATAACGTTTTTATCATCGTTAGGGTCACGGGGAAGGAGAAGGATTTTTGCTTCTTCGGAAAGAGTTTCGATAGCTTCACGGCTTTCATCGTACTGCTCTTGCAAAAGTTCTTTAAAATCCTTATCAAGGCCACCTGCATCGAGCATACTTTTAGCTTCTTCAAAATCATCGGTAGCCTGTTTTAATTCTTTGTATTTATCAACGATGGGGGTAAGGCTTTTAAATTCCTTCATAAGGTCGCGGTACTGATTCTGGTCCCCTACGATATTAGGGTCCATAAGCTTTTCGTTTATTTCATCATAGTGGTCTGCGACAATTTTTAATTTTTCTAACATCTTTAAAGCACCTTTCTATTCTTCAGTCGATTCTATCTTCTTAATTCCTTTTTCAGCTTTGGAACGGGGAATCATAATCTCGTGTCCGCATTTAAGACAACGAAGCTTGAAATCCATACCGATTCGAAGCACTAAAAAACGGTTTTCTCCGCACGGATGATTCTTTTTCATTACAAGGATATCGTTAAGCTTTATATCCATACAAAAACCTCCCCGTGAAAATTTTTCATACTAAATTATTATACCACATTTTAGATATATTTGGCAATTGTTTTTTGCATAACTTTTTGTAAAGAGATTAAAATATTTAAAAAAGGAGTGATTAAATGAAAGTTTTTGCACATTTTATGAACGTCGATGAGGCAGAATACGCCGTACGCGAGGCTAAAAGGCTTTTCGGAGGCATAAATGCCGTGAAGATACGTTACAGAGAAGTAGGAAGTGTTGCACCTGATTTGCCGATTAAAAGCTTCGCGCTTTTTGAAACTACCGACAGTGCATTTAATTTAGGCGGAACCCATGGAATAGAGCCTCCGTTTATACCGACGTTGTACTTTGATTCGGATTTTTCTGACGTGCCCACAAGGGAAGAACTTGACGGCCCGAGAGGGAGAGTTGACTGTATCGTTGAGATGGCGGTAGAGACTTATTCTGTAGAAAATATCGCACAGTATATGCGTTCTGCTCACGGAAGAAGTGTTACAGTTGCAAAATAGCAAAAAATGTAGTATCATTTAACCGAGGTGAATGATATGGTAAGATTAGGAAAATATAAACATTTCAAAGGTAATGAGTATGAAGTTATAGGAATTGCAAAGCATTCGGAAACTTTAGAAGAAATGGTAGTGTATAAAGCACTTTACGGTGACGGTGATATCTGGGTACGTCCTATAAGTATGTGGGACGAGGAAATCGAGCGTGACGGCGTTAAGAAAAAACGCTTTGAGTTTATAGAAGAATAGTGTAAAGCAAATCCGTTTACAGAGGATAAATCCCTTTGTGAACGAGTTTTATCGTTTTAGTTATAATTAAAAGCAGATAGTAAGACAGAGCCATCGAAAGTATCTGTAACGTCGATTTTAAAGCGGGATTTGGTATTTCAAACTGCTCAAATACAGTAAAAATCAAAAAAGACGATATTATAGAAATAAAGACGGGTTTAAAAATTGAGTCCTTTACCGAAAAGGGAATTTCGGTAAAAGAAATAAGACAGTTTATACTTAATACTGTGTTGATAAACGCAGTGGCAAAAATTACGATAACGTATCCCTTTACCCCGTAAATCGGGATAAGAAGGCAGATAAGAAGAATGCTCGATGCAGAGTCGATTATGCTGAAGCTTAAAGAATTCACCTGCTTATCAAGACCTTTTAACATTGCATCGGTTACGATATCTGTGTAAAGAATAGGGATAAGCGGAGCTAAAATCTGTAAGGTTATCCCTGCCTCGGCACTTTTGTATACTGCGAGTCCTAAAGTTTCTCCCGCAGTTATAAAAAAAGCGGTGACGGGGAAGGAAAAAAGAAGAGTTATCTTTAAAACGCCTGAAACAAGGCGGTTTATCCTTGCTTTGTCACCTGTGGCGTTTGCCTGTGCAAGTTCGGGGATTAAAAGATTTGCAAAAGAAGTTAAAAAAGCCGACGGGAAGGTGAGCAAAGGCATTACCATTGCTTCTATCATACCATATTGTGAAAGGGCACTCCCTGATGTTGCCCCATATCTTTTAAGCCCTTTTGGGATAAGGATATTTTCTATTGTTACAAGGGCAGAACGCAGATATGAGCTTAACGCAACGGGGACTGTTATTGAAAGCACTTTTTTGGTGTTTTCTTTTTTTGATTTTCTTACGAAAATACGACGGTTTCTGTCTTTTATATAAAGAAAAAAGGTATATAAAAATGCGAGTAATTCACCCGTGACAGACCCCAAAGCAATTGCAGCGCAGGAGTAGGTAAGACCTTTCGGAAGCAAAAGGGTAAGTCCCATTGAAACTGTTGCCATACGGACTAACTGCTCGAAAATCTGACTGCTTGTTGATTTTATAACGTTTCTTATTGCAAAAAAGTAGCCTCTTAAAGTTGATGAAAAAGCCATAAAAGGCAGTGCAAAGGCAAGTAGTTTAAGAGAAAGCAGAGCTCTTTTATCGTTTAAAATTTCGGTTGCGATAAATTCTGCAAAAAAGAAAAGTAAAAGAGAAGAGGCAATGCTTACAAAAGCACCGTATATCATACATTTTTTAACGGTATCGTTTGCATCGGAATAAGATTTTTTTGCAATTGCCTCCGCTACAAGACGGGTGACTGTAAGGTATATTCCTGAGGTTGCAAGTGTGGATGCAAACCCGTAAACAGAAAAAACAAGCTGATAAAGTCCCATACCCTCTGTGCCTATTTTTCTTGAAAGATATGCACCGAAAGATACTGAAACGGCTCTTAAAACAAGTGAAGATATCGTTAAAATAATGGTATTTTGCAAAAACAGTTTCTTTTTCATTTTATCCCCCATATAAGCTTTTTAAATTTATATGGGAAAAACGGGGTAAAAATACGAAAACCGTTCCACACGGAACGGTTTTTTTGATTATTTTACGTCAAATATAACGTTATTTATTGCTTCAATAATCTGTTCGGAAGTAAAACGTGCAACTCCTACTTCGTCAAGCATATCGTCAATTCGTGTAGCGGTACTGTCAAGGTAGCTGAAAGTTATTCTTTCCAAGGCTTTTGAGATAACCGGTTTATCATCTTCGTCAGCTTCAGCAAGTGCCGTCTGTAAAAGGCGTAAAGTAATTGCTACAGCCTGCTGTTTTGTGAAGAGAGCATCTTTTGCTTCTGTTCGAAATTCATTTAATACTTTGATATTTTTCATAAAAACAACTCCTTTTTATTTATTATACCTCTAAAATTTAAAAAGTGCAAGTAAAGTATTTGACACTTTTAGAAAAATATTATACAATATATAGTGGTTACGTTTTAATACATACACTATGGAGGATTTCATGGCTAAGCAAAAAGAATACGGAAATGAAAGTATATCGTCCTTAAAAGGTGCGGACAGAGTCAGAAAACGCCCTGCGGTTATTTTTGGCTCAGACGGATTGGAAGGGTGTCAGCACTCCTTCTTTGAAATTCTTTCAAACTCAATAGATGAAGCAAGGGAAGGTTACGGTAGTAAAATTATCGTGACTCATTTTGCTGACGATTCAATTCAGGTTCAGGACTTCGGTCGTGGTATTCCCGTTGACTGGAATAATAATGAACAACGCTTTAACTGGGAACTCGTTTTCTGTGAGCTTTATGCAGGTGGTAAGTACAAAGACCGTGGTGACAACTACGGATTTTCTTTGGGTCTTAACGGACTTGGTTCTTGTGCTACACAGTATTCTTCGGAGTATTTCGACGTTACTGTTGTTCGTGACGGCTTTTTGTATGAACTTCATTTTGAAAAGGGAAGTATCGTAGGGGAGATGAAGAAAACTCCCACAACTCAGAAGAAGACGGGTACAACCCAGCGTTGGAAACCTGACCTTGAGGTTTTCACTGATATAGAAATCCCGAGAGAATTCTATCTTGACGTTATCAAAAAACAGTCCGTTGTAAACCCGGGGATCGTGTTTGAGTTTATCGACCACACACCCGAAGGGGTTAAAAAGGACGAATTCTGTTACGAAAACGGCATTACCGACTACCTCAAAGAGCTTGTTGGCAACGAATCCTTAACGAGCGTTGAATACTGGGAAGCAGAACGTATGGGTCGCGACCGTGATGATAAAGACGATTATAAAGTTAAGCTTTCGGTTGCCGTTTGTTTTTCAAACAGAGTAAAGCTTTCTGAATACTACCATAACTCAAGTTTTCTTGAACACGGCGGTTCGCCCGAAAAGGCTGTAAGACAAGCTTTTGTTTCACAGATTGATACCTATCTTAAGCAGAATAATAAATATCTTAAAAATGAGTCAAAGATAACCTTTGCCGACGTTGAGGACTGTCTTTGCCTTGTTTCATCATCATTCTCAACCGAAACTTCTTACGAAAACCAGACTAAAAAAGCTATTACAAACAAGTTTATCTATGAAGCGATGACTGAGTTTTTAAAGCATCAGCTTGAAGTGTACTTCCTTGAAAATCCCGTTGATGCAAATAAAGTTGCAGAGCAGGTGCTTGTAAACAAGAGAAGTAGGGAAAATGCCGAAAAAACAAGACTTAACATAAAGAAAAAGCTTCAGGGTAATATCGATTTATCAAATCGTGTACAGAAGTTTGTTGACTGCCGTACAAAGGATATCACAAGACGTGAGCTTTTCATCGTGGAAGGTGACTCGGCGCTCGGTTCCTGTAAGCAGTCCCGTGATGCTGAGTTTCAGGCTATTATTCCTGTAAGGGGTAAAATCTTAAACTGTCTTAAAGCGGGATATGATAAGATTTTCAAGAGTGAAATCATCGTCGACCTTTTGAAGGTTTTAGGATGCGGTGTTGAAGTTAATGCAAAACAGAACAAGGAAGTTGCTTCCTTTGATTTGTCGTCACTTCGCTGGAACAAGATTGTTATCTGTACCGATGCCGACGTCGACGGATTCCAGATAAGAACTCTTATCCTCACTATGCTTTACAGACTTACTCCTACTCTCATTGAAGAGGGATACGTTTATATTGCACAGTCTCCTCTTTACGAAATCACTACTAAGAACAAAACGTATTTTGCATATAATGAACCTGAGAAAACTCAGATTTTAGAAGAAATAGGCAAAGAGAAATTTACTATTCAGCGTTCAAAAGGTCTCGGTGAAAACGATCCTGAGATGATGTGGCTTACCACTATGAACCCTGAAACAAGACGTGCTATCAAGGTAACTCCCGAAGATGCAGAAGGCACTGCAAGAGTGTTTGATTTGCTTTTGGGTGACGATTTACAGGGAAGAAAAGACCATATTGCACAGTTTGGTCATATGTACCTTGATATGGCAGATATTTCGTAAAGGACGGTGACACAGATGGCTAAAAAGAAAACTCCTGAAGTTAAAAAGACCACCAATCTGAATGCTTATATCAAAGATGCCGGTGTAGTTATTGAACAGCCTATCACCGAAACCCTTGCAGAAAACTATATGCCCTATGCAATGAGCGTTATAGTCTCACGTGCTTTGCCTGAAATTGATGGCTTTAAGCCTTCTCACAGAAAGCTCCTTTATACTATGTATAAAATGGGACTTTTAAACGGTGCAAGAAAGAAATCCGCTACAATTGTCGGTGAAACCATGAAATTAAACCCTCACGGTGACCAGACAATTTACGAAACTATGGTACGTCTTGCCAGAGGAAACGAAGCACTTTTGCATCCTTACGTTGATTCAAAAGGTAACTTCGGTAAAGCGTACTCAAGGGATATGGCTTGTGCTGCTCCCCGTTATACCGAAGCAAAGCTTGAAAAGATTGCAACAGAGCTTTTCAGGGATATCGATAAGGATACAGTTGACTTTGTACCAAACTACGATAACTCTATGACTGAGCCTGTACTTTTCCCGACTACTTTCCCGTCGGTACTTGTAAACTCCAATGTGGGTATTGCGGTATCTATGGCGAGTGCTATCTGTCCTTTTAACCTTGAAGAAGTTTGTAACACTGCAATCGGTCTTATTAAAGACCCTGATTTTGATATTTCTGAAACTTTAAAAGGCCCTGACTTCCCTGGTGGTGGATATATCATCTACGATGAGGAAGAGTTAAAGAAGATTTATGAAACAGGTCGCGGCTCTGTAAAAGTAAGAGCAAGATATAATTATGATAAAGCCGAAAACTGCATTGATATTACGGAAATCCCTCCGACTACTACAATTGAAGCAATTATCGACAAGGTTATCGAGCTTGTAAAACTCAATAAAATCAAGGAAATTTCCGATATCCGTGACGAAACAGACCTCTCGGGTCTTAAGCTTACAATTGAAATAAAGCGTGGTGTTGATGCTGAAAAGCTGATGCAGAAGCTTTATAAGATGACTCCTCTGGAGGATAGTTATTCCTGTAACTTCAACGTACTTATCGAAGGTATGCCTAAGGTTTTAGGCGCTAAGGATATTTTGCTTGAATGGATTCGTTTCAGACGAAATTGCGTCCGCAGAAGAGTCGAGTTTGACCTTAAAAAGAAAAAGGACAAACTCCATCTTTTAGAGGGCTTAAGTAAAATTCTGCTTGACATCGACAAGGCTATCAAAATCGTAAGAGAAACCGAAGAGGAAAGTGAAGTTGTTCCCAACTTGATGATAGGCTTCGGAATTGACGAAATTCAGGCAGAATACGTAGCCGAAATTAAACTTCGTCACTTAAACCGCGAATACATTTTAGGACGTCTTGACGAAATTCAGCAGTTAAAAGTTGATATCGCAGAGCTTGAAGATATTCTCGAAAGCAAGAGAAAGCTTAATAGCCTTATTATTTCCGAGCTTCTCGACAATATTAAGAAGTATTCTCAACCGAGAAAGAGCCTTTTCGTTTATCCTTCGGATATTCCCGAGGAGGAAGAGGAAGAAGACGTACCGGATTATCCCGTTAACGTTTTCGTTACGGAGGAAGGATACTTTAAAAAGATTACTCCCTTGTCACTGAGAATGAGTAGTGTTCAGAAGCTTAAAGAAGGCGACAGTATCGCTTTACAGCTTGAAACCACAAACCGTGCAGAGCTTTTATTCTTCACAGATAAAGCTCAGGTCTATAAGGCAAAGGTTGCTGATTTTTCAGAAACAAAAGCAAGTGTGATGGGTGACTATATCCCCTCAAAGCTTGGCTTTGACGATGGTGAGAAGCTTGTAACTGCGGTAATTACAACCGACTTTAAAGGAAACGTTTTATTCTTCTTTGAAAACGGTAAGGTTTCAAAAGTGCCTCTTAATTCTTACGAAACCAAGACGAACCGCAAAAAGCTCCAGAACGCATATAGTGATAAGTCACCGCTTGTTGCTATAAGGGTACCCACAGATGGAGAAGAATACGTGCTTACTTCATCAGGTAAACGTAATCTTATCTTCAATCCCGATATGATTGCCTCAAAAGCAACGAGAGATAATCAGGGTGTATCGGTTATGACGCTTAAAAAAGGTGCATTCTTACAGAGTGTCAAGACACTCACTGAAAACACCTTTACTAATCCTCACCGTTACCGCACAAGAACTTTACCTGCTGCAGGTGCTCTTATCAGGGAAGAGGATTTGGGTGAACAGCTTACTTTAGGATAGGTTTTTTATATGAGTGTATTATTTTTATTATTGACCATTTTAGGAGTTTCTTTTCAGAATATAAGCTGTAAGGCGTATAACGAAAAGTCAGGCAGTGCGATTTTTACCTTTTTAGCACTTGTTCCTTTGTTTGCGATTGCATTTTTCGTTATTCCGCTTAAAGGGAACTTCGAGTTCAATCCTACCGCTTTGTTGTTTTCCATAGGGTTTGCGACAATGTATGCTATGGCCGTTTTAGGGTCTTTACTTGCTATTATGACGGGCCCTTTTTCACTTACTTCGCTGATTACGGCATACTCGCTGATAGTACCTGCAGGTTACGGACTTATCTTTTTAAAAGAACCCGTGAGTGTGTTTTTGATAGTGGGTATCGTGCTTCTTTTGGTGTCGCTTTTCCTTATCAATATGGAAAAGAAAGGTGAAGAAAAGAAAATCACCTTAAAATGGGCGTTTTACGCACTGCTTACCTTTATTGGAAACGGCGGATGCTCGACGGTACAGAAGATGCAGCTTTTATACTGTGGCGGCAAATACAGAAACGAATTTATGATAATGGCTTATGCGATTGCGGTAGTTGTACTTTTTATCCCCGTTATAGTAAAGGAAAGAAAAGATTTCTTTAAAAACTTTAAGAAGGCGTGTCCGTACGCACTCGTTTACGGAATTTCAAACGGAATGTCAAACTTTTTAGCAATACTTCTTGCTACTATGATGGCGGCTTCTGTTATGTTTCCGCTTATCTCAGCGGGAGGAATTGTACTGACATTTTTTGTTTCAATCTTTATTTACAAAGAGAAGCTCTCCCGTGAACAGATAATAGGCGTTATCTTAGGCATTGGCGCAATTATCGCACTTAATATTTAAAAAGAAACCCCCGACGGTTGTCGGGGATTTGTTTTTTGCTGCGGTATATGATATACTTATATTATAATATTTTTTCAGGGTGGTAAGTATGAAAAAAGTCTTATGCTTGATATTGGTTTTAATAATTTGTTTTTTGCAAGGGTGCGGCTTTAATAACGAATGGAAAGAAAAGTATGAAGAAGGAAAGCGATATCACGAAGAAAAGAATTATTACAAAGCGGAGTTTTATTACAAGGAATCTTTGGAAATAAGACCTGACGAGGACGTTTATTTGGCACTTGCCGATATGTATGAGGAGATGGACAGAGAACATCTTGCTTATGAATTGTTGGTAAAATCCCGTTCAACAATCGGCGTGAAACTAAATATTGAAGCAAGAATTAATGGGTATCCTGAATATAAGAGGTTTGATTACGGTGACGGGGAGTATACAATAGAAGAATACGATAACGGTATTATAAAAAGCAGTATACGATACAGTGATGATTATAAAATACAATATATAGAAAAGTATAATGAGCTTGGAATTCTGTATTGTGCAGAAGCTTATAACGATAATGAAACCCTTATGTGGACGGAAGAATACGATGAGAAGGGTAAGGAAATACGTGAAGAAGCTTATGACGAAAATGGTGCACCTGATTACTGCAAAACTTTCGAATATTGGGAAAACGGAAATTTAAAATGTGAAAAAACCTGCTATTATGATAATTATGACCAATGGGTTTCCGAATATGATGTTGACGGAAATGTTTTATTTAATAAAGAGTATAATTCGGAAGGGATAATGAAGTACTACTGTGAATTTGACGGTGATACAAACAGAACTTACGAAGAATACAGAAACGATGACGGTTCTCTGAAACTTTATAGAATTTTTGAGTACGATTCAGATGGTGATATGATTTATGAGACGGAGTATGATTCTGAAAAAAGGTTGCAAGGAAAATACGAATACGGTGAAAACGAGAAAAGCAAAAAGTACACGGGCTATAACGAAAATGGTACGGTAATGGTTGTAAGAGAATACAATGAATCAGGTGATCCGGTTACCGAAACGTGGAATGACAGCAACGGTGTACTTAAAGAATATACTGTTAACGAGTATGAAGACGGTAAAATTTCAAGGTGTAAAATTTATGATTCAAATATGAAAATAAACAGGATTTTAGAGTATAACAGCAATAGAGATATAGTCAAGGAAATAAAGTACAATCCTGACGGAACGATTGCTGAAATCTACGCTTACGACAAAGATGAAAGCGTAATAGATAAGGACAATGCATAACACTGCCCGACGGTTGTGAGATGCTGATTTTGTGTTATAATTGGTTTGAAGGGACAGTGATTTTATGTTAACTCCTGCTAAATGTACCAATTGCGGTGCAAATCTCGAATATAAAGAAAACAATACCTTTAAATGTCCTCATTGTGCTTCTTGTTATTTTTTGGAGAATAATAAAAATAACGATTTTGTCATTGTTGCAGGCGAGCTTAAAAAATACAAAGGTTCTTCGGTTGACGTTGTTATTCCTGAAGGAATTACTATAATTGGAAGAGGTGCATTTTCTTCCTGTTGTGGATTAAGACGTGTAGTAATACCAAATGGTGTAGAGCGTATAGGGTATGAAGCGTTTAGTGGTTGCCACAATCTTGAAGAAGTAGTTATACCGGAAAGTGTTGAAATAATAGGACAGAACGCTTTTGCTTTTTGTCGAAAACTCAAGAGAATTGAATTACCTAAGAATCTTAAATGTATCTCTGATTATATGTTTTGGCAAAGCGGACTTTCTGAAATTGATATTCCTTTTGGTGTAACACATATATACGGATCAGCCTTTAAGTATTGTGAACTCAGCACAATTCAAATACCTGAAACTGTCAAAGAAATAGGAAATGATGCTTTCAGTAACTGCAAAAACTTGAGCATAGCCAATATTCCTGGAGGAGTTAAGGAGATTTCAAGTGGCGTTTTCAAGGGATGCAATTTGACAGAAATCAATATACCATATGGAATTACCTATATAGGGAACAACGCTTTTGCTGAATGTAAATTATCTGATGTTGTTATACCTGACACTGTGACGCAGATAGAAAGCGGAGCGTTTGATTGCCCTAATATAACTATCACTATTCCTGACAGTGCTACCAGTTGTTATGATATCTTTGGATATAACAGAGATACGGTAAAATGCATCAATGCATCTGAAAAATGGAAAACAGCTAACTGGAATATAGCTTCCTGTTTGTTGAAATACAAACCTAAAGATGCTGATAAATCTAAAAAGAAAAAATTTTGGGGATTTTAATAAAAAACAAGAGTAAAAGATTTCATTTCTTTTACTCTTGTTTTTTGTCGATATGTTGGCAACGCCGACTGGATATACTTTTACTTTGTTCCAGTTCGATATTGATTATCCTACAATATACTGTTTGATGCCGTTTTCTTTCAAAGCACTTATCTGTTCTAGGGAAGAAACGGTAGGGATTATATCGTTTGCATCGGCTATAACATACTGCAAAAGTGAAATATCGTTGCCGATAATCGGGGAAGCGGGGTAAACGTCAAACTCGTTGGGGTTTACTGTATAAACCTGTGTCATTTCGTCACGGTAGCAGACACCTTTGTAAGCCGGGATAACCGAAACACTGTATTTTGAAGCTTCGGTTTTTATAGCTTCTAAAGTTTTATCGAGTGCTTGTTTTTGAGTTAAACTGTCTGCGTTTTCGCCAAATGTCATACCTTTTTGATTTGCGGTATTGGGATACTGAATTCCGTTTACGATAATACTTTTATAACCTGCGTCGCAGATTTCACGGGTTACTTCGCAAAGATATTCCAGCGTCTTTGGCATATAAGGGTTAAGCCAGGATTTGCCACCCGCATCGGGGGAGTTATCAAGCCAGGTCACCTCTGCCTGGTTATCGTAGATATAGGAAGTAGAGTAGCTTGAATGTGATGCGTAATCATCCTGCAAAGCGTAAATCCTTGCAATAGGTGTAAAGCCGTATTCTGAGATTTTTTCTGCTATTTCCTTATGGTCAAAGGTGGTTTCTGCAACGGCTTCACATTTTTTGGCAAGTGCAATTTCCGAATCGTATAAAAGCTGACCGCTCATAGTTTTAAGTTCTACTGTAACTGCGTTAAAAAGCTCTTTGTCAACAGTTTCAAGAAAATCTTCGCAGTCTTCTATACTTTCGTAGGGAAGTACGATTGAACGGATGTCAGAAAGTTTTTCTTCTTCTGAAACTTCGCTTACAATAGGTTCTTCGGAGAGTTCTTCCGAAATAACCGAAGGCTCGGGAAGGGGTTTTTCTACTTTTCTGTTGGAAACCGATTTTGCTATAGTGTAACCTAAGAAAACAAGCAGAGCAATTATAAAGAGAAAGAAAACTGTTTTTAAAAATCTTTCGCGGCGGCGTTTTCTCATAAGATAACCACTGCGATAACGTTTGATTTTTCTGCCTTTCATATAATACTCCTTACATTGATAATTCGTGACCTACAAGTCCGTGGAAAGCAAGAGAGAGAATTCCTATATAGATAAGAGTTATGGGAAATCCTCTGAAAGCACGGGGAATTTTATCACTGTTTAAACGTTCAAAACCGAGGGAAATAAGGTAAGAAGCCAAGATAAATCCTATACCCGTACCGATTCCGAAGGAGATGTACTCAAAAAAGTCGGTTTTAGCCGTTGCATTGATAAGAAGTGCGCCGAATACGGCACCGTTAAATGCTGAAAGATGCACCATCGGACGGATGCTTTCAATATGCTTTTTTAAGAATTTTCCGCAGAAAAGCAATATCACTACGTAAACGATACCAACTATCATAACGTAGATAAACGGTCTTAAGAAATAAGCATATTTTAAGTTGTTTATAGGTCTTCTGAAAAAGTAAATAATACACGAAGAAAGGGTTGTGATTATAGCCATTATAAGTCCGAAAAAGCCTAAATTATGCTTTTTACGGATAACGAAAAGGGAAGCACTCGTACCTAAAGCACGGGTGAAGATGATGTTTTGTGCAAAAATTGCAACGAGTGCAATCTGCATACAGGAGGCTATAACGTCTTTTAAATCCATCCAGAAATTATTCATCGGCGTTACCTCCCGTTACTTCGTCTGATGCTTCCTGCCATAACTTTTTAAGAATGTTTTCTTTTGTTTTTTCTTTCGGTTTACTGTTTAAGAAAAAGACAAGCTGTTTTATTAAAGCCGCTAAAAATCCTATTAGGATAAAGCCCATAAAAGGGAACAAAAAGGCAGGAACTTTAAACATAAATCCTTCAATAGGTTTTCCAAGTATACTGCCGTTACCCATAATTTCGCGGATAAGTCCCACTAAAAGCGTTACGATGGAAAAGCCAAGACAGTTGCAGAAAACTCTGAGCAACATCGAAGTAAAATGCATTTTGTGAAATCTTGATTCACTTTTCTGAATGATGAGGGAGTTGGTTGCAAGTAGCGGAAGATAGATACCGAGGTTTTGCACAGTACCCGGGATGAATTTTTCAACGAGCATTGCCGTCGGAATAAACACGAGGGCCGCAATGGCAGCGTTACCTATAACCCTGAAGGTGTAGTTTAAGCTTTTCGGGATAAAGTAAGCAATTAAAATGGTGAAAAACGTTATAAAGGTGAATGCCACACTTAAAGATATTCCGTTTTTTAACGTGTTTGCCGCAACGATTACGGGAGCAATAACAAGACCGCGTTCAAGTATCGGGTTGTTTAAAAGTACCGCGTCAAATTTGTTTAAAAGGGTACGGTTTTCCTGATATAATTTTCTTATCATTTAAACCACCTACCTGTCGATTATCTTCTGGATAAACTGGAAGAGTTTATTCCATAAAAACATACATCCGCCACCAATAAGCATACCGATAAAGCTTATAAAATGCCATACGTTAGTTGCGATAACTTTTGTGTTTGAGATTACTGTTTCGGAATACGAGTCGCATTTGTGGTCGATTGTGCTCATTATGATGAGTGCAAAAGGACATACGAGCTCAATGTGGCTTATATTTCTGAAAAGCACAATAAAAAGCCCTAAAACGATACCGTAAAACCATTTTCCTTTGTCGGTTTTAAGTTCCTTGTTGTCCATTGAAGCGATAAAGATAACGGAAAAAACTAAAATTCCTGAGCAAAGCTCTAAAACAAGGGAAGTAAAGCGGTTTGCGTTTACTCTTGGGAAAATGAGCGAAAATAGGGAAACGATACCTAAAGTTCCTGCGGGAATCTGCCAGATTACCACTTTTCTTATAACGAGAAAAGCAAAGCAGGAAAACAAGATTATAAGGCAGGTAGCACCCATAGGTCCGTAAAAATTACCGAGTAGCGCATTTAAAAAGTCAATATCTTCGGCACCGCCGTTCATAAGACGGTAAGCGGGAGAGGTACTGAGTGAAACTCCGTCCATACCCGAAAATAAGGGGAGAGTTGTAAGGGGGGCAGGATATCTTGTGATAACGTCTTTCCAGCATATCGTTACAAAAGCAAATGCCGTTACAGCGGGACTGAACATAGTGTTATAATGACCGCCAAAGGGGTGTCTTACGACCGCTATCGCAAATGCAGAACCTGCGATTACAAGCCAGTAGGGAACAGATGCAGGTAACATCATAACGAAAAGATATCCCGTAAGTACAGCGGAATAGTCGTTTCTGAAAAATTTACGGTCGCCTTGCAAAAGTCTGCAAAGATAGTCTGTGACAATTGCCGAAAGAATACTCGCAAGAGCGAGAAAAATAACTCTTATCCCGTAATAAAATACTCCCATAACTAAAAGCGGAGTAAGTGCTATACAGGTATCCTTCGCCTGATTTCGGAAATAGATTTGTTCTTCCAATTAATCTTCCTCCTGTTATCTTAAGGAATCAGCTGCAGCTTTTTGGTCTTTTGCACCGAAGAAGTAGGAACCTGCAACTAAAATGTTTGCGCCTGCCTCACGGCAGAGCTTTGCGGTTTTATCGTTGATACCGCCGTCAACACTTATATCAATATCGGGTGCAAGTGCACGGATTTCACTGATTTTTGCGGGTGAAGTTTCAATGAAGGACTGTCCGCCAAAACCAGGTTCAACGCTCATAACAAGCACCATATCAAGCTTTGGAAGTAAGTGTGCAATTTCGCTTACAGGTGTAGCGGGTTTGATGGAAATACCTACCTTTTTGCCGAGTGCACGGATTTTTTCAATGGTAGCGTCGACGTCGGATTTACTTTCATAATGGAAAGTAATTGCATCTGCACCGCATTTTGCGAATTCATCTACGTATTTTATCGGGTCTTCTATCATAAGGTGAACGTCAAAGAAAAGGTCGGAACATTTTCTGATAGAAGAAATTACGGGAAATGCAAAAGATATATTAGGTACGAAAACTCCGTCCATAACGTCGATATGAATCCATTCTGCCCCTGCGTCGGAGACTTTTTTGAGTTCATCGCTCAAATGAGCAAAATCAGCAGCTAAAAGGGATGGTGAAACGATAGTCATTTTTATTCCTCCATAAGTACATAAATATAGATACTAACATTATACACTAATTTTGTCAAAAGGTCAAATTTGTAAAAAGGACTTTAAAAAATTGTCGGAATATGGTATATTAAAGAAAAGGAGGTAATAATATGCATAAAAGAGGCTATAAGGCGATACCTTACCTTGTTGCAGTAATTGTTTTAATTCTTGCAGCGGTTTTTCTGATACCTGAAAAGTCCGCTCACGTATATAAGGAAATGTTACCTCCACTACCCGAAATTGTTAAAACACAGGTAAATCTTAAAGCGGCAGGGGACAACCTTATCCATAACTCAATTTACGAACAGGCATATTCCCGTGGTAGCGGAAGTTATGATTTTTCCTATGCTTATAAAAACGTCAGTGATATTATAAGCTCAGGGGATATATCACTTCTTAATCAGGAAACGGTTATGACTCCTTTGTACGAGCCTTCAACCTATCCGAGATTTAATTCTCCGATTGAGCTTAAAAACGAGATGTTAAAAATCGGCTTTGACGTTTTTAATCAGGCGAATAATCACACGCTTGATAAAGGCGAAAAGGGTATTATCTCGGCACTTGACGAGTGGAATAATACACCTGAAGCACTCGTTACAGGCGTTTATAAAAACGAAGAAGACTATTCTCAAATAAGAAGAAAAAACGTAAACGGAATTGAGTTTGCTTTTATCGGTATGACCGAGCTTACAAACGGTTTGAGTTTGCCCGAAGGCTCCGAGGTGGTGCTTTTGCGTACCTTTGAGGAGGATAAAATCAAAGCACGTATCGAAAAGGCAAAAACCTTTGCCGACGTAGTCGTTGTAAACGTTCACTGGGGCGTTGAATACAGTCATACCCCGAATAGCGCTCAGAAAAAACTTGCACAGAAGATGGCAGACTGGGGTGCCGACCTTATAGTAGGGCATCATCCGCACGTTCTGCAACCGATAGAATGGCTTAAAGCAACTGACGGCAGAGACGTTTTATGTGCATATTCTCTCGGTAACTTTATCTCGGCACAGAGTATGGGACCGAGAATGGTTGGCGGAGTTTTAGACGTTACTTTTTCAAAGAACAATTTACTTAAAAATCCCCGTATCGTTTCGGCAAAGCTTATTCCGATAGTTACTCATTACGACAGAGGGTATAAGAATATAAGGATATATCCTTTCTCTGAGTATTCAAAGGAACTTGCCCAGAGTCACGGTGTCAGGGCGTATGATGAGACCTTTAATTATAATTACATAGAGAATATGCTTAAAAAAGTTATCGGTGAAGATTTTTTGGATATTGATTTTTAAACTAAAAAGTAGTAAAATAAAAAGAGTATTAATTTTAAGGAGAAATTCCGATGGAAACAGTTGAAAGAAAAAAAGTTATATTAAGTGGGATTCAGCCGACGGGTGTGTTTACTTTAGGTAACTACCTCGGTGCTGTTAAAACCTGGGGAAAGATGCAGGACGACTATAACTGCGCTTATATGATTGCGGATTTACATGCGCTTACAGTCCGTCAGGACCCCAAAGCTTTGAAAAAACAGGTGCTCGACTGCTATGCACTTTTACTTGCTTGTGGTGTTGACCCTGAAAAGAGCATCGTATTTATCCAGAGTCAGGTACCTGCTCATGCAGAACTTGGCTGGATACTTTCCTGTAACACACAGTTTGGTGAGCTTTCCAGAATGACTCAGTTTAAGGATAAATCACAAAAACACCCCGAAAATATCAATGCGGGTCTTTTTACTTATCCTTCGTTGATGGCTGCAGATATTTTGCTTTATCAGGCAGACCTCGTACCCGTAGGTCACGACCAGAAACAACACCTCGAGCTTACTCGTGACGTTGCTAACCGTTTCAACAGTGTTTACGGCAATACTTTCAGAATTCCTGAGCCTTATATCGGTAAACAGGGCGCAAGAATTATGTCACTTGCAGACCCCACCAAAAAGATGTCCAAATCCGATGAAAACCAGAATGCGACCGTTTCTATCCTTGATGCTCCCGAAGTTATCATCAAGAAATTCAAACGTGCCGTAACTGACTCCGATATGGAAGTTTGCTATAAAGAAGGCAAAGACGGTATCAACAACCTTATGGGTATTTACTCGGTTATCACCGGTAAAAGCTACGACGAAATCACAAATGAATTTGCAGGTAAAGGCTATGGTGACTTTAAACAGGCCGTTGGTGAAGCCGTTGCGGAAGAGCTTCGTCCCGTAAGAGAAAACTTCGAACGTCTTATGAATGATAAGGCTTACGTTGAAGAATGCTATCGTCAGGGAGCTGAAAAAGCTGCAAGAATTGCCGCAAGAACAATGGACAAAGTTAAACGTAAAGTTGGTTTGGTGGGTTAATATGACTTTTAAAGACGGAATTGCTAAGGAAGATAAAAAGATTACCTCATTTTTGATTGCAGGTCAGTCCAATATGGCAGGCAGGGGTAACTTGAACGAAATCCCTCCTTTTGAGAACGAACTTTGTTTTATGCTCAGAATGGGAAGATGGCAACCGATGAGCGAACCTGTAAATGCCGACAGAGCAGGTTCCGGGGTAGGTCTTGCTTCAAGATTTGCAGTTGAGTTTGCAGAACTTTATAAAAAAGAAGTTGGTATCATTCCCTGTGCCGATGGCGGTACTGCTATCTCTCAGTGGCAACCGGGTGAAGTGTTGTTTGACCACGCCGTTATGATGACACGCCTTGCAATGCGCAGTTCAAGTCTTGGCGGTATTCTGTGGCATCAGGGCGAGAACGACGCTTGTAACAGTAATCCTCCTGACGAGTATGAAAGAATGCTTATAAATACCCTCACTTCTTTGCGCCGTGAACTCGGTGCAGAAGATTTGCCGATTATAATGGGTGAGCTTTCGTACAATATGAATCTTACTTATCACCAATGGGCAACAGAGGACGTTATTAAAAAATATAACGATATTATCTATAAAGTAAGTGAAATTTTGCCTTGTTGTGCTGTGGTTTCTGCCAAAGGTCTTGCCGTTAAGCCCGAAGACGGAATACATTTTACTTCGGCTTCTTTTCAGGAATTCGGCAAAAGATATTTTGAAAAATATAAAGAGCTTACAAAATAACAAAAGCTGAGCAAAAATGCTCAGCTTTTTAATTTTCCTCTTGCTTATTTTTTTGTTCCGTGATAAAATAAAAATGCCAAACAAACTGAATATATAAATGCAGGATAACATTTCCTTTCAGAGGAAGTGTATTCTTTGTTTTTCTGTATGCAAAATACTACTGATAAGAATTTGGTAAAAACACAAATTCCCGTGGTAGTGTTTTGCGTGGCTTAGTCCTGCATCATATCAGTTTGTTTGGCGACAACAGTGGGATTTGTGCTTTTCGGTGCGATGACTTCGGTTGTCGCACTTTTTTATTTGAAAGGGGGAAATATTGTGGCAGACTACAAATCAATGTATTATAAACTCTTTAATGCTGTCTGCGATGTCATTGAGGAGCTGAAAGAAGCACAGCTTGAAACCGAAGAAATTTATATCAATACCTCTGAAGATGAGGATGAAGATGATATAGAAGAATAAATGATATTTATCACCAGCCGTGTGGTTGGTGATTTTGTTATGTTTTAAAAATTTTATTTGACTTAATGCTTCAAAGAATGTATAATATATAAGGTTATCTCATCTTGATGAGGAGGAGAAGATATGAAAGTTAAAAAGGCGGTTATTCCCGCGGCGGGACTTGGTACAAGGGTTTTACCTGCGACAAAATCTATGCCTAAAGAAATGCTTACAATTGTGGACAAGCCTGCAATTCAGTATATCGTTGAAGAGGCGGTAAAAAGCGGAATTGAAGATATCTGTATTATTTTAAGCCGTGGCAAACACGCGGTTGAAGACCATTTTGACCGTTCTCCCGAGCTTGAAGAAAAGCTTTTAAAAAGCGGTAAAAACGACGTTTACGAGGAAATCTTGAAAATTGCCGAACTTGCAAATATTACTTACGTTCGTCAGCAGGAGCCGAAAGGACTCGGTCACGCAGTACTCTGTGCAAAATCCTTCGTCGGCAACGAGCCTTTTGCAGTTTTGTACGGTGACGACGTTATTATGGGTGAAAACCCCGTATGCAAACAGCTTACCGACCAGTACGAAAAGCACGGACTCGGTTGCGTTGGTATCAAGGAAGTACCGTTTGAACTTGTTAAGAAATATTCTTCTTTGAAAATAGATGCTATCGAAAAGGATATTTATAAAGTTACCGATATGATAGAGAAGCCACAGACAAAGGAAGAAGCTTTTTCAAATTTTTCAATTTTAGGAAGATGTGTGCTTCCGCCTGAGATTTTTGAAATTCTTGAAACTCTGCCAACAGGTGCGGGTGGGGAATATCAGCTTACCGATGCTATGAAGGTTTTGGCTCAGCGTCAGGGTATGATTGGCGTTGACTTTGACGGCAAACGTTATGATATGGGTAACAAGCTCGGAATTATGCAGGCTTCGGTTGAAACTGCGATAAATCATCCCGAAATCGGCGAGGCATTCAGAGAATACTTAAAAGAATTTTCATCAAAGCTTTAAAAATTAAACCGACGTCATAAGTGGCGTCGGTTTTTTAAATATCTTTAGAAATTCTTTAGTTTTGATTATGTGATTTGCGACAATTTAAACGGATAGAATTTGTGAAATATGCACAATGAAATAATGCGATTTTAAACGATTTGTCAATTGAAAAAGTTGCAAAAAAATTGTATAATATAATGACATAATAGTATGTTAAGTAAAATCAGTCGGAGGGTGACGGTTTTATTTATAAAAAAATCAGATGAAAAGGAGATTTATTATGAACTCAATCAAAAAATTGGGTAAGCGTATGCTGAGCATATTCGTTTCACTTCTTATCGTGTTAAGCGTTATGCCTACGGCATTTGCTGAACCCGCAGACGCATGGAGTTTCGACAAGGATACAGTCGGAATCGGCGAAGAATTTGTAATGACGATGGAAATGCCTGAGACGTTACTTGCTTCAAGCCTCGGTTTCAAAGTTGTATTTGACAACACTGTGTTTGAAATTGTCGAAATTACCGAAACACCCTGGTCAGATATGCAGCCCAACTTAGAAGGCTGTAACAGAAATGCAAACGTTATGATTTCGTGGTGCGACCCCACCTTCGATGCTAACACAACCATCGATGCAGGTACACAGTTACTTAAAGTAACCTTTAAAGTAAAAGAAGGCGTACTTTCCGGTGTGAGCACTTTTGAAGTTGAGGACTGGAACGTTCTCGGCGCTTACGACGAAGAAAATTACGAGATGGAAGTTATCACTCCCAGCCCCGAAATTATGGGTTCAAGCTTTGATATGACAGTTGTTGGTGAAGAACCTTCCGAAGAACCTTCCGAAGAACCCTCTGAAGAATTTGTAAATGAAAACCTTATTGCAGGTCTGACTTCCGGTCCCGGTTCAAAGTTACCTGTACAGTTTGCATATCTTGCAACTACAGACACTGCAATTCTCACAGACGGCGTTATCAAGACTGACGCTGATTCCTACAAAGGCAACTACACCTTTAACGGTGAAGCTAATGAAGTTATAAGCCTTGCTTATCATAAACAGGGTATGAGCTTCAAAGAGGTAAACGTTGCAACTCATCAGCCTAACGATTTGCCTGTAAAAGGTATCAAGAGCTTTAAGGTTGAAGCTTACGCAGGTGGCAACTGGTATGAACTTGCAAGTGTAGATAATTTGCCTGCTGACCAGCCCGGTAAGATTTTGGCATTTACATCCGATACTGCAATCGAAGCAGACGGTGTAAGAGTTTCCTTCACAGTTAACCGTCAGGGAACAGGATATAACACAGCTTCAATTTCCGAAATTCAGGTATTCCCCGAAGTGGAAACTACCGATTCTCTCGGAACAATGGTATTTAATTATGATCCTTCTCTGGAACCTTCTGAAGAACCTTCCGAAGAATCTTCCGAAGGACCTTCCGAGCCCGGTAACCCCGATCCCGTGACAAACCCTAACTTGCTCAGAGGCAAGCCTTATACACACGACGTAACAAGCTGGTATAAGGAAGGCGCTGCAGACAGAGAATGTAAATTCCTTACAGACGGCGTTAAGGGCGGTAACTTCTATGGTTCCGGATACTTTGGTGCACAGAGTACCTCCGCTACAATCGAATTTAATTTTGATACTCCCATCAGTATGAGTGAGTTTTATATGCAGTTCTATGCAGGTGAAGCAGGAATTTCAGTTCCTGATATGCTTACACTTTATGCAAAACTTGATGGCAGTGATAAGTATTCTGTAATTTACAAGGATGCAATTCCTGATAAAGAGCTTGTACTTACAACAGGTAATGAAGTGCTTAACGTTTCTGCTTTGAAGATTGAGCTTCCCAGTAACCTCTTCATCTTTATAACAGAAATTGAAGCTTTTGCTGAAAAGACAGGCGCTACTTCTCTTGGCAGAATTGAAGACTTAAAACTCAAGGACAACCTTGCAAAAGGTCACAGATACACAACCACATTCAATGCAGGTAAGTGGTACAGCGGTAACACAACCGATACAAACTACCGCCTGACAGACGGTACATACGGAAGCTCTTCTTCCTATAACAACGCTGCATGGGCAGGTTGGCTCAACTCAGGTTCCGTTACAATTGAAATGGACCTCGGTGCTATCGCTGAAATTTACGAAATAAATACACGTACGTTCCATACTGAAATGCACGGTATCACTTCTCCCGGTTCTTATGAGGTTTACGTTTCCAACGATGGTATTACCTGGACAGAAAAATACGTAAACAACTCAATGCACGGTAAAGAATGGATGAAATATCAGGTTGAGGAACCCTTCAAGGCGAGATTTGTAAAACTCGTTGTTTCTGAGGGTAACTCCGGATTTATCTTCCTTGATGAAATCGAAGTATTGGGCTTTGGCGGTAAAGCACTTCCCGAAGACCCCGATCCCAACAGATCTGCTGTACAGTCTAAGGGTAAAGCTTATAACCTTGCTTTGAAAGATGCAAACGGCAACCCTGTTGAAAATACAACAGATACAACATGTACTCTTCTCACAGACGGTGACAAGAATACTCCCGTATCATTTGCCGGTGCAAAAGAAGTCGAAGTTACAATTAACCTTGGTGCTGTAAAAGCTGTTGAAGGTATCAGAATGACTACAAAGGATATGTCAGACGTTGATATCTATCTTGCTGAAGGCTTTGCAGGTGGCGGTATTAACTGGGTGCTTATGGATACAGTTGCTGACTTTACAGACAGTTATACACACGTATTCTTTGATTACTACAGAGCACAGTTTGTTAAACTCGTATTCACAACAGAAAGTGACAATGCATCTATTAACGAAATCGAAGTAATCGGTTACGGTAACACTGCAAACTCAAAAGCTCCCACAGACGGACTTCTTGATAAACTTGACAAGCTTTCCGATGGACTTGAGTACAAGTCTTCCACTTACGTTAACACAATGGCTGATGGAGACTACAAGCTTACCGACGGCGTTGATGGTACATACAATGCGGCCGACGGCAAATGGGTAGGCTTTGACCACCTTGGCGGTGTTACACGTTATGCTAAGTTTGACCTCGGTGACGTTTATGAGATTAATGCATTCACGGCACTCTTCCACTATAACTTCCTCCCCGAATCTGTTCAGATTATGGTTTCTGAGGATAACGCTAACTGGACAATGGTTAACGAAATCACTTCAGGTATTGAAGGTAATATTGAAGGTACTTACAAAGCAGAATACGTTCTCGGTACAGGCATTAAGGCACAGTTTGTGATGATTTCCTTCTATAAGGCAAGCGGTATCACAGCAGTATCCGAAATCGGTATCTACGGCAACGCTGAAAAAGTTGATGACGGCGTTGAAACTGTTAAAGCATCCAACTACCTGATGCCAAGTGTAAAAACAAATTATTTAAGCGATATTGCTTATGTTGATTCCGCACTTATCGATTATGTTGACGATATGGTTAAAGCAGGTATCAAAGCATTTGCAATTGAAGGCGATGAAGCGTTGATTCCCGACGTTCTTGCTGCAATCAATGATGCTGCAACCGACGAAATCGTAATCTCAGGATACGAAGGCGATTTGAGTGCTTACGAAAACCTCGTTGCTTTTGATATGGTTATCGGCAACGTTTTGTCACCCGATTCTATCAGAAAAGATAACGGCGCATTTATTGCCGACGGCAGCTTTGCTGATATGATGTCCGATATGGATAAACTCGTAGCAGTTGATGCTCAGGGTAAATACGTTGTTAAAGCTTATGAATTTGGTGAAGATTTCGCTTCTGACTTTACAGATGAAGAAGTTGCTAAATACTTCGAAAGTCTTGAAAAACTTATCAAAGGTACTTTGAAACTTTCAAATGATGCTACTCCCGCAGCTGCAGAACTTGCAGGATACGGTGAAGACTGGGCAACTCTTGCTGCTAAAGACGGATATGAATACTCTATCAACGGCAAAGACTGGGGTAAAGATCCCACGTTCAAAGGCCTCACAACAGGTGCTACTTACATCTTGTATCAGCGTGTAGCTGAAGATGCAGATACAGAAGGCTCCGTATACGATACCTTGTTCGTAACAGTTGGCGAAGGCGAAACAAGTGAAGCTCCCAGTGAAGTTCCTTCCGAACCTTCTGACGAGCCTTCTTCCGAACCCTCTGATGAACCTTCTTCTGAACCTTCTGATGAACCTTCCGGTGATACTTCCGAAGAATCCTCTGAACCTTCTGGCGGTGGATCCGGTGGTGGATCCGGTGGCGGATACGTTGGTGCAGGTCAGTTTGAAATTGACGAAGATGCAACAAAACCCGATTATTCTGTTGACGCAGGTGAATGGTATAAAGATGAAAACGGCAACTGGTTCTACCTCGAAAACGGTAAAGCAGTTTCCGGTTGGAAAGTAGTTGAAGGTGAATATTACTACCTCAACACCACAGGCGTTATGAAGACAGGCTGGTTTAAAGACGGTGGCAGATGGTACTACTTAGGTACTGACGGCGCTATGAAGACAGGCTGGGTTAAAGTTGATAACAACTGGTACTATCTCAAAGACAATGGCACTATGGCTATAGGCTGGATTAAGATTGACGGTACATGGTACTATCTTGAATCCTCCGGTGCTATGAGAACAGGCTGGTTTATGCAGGGTGAAACCTGGTATTACCTCCACAACTACGGCGGAATGGCTTCCGGCGAATGGGTTAAAGTTGGTAATGACTGGTACTACTTCGAAGGCAACGGCGCTATGGCTTCCAACGAATGGGTTCAGGTAAACGGTAACTGGTACTTCTTCTACGTTTCCGGTGCTATGGCAAAAAGCACAACAGTTGGCGGTTACAAAATAGACGCTAACGGCGTTTGGGTAAAATAGTTGAAATACAGTTGGGGGAGGACCCCTCCCTCAACTGAATATTAAATATTCAGGAGGAAAATTTAATGAATCAGTTTAAAAAACGTATTACTGCTATCATTATTGCTGTAGTTGCGATTTTAGCAATCCCCACAGCGGTAGTTGCAGTTATTAACGCTATGCCCGATCCCGTGGAAATTACAACAGTTTCTGACGTTTCGGTAACCGTTGATGCTCCCGTGTTGGGCGAAGCACCCGGTATCATCACAGTTGACGGTGATGACTATACAATTGACTCTTATAAATGGGTTGACAACAAAGACGGCAAAGAAGTTACAGGTACTTTCGAAGTAAACAAAGCTTATGCTGTGGAAGTTGTTCTCAAAGCTAAAAAACATGCTAAATTTGAAGCATTTATTCCCGAAGTTGACGGTGCTGTTTTGATTTCCGAAGGAACACTCAACAACAGCAAAGCAGGTAACAAAATGACTTTCAAAGCTTTGTTCCCCTCCGTTACTACACCCGTTCCCGATGCTCCTTACTTCCTCAAGGTTAAAGACAATGGTTCCTTCAGCGTTGTAGCTCCCTACAGCGAAGCTGAAAACGTTGTTATCAACTTCGGAAGAAAAGGTCCTAACAACCTTCTTGAATTGTCATCCTTCGGTACAGCAAGTATCGCTTATAAAGATGCAACTGCTTTGGTTGCTCCTAACTATCACAACAAGATGTCTTCTTATACTGATATGTTCGGTCCTTACATTGTTGATGCTACAGCTGATCCTAATGCAAGTGGTCCTTTCACAGGCGGTAACCACGGTTATATGAACTCAGGTTCCACATCCGACCCTGCAAACACTCCCACAGGTAGATGCGTTTACGTTGATATCTACGCTGACGGTGAGAAAATCGAAGGAGCTTATGAAGGTCTTGTAGATGAAATCACTGTTAAATGGGAAAACAGAGTTCAGGGTAGAAACACCTGTAAAGCAGACGGAAGCGGTCGTGAAATTCTTAAAGAAGAATACACTATGGTAATGGACGGCGAAAAACTCAACATTTCCAATAAGATTACTGCTTTGGAAGAAATCAAGATCAGCAACTACTATGGTTTGCAGATGACTCCCTGGTTTGCTACTCTTGAATACATCAACGGCAAGACACCCGGTCCTTTCAACATTGGTACAAGCAGTGCAGGAAGTAATTCCTGTAACGAAACTCTTTACCAGAAAGACGGAATGTACGTTAAGATGTTTATGCTTCCCATGGTTGGTATGGGTGACTTCAGATACGCTAACCCCTCAAGAAACGGTTCTGTATTCAACGATGCAGGAAGCTCCAGTAAATCTTACTGTAATATGATCGGTGGTACAGGTGCTGTAACAGTCGCTGCAAACGATTATCTTGAATTCAGCGGCGGTTACCAGTTCTACTTCGTAGAAAAATAATCTTATAAATTAAGGAGTTTCCTTTCGGAAACTCCTTTTTTATTGACAAAAAAAGAGTTAGTTGGTACAATATTATATACTGATGGAAAAAAGATTGAAAATAAGAGAGTAGCAAAATGCACAAAACAAGGGCGAAAAGTTTGTCGCCTTTTACGGGGCGATAAACAACATCTGTATAATTTTTTGTGTTTTTTGTATATTTATTTTTAATCAGTAATATGTTATAATCAAATTATCTAAATATGTGGTTGCATATTATTAACGGCTTTATGGTCGTCATTTGGAGGAGATTTTATGTTCAAAAAACGTATTACCGCTATCATTATTGCTGTAGCTGTAATTCTGGCAATTCCTGCTGCGGTGGTTGCAGTTGTCAATGCAATGCCTGAGCTTTTGCCTGTTATGACAATTTCTGAAGTTTCGGTAACGGTTGATGCCCCCGAATTTGGTGTGACTCCCGGTACTGTTACGGTTGATGGTGACGACTACGTCGTTGACTCTTATAAATGGGTTAACAATAAAGACGGCAAGGAGCTTGAAGGTGCTTTTGAAGTAAACAAATCATATGCTCTTGAAGTTGTTTTAAAGGCTAAAAAACATGCTAAGTTTGAAGTTTTGACCCCCGAAGTTAGCAATGCATATGAGATTTCTGAAGGAAAAATCAGTGCCAATAAAGCAGGGAATACTCTTACTTTCAAAGCGTTGTTCCCGTCTGTTACAACACCTGTTCCCGATGCTCCTTACTTTATTAAGGTCGGCACAGACGGTGCTTTCAGTGTTATAGCTCCATACAGTGTAAGTGAAAACCTTATTATGAATTTTGGCAGAAAAGGTCCCAACAAAATCTTTGAATTCAAATCTTTCGGTACTGCAAACGTTTCCCTGAAAGATTCCACTGCTTTTGTTGCTCCCAATTACCGCCAGAAAATGTACAGTTCTACTGATATGTTTGGTCCTTACTACGTTGACGCTACTTCCGAGCCTTATAAATCCGGTCCTTTCACAGGCGGTAACCACGGTTATATGAACTCAGGCTCTACAACTGACCCTGCAAATACTCCTACCGGCAGATGCGTATATATTGATATCTATGCCGACGGTAAAAAGGTTGAAACAGGTTACGAAGGCTTTGCTGATGAAATTATGGTTAAATGGGAAAACAGAGTTCAGGGCAGAAACACTGTACAAGCTGACGGAAGCGGTCGTGAAATCCTTAAAGAAGAATACACGATGGTAATGGACGGTGTAAAGCTTAACGTACATAACGTTATCACACCTTTGGAAGAAGTAAGAATTCCCAACTACTACGGTTTGCAGATGACTCCGTGGTTTGATACGGTTGAATACCTCAACGCTAAGACACCCGGTCCTTTCCCGATTGGTACAAGTACTGCAACTGATAAAGTTTGCCGTGAAGGACTTTTTGAAAAAGACGGTTTGTACTGCAAAATGTATATGTCTCCCATTGGTATCGGTAACTTTGAACATCTCCCCGACGGAAAAGCTTCTATCTTTACTGCTGATTACGGTAAATCTTATTTCTATCCGCTTAATGACAACTGCATTTTCCCTGCAGGTGAGCCTATTGAGTATAAAGGCAGTTATCAGTTCTATTACGTAGAAGAATAATTTTAAGGAGTCTTCGTATGAAGACTCCTTTTTTATTGACAAACTCAAGATTTACTGATATTATATATCTTATGAGCAAACTATGTGGCAGCGCGGTTTTACCGTGAGGAAAGTCCGAGCATCACAGGGCAGGATAGCTGCTAACGGCAGCCGAAGGCGACTTTAGGGACAGTGCAACAGAGATATACCGCCGGAATTTTCCGGTAAGGGTGGAAAGGCGAGGTAAGAGCTCACCGGAACGGGGGGAACCCCGTTGCCATGTAAACCCTATCCGATGCAACACCGACTGAGGGGTTATCGTTGGCCCGACGCTCTCGACGGGTGGCTTGAGCAAGGCGGCGACGTCTTGTCGAGATAGATTGTCACACACGACAGAACTCGGCTTATCGGTTTGGTCATTCCATAAAACGCAGTCAAAAAAAGACTGCGTTTTTTTATTGATTTTTTAATTCTTTTTTGGTATAATAAATATGTATACATATAAAGGAGTGATTTTATGGAAATGATATTCTGGGGTGCACTTTTTGTGGCGTTTGTTATCGCTGAAATTGTAACGGTAGCTTACGTTTCTGTGTGGTTTGCGGTAGCAAGTCTTGTGTCTTTTGTCTTAGCGCTTTGCGACGTTTCACTCAAAGTACAGTTTATTGTTTTTGTAGTCACGTCCGTAGCTGTATTTTTGATTACAAGACCGCTTGTCAGTAAGCTTTCAAAAGGCAAAATTGTTCCCACAAATGCCGATGCACTTATCGGTAAAGAGGGAATAGTGAGAATTGAAGTTGATAACTTGAAATCTCAGGGCAGAGTGTACGTTAACGGACTTGAGTGGGCTGCCAAGTCGGAGGACGGCAGTATAATCGAAAAAGATGAAAAAGTTATAATTTGCAGTATTGAAGGCGCAAGTCTTATTATAAGAAAGGATTGATTTTATGGGTTTACCGGTAATTTTAGTAATTGTTGTTATTCTTCTGATGGTGCTTATTTCGCATCTTAAAGTCGTACCTCAGGCACAGGTTTTTGTAATTGAACGTATTGGTTCTTATTACACAACCTGGGAAACAGGGCTTCATTTTCTCGTTCCTTTTATCGACAGAGTGGCAAAGAAGGTTTCCTTAAAGGAAAACGTTGTGGATTTTCCTCCTCAGCCCGTTATTACAAAAGATAACGTTACGATGCAGATTGATACGGTAGTTTTCTATCTCGTATCCGATGCAAAGCTTTTTACCTACGGTATTGACCGTCCGATTTCCGCTATCGAAAATCTTACTGCAACTACCTTGCGTAACATTATCGGCGATCTGGACCTTGATCAGACTCTTACTTCCCGTGACGTAATCAACAGCCGTATTACTGCTATCCTTGACGAAGCTTCCGATAAATGGGGTATCAAGGTAACGCGTGTTGAACTTAAAAACATTATGCCTCCCCGTGAAATTCAGGAAGCTATGGAAAAACAGATGAAGGCAGAACGTGAACGCCGTGAATCTATCTTACAGGCAGAAGGCCGTAAAAAGAGTGAAATATTGGTTGCCGAGGGTCAGAAACAGTCACAGATTCTGAAAGCCGAAGCCGAAAAGGAATCTGCTATTTTACTTGCTGAAGCTGAAAAAGAAAAACGCATCAAGGAAGCAGAAGGTCAGGCAGAGGCTATTATGAAAATTCAGAAAGCAAATGCCGACAGTTTAAAACTTTTGAATGAAGCCGATCCTACCGATAAGGTACTTACTTTAAAGAGCTTTGAGGCTTTCCAGAGAGCTGCCGACGGTAAAGCTACCAAGATTATCGTTCCAAGTGAAATTCAGTCCCTTGCAGGACTTGCAACGTCTTTAAAAGAAGTTATAACAGATACCAAGGAGTAAAACTATGAAAATGAAATTGTGGGAAGAAGTTTTAGGACTTTGTGAAGAAACGCCGTATATTACGGCATATATCCCTGAAAATAAGACCTCACGTGGTGCGGTTGTAATTTTGCCCGGTGGCGGTTACGGTTGCCGTGCAGAACACGAAGGAAAAGGCTATGCTGAGTTTTTAAATAAATACGGAATAACCGCTTTTGTGGTGGATTACAGAGTATATCCGCACAGATTTCCGCTTCCTCTGATTGATGCAAGACGCGCGGTGCAGACAGTGCGTTATCTTTCAGATAAATACGGCATTGATAAAAATAAAATCGCTATTATGGGTTCTTCTGCGGGCGGACATCTTGCTTCCCTTGTTTCCACATACTTTGAAGCAACTACCTACGATGTTAACGATGAGATTTCGAAGGAAAGCTTTATCCCCGATTTTCAGATTCTCTGTTATCCCGTTATCAAGCTTCTGGGCAAGGGGATAGGGCATTTAGGTTCGGGCAGAAATCTCCTCGGTGAACTTCAGGTGGATATGGGTGAGGAACTCAGTACCGATAATATCGTGAGCGAAAAAACTCCTCCCGCCTTTATCTGGCATACTTTTGAAGATCCTGTCGTAAACGTTATAAACACCCTTGACTACGCAAAATCACTAAAAAAATATAACATCCCGACGGAAATTCATATTTATCCTGACGGACCTCACGGAATGGGTGTACCGATGGGCGATGACAAGGTTTCAAAGCATAATTATGCCTGGGCTGAAGCTTTAATAGCTTGGTTAAAATATAACGAATTTTAACTTGATTAATCTCTTATTAAATGGTATAATATTTTTATTAAATCCGTATAGAGGAGCAAAAAGATGAAAAAACGTATTTTGAGTTTGATTTTAGCGGTGGCTACGGTGTTTATGATGATGCCGAACGTTATGGCGGCTGATACCACTCTTGCTATTAAAGCTGAGAACGCTGTAATCACAAAAGGAACTTCAACTGTAGAGGTTGACATTGAAATCACTTCTAACCCCGGTGTTGCTACTTTAGGCTTCAACGTTTCCTATGACAGTAACGCTCTTACTATCAAAAGTGTTAAAAACGGTGTGATTTTTGACGATGATGAAATTGATTCAAACATCGCAAAAAATCCCTTTATTATCAGTGCCGTATGCGGTACCGGTAACAAGACGGCAAAAGGAACTCTTGCTACTTTAGTTTTTGCCGTTAAGAACACTTCTTCAACAGGTACATATAACATTACACTTTCCGAAAATGCAACCTTGGGAGGATACTATAATTACAGCGAAAAGGCTGTTCCTGCAACTCTTACAAGTGGCAGTGTACAGATTAAATCCCTCGGTGGTATCTCAGGTACAGTGAAGAGCTACGGCTTATCATCTTCTGAAACTACCGTTGAGCTTTTTAGCGGTAGCAACGTTGTTGCAACCAAAAAGGTGACGGGTAACAGTGCTTCTTATTCCTTTAAGGAACTTGATGCAGGTGCATATAAAGTGAAGGTTTCCAAAACAAAACATGCTCCCAAAGAATATAACGTTACAGTGTCGGGTTCAACAGTTACTCAGGACGTTGATATCTGGCTTTACGGTGACGTTTCAGGTGATGGTGTAGTCAACAATACCGACATATTGCAGATAAACCGTTATACGGCTAACCTTGCTTCTGTGTTTGATGCACAGACAAACAAAGATTACAGAATTAAACTTGCTAACATAACAGGTATTAACGGAACAGATAAAATTGTTAACAACAGTGACGTTATGCAGATCAAACGAAAGAATGCTAATATGACTTCAGCGTTTGATAATATCAAATAAGGATGATAGTATGAAATATTTAGTATTACTCTGCGATGGTATGGCTGATACTCCCGTACCCGCACTCTCAGGAAAAACCCCTATGGAAGCGGCAAATAAGCCTAATATGGATGAACTTGCAAAAAATGCAGTTGTAGGACTTGCAAAGACTGTTCCCGACGGTATGAAACCCGGTAGTGACGTTGCAAACCTTTCTGCAATGGGATATGACCCTGCCGACTGTTATACGGGCCGTTCTCCGTTGGAAGCGGCTTCAATCGGCGTTGACCTTAAGGAAAGCGAATATGCAATTCGTTGTAACTTAGTTACTTTAAGTGACGAAGCAAACTACGAAGACAAAACTATGGTGGATTATTGCTCCGACGATATCTCAACCGAAGAAGCAGACGAGCTTGTTAAGTTTTTGCAAAAACATCTTCCGGAAAGCATTTCACTTTACACCGGTGTAAGTTACCGTCATTGTCTTGTATGGGATAATAAATGTGACGATATCGGTGAGCTTACTCCTCCTCACGATATTTCCGATAAAAAGGTAACTGAATACCTTCCTGATCCTGAAAAAGCAGGTGTGCTTCTTGAACTTATGAAGAAAAGCTATGACCTTTTGAAGGACCACCCCGTTAACATTGAAAGAATTAAAAGAGGCAGACGTCCTGCTAACTCTATGTGGTTCTGGGGACAGGGAAGAAGAGCAGCACTTGAACCTTTCTTGGAGAAGAACGGTGTAAAAGGTGCGGCTATCTCCGCCGTTGACCTTATCAAAGGTATCGGTATCCTTGCAAAAATGGATGTAATTGAAGTTGAAGGTGCTACGGGATATATTGATACAAACTTTGACGGCAAAGCTAAAGCTTGTATTGAAGCTTTCAAAGATAACGACCTTGTTTACGTTCACGTGGAAGCTCCCGATGAATGCGGACACCGTGGTGAAACAGAGAACAAGGTACGCGCTATCGAAATTATTGATGAAAAGATTTTGAAACCCTGTCGTGAAGCACTCGCGAAGATGGGGGATTACCGCATTATGATTTTGCCTGACCATCCCACACCTCTCGCTATCAAAACACATTCTTCCGATCCCGTTCCGTTTATGATTTATGACAGTACCCTTAAAGTAGACGGCGTTGAAAAATTCTCGGAAGCAAATGCAAAAGCTACGGGCATTTATTTTGATCGCGGCTACACCCTTATGGAACAGCTTCTTAAATAAGTGGTGGGAAGAATATGGGTATACAGATTATAATCATTGTTCTTGTTCTTGTAGCGATATTTTACTTTTTTGCCAAAAACTTCGTTGAATCTGAAGAAAATGTTTCTGATGAAAATGTAAAAGAGGAAATTCCTGAAATTCCTGAGGAAATTCCTGTGATAATCGTTCCCGAAAATCTTAAGGATTCTGTGGCAGAAGAACCTCAGAAAGAAGTTATAGTTGAAGAAAAAATTCCAAAAACTGTAACCGAAGAAAAACCGCGTAAAGAAACGGTGGTTGCCGTTATAAGGCAGAATGATACTATTGAAGATTTGTGGAAATACGGCACGGAATCCGAATGGAAAAAGGCACTTGCTTATTATTACGACTTAGTCCCCGCAGATGCAAAAGAACTCGACAAAAATATGGAAAACCTTAACGTTACTGAGATTAAAAATCTCTCGGTTGAAGAGTTTTTTATGTTTTTGCATGATGAGTATTTTGTATGGAAATATACCGCCAAGAATAGACTGGCAACCACGAGAAGAAACCTTGTTAAATACGTTTCCGAGGACAAAATGTCGGAGCTTTCTGATATACATAAACGACTTTTTGAGCTTGATACCGATGATATCAGGAAATCATTCAGAACTGCAGGTGAGATAAAAGGATTAAGTCTTTCGGGTGCAAGTAGTCTGCTTTCAATACTTTTTCCCGAAAAGTTCGGTACAGTAGAAAAATATACCGCAGAAGCTTTGGTTAAAGTTTCTGACGCAGAAGAAATAAAGGCGATAGATCCTGATAACTTAAAGGTTAAAGATGCAGTTTTACTCGAAGAAATTATGCGTGATAAGGCAAAAGAGCTTAACGAAAATTTCAAAACAAGCTTCTGGACACCGAGAAAAATTGATATGATTTTATGGTCTATGGAAAGATAAAAGCGAGAGGAAAAATCCTCTCGCTTTTTTAGATGTTATCAAGTAAAGTTTTGTAAAAGTCACAGTAGTCTTTTCTGCCTTTTGAAGTAAACGACATAGCCTCTCTCGGGTGGATGTTAAGCTGTCCCGTGAACATATACTGTAAATCGTACCCCCAGGTAATTCCCGACTCTTTTAAGGGGAGCATATAATTTTCAATAAAGGTTAAGATACTGTACATATTGTACTTCGGATTTTTAAGAAATCCCAAAAGAAGCTCAGTAGCACAGTTACCTGCACCTCTGCCCATACCCTGAACGGTAGTATCAAGGTATGATACACCGTAAGAAAGAGTTTCTATCGTATTTGCAAAAGCTAAGTTCTGATTATTGTGGGCGTGAAAACCTACCTTTTTGTCAGTACCCTCAGTTGCGGCAATATAGATTTTTGCAAGGTCACACGCATTTTCGGGGAAGAGAGAACCGAAACTGTCAACAAGGTAGATAACGTCAACGCTTGACGCCATCAGCATTGCGAGAGCTTCACGTACCTGTTGGTCGGAACACTGTGAAACCGCCATAATGTTGCAGGTGGTTTCGTACCCGAGTGTGTGGAAATGCTCAATCATCTCAATAGCTGCGGGAATCTGGTGGATATAGCAGGCAACACGTACCATATCAATAACGCTTTCGGATTTCGGAAGAAAATCTTTTTTGAAATCGCATCTTCCTACGTCTGCCATAACGGAAATCTTCATATCGGAAATATTTTCACCGACGATGGCACGTAAATCCTCTTCTTTACAGAATTTCCACTTACCGAATTCTTTTTCGTCAAACATAGAGGTACTCGCTTTATATCCGAACTCCATATAGTCAACACCGCATTTGATGTTGGCTTTATAAAGCTCTTTTACAAACTCATCAGAAAATTCAAAATTGTTGCAAAGACCACCATCTCTGATTGTGGCATCTAAGATTTTTACGTCGTCTCTGACGCTCATTAAGTTACCTTTACGCATAGATTATCACTCCGATTATTTTTAGGCTTTAAAGCTTTAAAGCGTTGATTTGCTTTTATTATATCACTGTAATTTTTGTTTGTCAACATTTTTTTGAAAAAAATTTAGCCTGATTATAAAAATCAGGCCTTTAAACTTTGTAAAGATAAAAGCTTTACATCTCGTAATCCACGACGGCACGGGCATCTACAACTTTATGAACGTACTGACGTACTGCATCGTGGAGAGGGTGACCCTGATAAAATTCGAGTGCTTCTTTGCTTTCAAATTCACTTACAAGGCACAAATCCATACCTTTTTCATTGAAGTTTACGCCGACCTGAGCAGACAAAAGACCGTCAATCTGTCCTACGAGTGCCTCAAGTCTTTCTTTTATAATCATAGAGTTTTCGAGCTTTGTTTTGCCTTCAGCTTCTTCTTTAAGATTCCAGAAAACGATATGTTTAATCATAGTAATTCTCCTTTACATAATTGACATAATGAAATAAGCTATCATAGATAATCCGTAGGGGATGATAAAACATAAAATAAGTGCGAGTTTTGAAGTACCGCCTTTTTTGGAAAGAATTGTTGAGTAGTCTTCTTTGTCACCGTGTACTTTTTTGAGCTTTTTAACCTTTCGGAATGCCATTTTTGCATAAAGACTGTTAGCAAAAATACCAAAGAGGAATTTTAAAGCAAACGAGAGGAAAGAGCAGACCTGAGTAGCTACAACCATACTTTGCGAAGGCTCGGGAATTTCGGAAAGTCCCATAATGGTTGCTTTTGTCATTTCAAAAACTGAAACGAGCTGGGGAAGTCCCAAAACGAGGGAAACTATAAGCGAAACTATCGCCATACCCCACATTTTTCTGTAGATGAAAAAGTAAAAATCAAAAAGAAAAGCACACCAGGAAAAACCGCCTTTTCCGTTTTTGGAAACCGATTTGAAACGGGGGAGATAGTAGTGGGTGTTCTCCCTTACGAAAAGAGCTAAATCTTTTACCGGTACTTCCTCAATATCCTCGTCGGGATTAACACCGCCCAAAGGGTTAATAAAAGGGTTAAAGGGTATGTACCCGTGAGGAATATTTTCATTTGAGAAGGGGATACCTTCTTCACGGTTTAAGGGTGTGCCGCAAAGCTCACAGTTGAGTCTGTCGGAGGGGTTTACCGTTCCACAACGGCTGCAACGTTTTTCTGAATTTGCGTCAAATCTCGGTTCGTTGTGAGTATCTTTTACAAACTCAAAATTTTCACCTTTTTCGTGAAGGTCTTTGAGGATACAACCCGTTTCCTTTACACATTCCTTATGATAGGGGGCGCCACAGTCGGGGCACACCGCAATATCGTCATTTTCTGTGAATTCCTTTTCACATACGGGGCATTTTATGCCTTTGTATTTAAACATTTTATCACCTTTCGTTTTATGCTGTTTTTACATTATACCATAAATATTGAATTATATCAAACAAATCTTTACAGAATTGAAAATTTAAGGTATAATAACAGAAGATTAATATTTACGGAGGAAAATTTGATGCTTCAGTTTGAGGAACAGAAACTTGCTTTAAGGGCACTTAAACCTGAGCTTGATGAGCTTTGCTCGGCTCTTGGAATAGAAAACGTTAAAAAGGAAATTGCCACACTTGAGGAGATGGCGGCGGCTCCTGACTTCTGGGACGATACCGAAAACTCACAGAAAGTTTTAAAGAAAACGGGTGCTTTAAAATCCGTTTTGGAAGGTTTTAACAGCCTTGTTACCCTTTACGAGGATGCCGAAACTATGCTTGAAATGGCGGAGGAAGATGACGATGAGTCAATGCTTGAAGAAGCTGCAGAAATGACTTCTTCGTTGCAAAACGGAATTGAAACACAAAAGCTTACCACCTTGCTTTCAGGTGAGTTTGACTCTAAAAACGCTATTCTTACCTTCCATGCGGGTGCAGGTGGCACCGAGGCTCAGGACTGGGCACTGATGCTTTACCGTATGTACTGCAGATGGGGTGAACGCCATAACTTCAAGGTGAGTACCCTTGATATTTTGGACGGAGATGAAGCGGGTATCAAAAGTGCCTCTATTTTGGTTGAGGGACTTAACGCTTACGGCTATCTTAAATCCGAAATCGGAGTACACCGTCTTGTAAGGGTTTCTCCGTTTGACGCGTCCGGAAGAAGACATACTTCCTTCGCATCGCTGGAAGTAATGCCCGAAATCGACGACGATATCCAGATTGATATAAGACCTGAGGATTTAAAGGTTGATACCTACCGTTCAAGTGGTGCAGGTGGACAGAAGGTAAACAAAACCGACTCTGCAGTAAGAATTACTCATATTCCTACGGGTATCGTTACTTCATGTCAGACTGAACGAAGCCAGTATCAGAATAAAGATATGGCTATGAAAATGCTTAAATCCAAGCTTTATGAGATTAAAGAACGTGAGCATCTCGAAAGAATTGAGGACATCAGGGGCGACCAAAAAGAGATTGCGTGGGGCGCACAGATTCGTTCTTATGTATTTATGCCGTATACACTCGTAAAGGACCACAGAACAAGCTTTGAAATGGGTAACGTTAACGCTGTTATGGACGGAGATTTAGACGGATTTATCAATGCTTATCTTAAAGCTCTGGCACACGGAGAACTTAAATAATTCGTTAAAAATAAAACGAGGCTTAAAAAACCTCGTTTTTTAGTAGGTTTTTATATAAAAACTTTAAATATTTTAACTTGTTCTTTAATTTTCTTTGGAAGAATATCAAAAAATATATACTTTTATTGCAATTTGTAGTTTAATATATATGTTGAAGTATTATATTCAGCTGTAAGAAACTGAGATTTTAAAAAAGGAGGATTATTAATGAAATCCAGTAGAAAACTGATGAGGAAAATTATTGCCGCATCAATGGCAGTTTCCTTCATCCTCAGTTGCATTCCCGCAGGTGTTTTTGCTGCTCCCGTGACAGAGTACACTAACCTTGCTGCAGGATGTGACTACATCATTTCACACACACCTCAGTACGGCGACTCAGGCAGTGAGCTTACTGACGGACAGGTCGGCGCAGTAAACTTTTACGACTCCAAATGGGTAGGTTGGTCAGGTGTACCTGCAGGTACTTACGCAAACGTTGTTATTGACCTCGGCTCCAAGAGAGAGTTTGACAAGGTTGATATCACAGCGCTTGACTCTACAAACTCCGGTGGTATTCCTTACCCCGAAGGCGACCTTGTTGTTTCTTATTCTGACAATGAGGACGGACCTTTTACAGAGTTTGCAAAAGGCGCATATCCTGCTGACGCACCCAAAAACAGTGTTTACACACTTGCAATCGAAGGTGCAGCTGTTGAAGGCAGATACGTTAAAGTTGAATTTAACGCAAGAGGCTGGTCTTTCCTTGGTGAAATCGGAGTATTCGGTGAACTCACTATCGAGCCTATAATGCCCGTTATCACAACTGACATTCCTTCAAAGCTTGATATCGACGAGGGAACACCCTTAAACCTTGAAGTTAAAGCTAACGTTTCCGACGCAGGTACTATTACATATCAGTGGTACAAAGACGGCGAAGCAATTGAAGGTGAAACAGGCAAACAGCTCTTTATTCACCCTGCTGCTATAGAAAATTCAGGTGTTTACTACTGTGAAGTTACAAACAATTTCAACACTCTTACAAAAACTGCAAAATCCACAGAGTGTAAAGTAGTAGTTTATCCTGAAGGCTTTGTACTTAACGAACCTGTAATTGAAACTAATTTGCAGACTTCTCTCAATTACATCTTCAGAGACAGAGTTGAGCTTAAAGTTGTAGCTACAAACGGTAACGACGGCGGAACACTTTCTTACCAGTGGTATAAAGATGGCGTAGCAGTTGGCACAGACAGTGACACATTCGTTATCCCCTCCGCATCCGTTGCAGACAGTGGTAACTATAACGTAGTTATTACAAATACAAAAGAAGAAATTTACAAGAAATCCGTTACAAGTAAAACTTGTGCAGTTAACGTATTGCCCGTTGTTGGTGACAACCTCATCGCAGGTTTCACTTATGCAACCAACGCTGAAGACGCTACACACGGCGCAGGCGGTGACTATCATAACTCCTATTATGATAAGAATAAAACAAGACTTACTGACGGTGTTAAGGCATCCAGCTGGGGCAGTGGTACCAACGTAGGTTTCCATTCCTCCGTACCCGGTAATGAACTTCAGCTTCTCTTTGAATTTATCGAACCCAAAAATATTAAAGAAATTCAGATGTCTTCTTTCAATGCTACAAAAGACGGTCTTTACAATGCAAGAGATATCAGAGTTGAAGCTTTGATTAACGGCAACTGGGAAATTATTTTCACAGGAGCAGACCGTGTACACGGTGACGGTAAAATTACAGAAGTTTTCGCAGTTCCTGATGACGTAGCTCTGACAGTTTCTGCTATCCGCTTTAATCTTGCTGATTACGGCGCATGGCTCTTCATGGATGAAATTGAAGTTTTTGAAGACCTTACAGGTATGGTTCCTACAGGAAATCTTAAAATTTCCAAAGAAAATAACCTTGCAAAGGCTTCTACATACAAATATTCAAGAGCAGACGATTGGGGCTACTACCCCGATAACGGCAACAAAGAACTTATCGACGGTATGTACGGTGACCTTTCCTATACAAACGGTAACTGGGTAGGTTATTCAGGTACTTTCTTTATAACATTCGACCTTGGTTCTGTGGAAGCTTTCTCTGAATTCAGAACAACCTTCCTCAATAACCCCGGTCCTGCTATTGAGATTCCTGAAACAGTTTCTGTTTCTTACTCTGTTGATAATGAAACTTATACTACACTTTCAACCGACGTTTTAGTTGCTCCCGAAGGCGACACACTTTATGAATACGTGGTTACAGCTAAAGAAAAAGTTTCTGCACGTTACGTAAGACTTGAGATTGTTAAATCAAGCGGTTGGACATTCCTCTGTGAAACACAGATTCTCAGAAACCCCTTGAGCAACCCGAATGCAGATGAAAATAACCTTGCAGCAAGAAGAGATTATACTTCTACAACTGCTACAGAAAACGAAGATACGGGTCTTAAAGAACTTACTGACGGCAAGTACGCAGTTAATAACTTTGAAGACGAAGCATGGACAGGTTTTGCTGCATCTGACGAAAATACAGAAATCGTTATCGACCTTGCTGCTTACCGCACATTTGAACAGGTTGACGTAAGATTCCTGCACGATCCTGCTAACGGAATTTATCTCCCCGAAATAATGGACGTATTCGTTGGCGACAGTGAAGATGACCTCCGTGAACTCGGAAGTGTTCAGATTGAAGAAATTACAACACTTGATGCTTCTGTAAGCACATACAAATATGCATTTGGTCAGGAGGAAACAGCTAAATACGTAAAACTTGTTTTCTCTGCAACTGATAAAGTATACATCGACGAAATCGAAGTACTTGAAAAACAGACTTCCTTTGAACAGACTCCCGATGAAAACGAAGCTGATACAAACAACATTGCTGTTGGTTCTGCTTACACAACTTCATGGGAATCTATGTCCGCTTACCCCGATACAGATAACAAACAGCTTACTGACGGCGTTCGTGGTACATACCTCTATTCTCACGATGCATGGTCCGGTTTTGAACCCAAGAAAGACAACGTAGGTAACGACAAAGAATTTGAAATCGTTGTTGATTTGGGCGATGTAAAAGACTTCGAACAGATTCAGATCGGTCTTTTGAAATCCACTTCTTACACAAACAGTGTATTCGTTCCCGAAAACGTTAAGGTTGAAATCTCATCTGACGGCACACACTGGAACTTGTACGCAAACCAGGGTGGTCACATTGCTGTTGACGGTGTTAACCGTATGAACTTTAACCTTGAAGGCGAAAAAGCTTCCGCTCAGTATATTAAATTTACCTTTATCGTAAGCCAGAAGTTCTTTATCGACGAAATCTGCGTATACAAAGAAATGATGCCTTACGGTGACTACGAACTTGACCCCGATATGGGTGCTTATTATAACCTCGTTCTCAACAAACCTTATGACCTTTCCCGTTCTGCTGACTACAGACATACTTCAGGTCTTTTGACTGACGGTCTTTATATGCAGTCCGGTACAATGTACGATAACAACTGGACAGGTTATTTAAGAGACGAGACACGCGTTCATTTCAATAAGGTTGAATTCATGGTTGATATGGAAGCTGCAAACTCTATAAGTGAAGTTATCATTCACTCCAAAAATGATGCTGCAAACAATATGACAACACCTAAGAAGGTTAAACTTTACGCTTCTATGGACGGTATCACATGGGATGAATTTGCAAAAATCGAAGACGTTACTACAGAAGGCGAAGTAGAGCTTAAATGGAACGGCGAAACTGACGGCTTTGTTTCCAAAGGCGGCGAAGCTACAAAAGTTTACGCTAAATACATTAAAGTATACTTTGAAACTCCCAAAGATGCAGGTATCTACGCAGTTCTTGATGAAATTCAGGTAATCGGTCAGAAAGGTCAGACTTCTGACTCCGACTACGTAGCTTCTTCAAGCGGTTATGGTAACCTTGCACTTGGCAAAAAATATTACTCTGTTCCTTCTTCTCAGTTGACAACTCAGCCCGATATCGGTGAGCGTCAGCTTACTGACGGTATCAGAGGCTCCGTTACAGATAACACTGACCCCGCATGGGTTGTTATCAAACAGGACTACCAGGCTATTCCTAATCATGCAGGTAGTAAGGCTATTGTTCAGGGTTACGTAATCGACCTTGGTAAAGAAGCATACGTATCTCAGGTAAAAGTTAAGTTTATCTCCAAAGGCTTCGGCGGTACAACCGAATATCCCTGGACAGTATGGACTTACGCTACCGACGATATCGGCGATGAATGTCCCACAGAATGGTTTATGCTTTCACGTCAGTGGAACGTATCTCGTGCTTGGAACGGCGGTACCGATATTTACGGCTGGCGTTCAGGCTGGAAGGGAAGAAACTTCACAGATGATGATCCTCAGTGGACTCCCGATACAATCGAAGGTTATTCCACAGTTAAAACAAGATATATCCGTGTTGACGTTGAAGTTATGAGAACTGCTGCTATCGACGAAATCGAAGTATTCGGTTACGAAACACCTCAGGAAGGTGCTTACGTAGTAGCTGAAGGTTCCGGACGTGACCTCGACAACGGACGTGATTACCTCAAAGCAGGTGAAAGAACAGGCGGCGTTCAGGATATGGTACTCTGCTACAATGGTTGGTACGGATGGGACCAGTTGGGTGAAGAGTACAGAGGTGACTGGTTGCCTTATCAGTACCGTCCTTACCTTACTTACATCGACAAAAACGGTAAAGCAGTAGACACAATGTTTGACACAGTTTGTCTCCTTGCACTTGGTGACCGTGTTGGTGGTTCATTCAACGCAGACGTTAACAACAAGTACTATAAGCAGTCCGCTGAAGCATGGCACTGGTACCTTGACAAGACGTTTGACCAGACAAAAGGTGACGTTTACAACCTTGCAAGAGCTGCTGATATTGCAGCTGAAGAACTCGGTGATCCTAACTACAAAGTTAAACTTGTAGTAATGCATCCCGGTGCTGACCGCGCAAATGGTAAGAACTTTGGTCCTCTCGACGGCAAATACTACGATACAAACTTTGACGATGCAGGCGGTAGTGACTACTACTCTTACCCTGTAGGCGACAAGAGAAGAGGTTGGCAGGAAGTTTCCGACTGGTGGTTCAAAGAAGTAATTGAACGCTTCGAAGACGGTAAAGCAAAAGGTCTTTATGACCGCATTGAATTCGTTGGATTCTACTACCTCTCCGAACAGATCGGTTATACTCCCGCTGCTCCCAAATATCACATCGACAAAGCTCACGAACTCGGTTACAAGATGTACTGGATTCCTTTCAACTTCGCTAACGGTTATCATTGGGACGATGACTGGGGTTGGGACGGCGTAGCAATTCAGCCTAACCACTTCTTCCAGTCTCCTTATGAAACAGGAAGTGCTACTGAACTTGGTAACGATTATCTTGACACTGTTGCATTCTCTGCAAACTACGGTAGAGTTGGTCTTGAAATGGAATGTGACTCTCGTTTCGGTAACGATATTATGAAGTATAACCAGTGGATCGACTACCTTAACGGTGCATACGATAACGGTATGGATGGCGACAACTGCTACAGAAACTGGTACGAAGGTACTAAGGCTATGGCATACGCTGCATTTAACGAAGATCCCACAGTTCGTTCTGCTTACGATTACTCCTATCAGCTCATGAAAGGTACTTATACACCTAAGAACTACGTAAGCTCCTTCGGTGAAGTTCCCACAGAACGTACAGGTGCCGATGAAATCTTCGAAGGTACAGGTACAGGTACAGGATTTACCGGTGACAAACTTGTTGATAACGCTTCCGGTAATGCTTCCAACGGCGGTGGCGGAGGATCCTACTACGTAGAAGAATCCAAACCCGTAATCGGTGAAACAACTACTGTTCCCGAAACAGGAGAAGCTAAACCTTCTTACGAAGGCTATGACTGGGTATCCGAAAACGGTACTTACAAATATGCAGACGCTGAAGGCAACTACGCAACAGGTTGGGTAGAAGTAAACGGCACATGGTACTTCTTCAAGTCAAACGGTCTTATGGCTAAAGGCTGGATCAAAGATGGTAACAGATGGTACTATCTCAAAGATAACGGCGCTATGGCAACAGGCTGGTTTAAAGACGCAGGTGTCTGGTACTACCTCTTCAACTGGGGCGGTATGGCTAACAACGAATGGGTATACGATAACGGCTGGTACTATATGAGTGGCAACGGTGCTATGCATACAGGTTGGCTCAAAGACGGCAACAGCTGGTATTACCTCAACTCAAACGGCCTTATGGCTAAAGGTTGGAACTGGATAAACAGTGACTGCTACTTCTTCTACGACAGTGGTAGAATGGCTGCAAACGAAACTGTTAACGGTTACAAAGTAAACGCTAACGGCGCTTGGGTAAAATAATCCAAAATTTAAAAGGCTCAGGAAGAAAATTCCTGAGCCTTTTTGTTTTGCAGTAATATTTTAGTGTTTTTTTAAAAACTAAGTAAGATTTTCATAGAAAAACAAGATTTTTTATTGTAAAATAGAAGTAGATATATGAAACTCTGTTTTCAGAATCGAATAATACCATTTTTAAATCAATTATTCTGTTGTAAAATCTTTGTTGTTATTGTAAAATTATAGGTATAGGAATTATAGGGAGGAATTTTTTGATGAAATCGAAAACTCTTTTTACAAAAAAACTTTTAAGTGCCTTACTTGCGCTCAGTTTTGTTATCAGTTGTTTGCCGTCAAGTATTTTTGCGGCACCCGTGACTGAATACACTAACTTAGCTCTCGGTCGCAGTTATACTACTTCTCATATCCCTGCTGCGTCTTATGGTGACGATGGCGGTGAGCTTACCGACGACAAGGTAGGTGCAGTGAACTTTTACGATAAAAACTGGGTAGGTTGGTCAGGTGTAGCAGAGGGTACTCTTGCTAACGTTACTATCGACCTTGGTGCAGTAAAGGAATTTAAAGACGTTGAGCTCGTTGTACTCGATATGCAGGCTCCCAGTATTTTCTATCCCATCGGTGATATTATCGTTTCCTATTCCGATACTGAAAACGGTACTTATACTGAATTTTCCCGTGGTGCAGTTCCTGAAGATGCACCAAAAGACAGTGTTTATACTTTAACTTTAAGTGAAGAACCCGTTGAAGGCAGATACGTAAAAATTGAATTCAACGCAAGAAGATGGTCTTTCTTCAGTGAAATCAGAGTTTTCGGTGATTCTGCTGTAGAACCCGTTGAACCAAAAATTACAGTTGATCTTCCCGCTACTCTTGATAAAAACGAAGATGATGAAATCACACTCGAAGTAAATGCAACTATAACTGATACAGGTGTGCTTTCCTATCAGTGGTATAAAGACGGTGAAGCTTTGGAAGGAGAAACAGGTAAAAAACTCGTTATCTCTTCCGCTGTTTCCGAAGATACGGGTGCATACTACTGTGTTGTTACAAACTCCTATAACTCCCTTACAAAGCAGGTAAACTCAAACGTATGTAACCTTGTTGTATTCCCGAAAGACGTTACAATCAAGGAACCCGTAATAAATAAAGACCTTTTAAGCAGTGTAAATCTTATTTACAGAGATACACTCACCCTCGAAGTGGAAGCTTCAAACAATGACGGTGGTACACTTTCTTACCAGTGGTACAAAGACGGCAATGAAATCGGCGAAAACAGCAACGTTCTCGTTATCGAAAACGTAAAAGTTGCAGACAGTGGTAAATATTACGTTGTTGTTACAAACACTGTTGAGGATATTTACAAAAAATATGCAACTTCAAAAGAATGTACCGTTACTGTAAAAGAAATCAAGCGAGACAGTATCATTGCAGGTATGCAGTATACTACAAACGCAATAAACGATACTTACGCTAACGGCGGTCACTTCCACAACTCTTACCCCGACTTTAATCACACAAAGCTTACCGACGGCGTTACAGGAAAGAGTTGGCAGACTGCTACCAACGTAGGTTTCCATAATTCCGTTCCTAACAAAAAGCTTGAACTTGTTTTTGATTTTGATTCTGAAAAAAATATTAAAGAAATTAACTTCTCTACGTTTGTAAACAGTCCTGCAGGTATTAAAGTATACCAGTATATGAAAATCGAAGCCCTTATGGGCGACGAATGGGAGATTATCTATACAGTTTCAGGCGTTGAAGAGGAAAACGGCAGAGCAACAGACATCTTTGCAGTTCCCGACGACGTTGCTTTGAAGGTTAAATCCCTTAAATTTACAATTGCCGATTACGGTGCATGGCTCTTTATGGACGAAATTGAAGTTTATGAAGAACTTACAGGTATGACACCTACGGGTACTCTTAAAATCACAAAGGAAAATAATATAGCAACCTCTGCTACGTACGAATACTCAAGAGCTGACTCTTTCGGTTACTATCCCGATAGCGGCAATAAAGAACTTAACGATGCTTTGATCGGTGGACTTTCTTACACTGACCAGAAGTGGACAGGTTTCACAGGTGAATTTTTCGTTATCTTTGACCTCGGCGAAACGACAAGCTTTTCTGAAGTAAGAGCTACTCTCTTAAATAGCCCCGGTCCCAGTATTTTCGTTTCCGATATCGTTTCCGTTTCTTACTCCGACGATAAGGAAAACTGGACGGTCCTTACTACCGACAGTCTTGTAAGACCTGCGGTTGACACCCTTTACGAATACGTTGCAACTGCTCCTGAAAAGGTTTCTGCAAGATACGTTAAATATGAAGTTGTCAAAGGTAAAGGCTGGAACTTCGTTTCCGAAATCCAGATTCTCAGAAATCCTTTGAGTAACCTTGAAATGGCTGACAACAACCTCGCAGAACGTAAAGAGGCTAAAATCGGTGACGAAGTGACTACAAAGCTTACCGATGGCAAATTTGCCACAGCTGATATAAGTGATGAAGCGTGGGCAGAGCTTAACGACGAAGTTGTTATCGACCTCGGTGCAAATCTTGAGTTTGAACAGTTAAACGTAAGATTTTTGCACGATCCTGATAACAGAGCATTCCTTCCCGATTCAATCAACGTAGCCGTTTCCGAAAACGGTGAAGATTACGAAGAACTCGGTAACGTTTCTGTTACGGGACTTTCTGTTGAAAACGCAACTGTAAGTAATTATAAGTTTGCTTTAGGACAGAAAGAAAAGGGAAGATTTATAAAGCTTATCTTTGATTCTTTTGAAAAAGTTTATGCAGACGAAATCGAAGTTTTGAAAAACCAGACCTATTTTGCACAGGATGCTGATGAAGAATACGTTGATACAAATAACTTGGCTCTCGGTGCAGATTATCAGACCTCCTGGGGTTCAGGTATGGAAGTTTTGCTTGATAAAGGTAAAGCAACCGAAAGAACCGAAATTCTCTATTACGATACCGACAACAAAGAGCTCACAGATGGTAAACGCGGTACTCACCTTTACTCAAACGATGCGTGGGCAGGATACGATCCCGCTTACGATGAAATGGGCTTTGACAGAGATTTTGAAGTTTTGGTTGATTTGGGCGGAGTAAAAGATTTTGAACAGATTCAGATCGGTACTTTGCAGTCAAACGGTTTTGAATTCAGTGTTCACGTTCCCATGAATATAAAAGTTGAGTATTCAACCGATAAAGTTCACTGGAATCTGTATGCCAACCAGACTTACTACGACGTTCCAAACGGCATAAACCGTATGAACTATACACTCGACGGTGAAAAAGCTTATGCACAGTATATTAAGTTTACTCTTATTGTTCCCGAAAGATTTTGTCTTGACGAAATCTGCGTTTACAAGGAAATGATGGAGTACGGCGACTACGAGCTTGATCCTGATATGGGTGCTGAGTACAACCTTGTTTATAAAAAGGATTACAGTGTTTCCCGTTCTGCAGATTACGGAAACGTTAAGGGCATCTTCACCGACGGACTTTATATGCAGTCGGGCAACAAGTACGATAATAACTGGTCAGGCTTTGCAAAGGCTGATAAATCCCACTTCAACAAGGTTGAAATGCTCTTTAATATGGAATCGACAAACTCTGTAAGTGAAGTTATTATAAGTTCTAAAAACGATGCGGAAAATAACCTTACAACTCCTAAAAATATTAAACTTTTCGCTTCTCACGATGGTGCAACCTGGGATGAGTTTGCTGAGGTTGCTGACGTTACTGATGACGGTAACGTTGAGCTTATCTGGAATGGCGAACGTGACGGATTCTCTGCTAAAACTGAAGGTGCTACCAAAGTTTACGCTAAATGGATTAAAGTTTCCTTTGATACCCCTGATGAAGCAGGTATCTACGCTTGTATCGACGAAGTGAAGATTAACGGTAAAAGAGGACAGACAACCGACTCAAGCTTTGTACTCTCTTCAAGCGGATTCGGTAACTTGGCACTCGGCAAGAAGTATTACTCACTTCCTTCTTCACAGAAAACTGAACAGCCCGATATCGGCGAAGTTCAGCTTACTGACGGTATCAGAGGTGACGTTACAAATAACGCAGACCCCGCCTGGGTTATGATTAAGCAGGATTACCATGAAATCCCCAACCATGCAGGAAGCAGAAGCGTTATTCAGGGTTACGTAATTGACCTTGGTAAAGAGATGTACGTTTCCGAAGTAAGAACTAAGTTTATTTCAAGAAGCTTCGGTGGTACCTCGGAATTCCCCTGGACTGTATGGACTTATGCTACCAACGAAACGGGTGACGAATGTCCCGAAGAATGGTTTATGCTTTCACGTCAGTGGCACGTAGGAAGAGCGTGGAATGGTGGTACTTGTAACTTCGGTTGGCGTTCCGACTGGACGGGTCAGAAATTCCCCGACGGAACACCTCAGACACCCATTGATACCATTAAAGAATATCCTACAGTAAAAACAAGATATATCCGTCTTGATATCGAAGCTTTAAGAACTGCGGCTCTTGATGAAATCGAAGTTTACGGTTACGAAACTTATCAGGAAGGTGCTTACGAAGTAATTGAAGGCACCGAAAGAAACCTTGATACAGGCAGAGATTATCTTAAAGCAGGTGAACAGACAGGATATATTCAGGATATGCTCCTTTGCTACAACGGCTGGTACAGAATTGATGCTGAATCTCAACAGTCAAGAGGTGACTGGAAGGATTATCATTTCCGTCCTTATCTTACCTATATCGACAAAGAGGGTAATGCTGTTGACACAATGTTTGATGCAGTAATGTTCTTGGGCCTTAGTGATAAGGTGGGAGCATCTTACAGTGGTGACGCAGGTCATAAATATTATCCGCAGTCTGTTGATGCCTGGGAATGGTACTTAAATAAAACTCTCGGTCCTGACGGAGACGTTTACGAGCTTAACAAAGCGGCTAAAATTGCTTCCGAAGAACTGGGTGATCCCAATTACAAGGTTAAGTTTATCGTTATGCACCCCGGTGCTGACGGTAAAAACGGCGATAAATTCGGACCTATCAACGGTCAGTATTACGATACTGCTGTTCCTACAAGCCATTATTATAACTATCCTACCGATGAAAAAGTGGGTTGGCAGATTGTTGCAGACTATTGGTTTGAAAGAGCACTTGAGCTTTATGAAGAAAACATAAAAGACCTTGAATACGTTGAATTTGCAGGTTTCTATTACCTCCCCGAACAGGTAGGTTATCTCCCCGCAGTTCCAAGATACTGTGTGGACCGTGCTCACGAGCTTGGCTACAAGATGTACTGGATTCCTTTCAACTCCGCAAATGGTTATCATTGGGGCGAGGATATCGGCTTTGATGCAGTTGCGCTTCAGCCGAACCACTTCTTTAACAGTCCTACTGAAATCGGCGGTAAATCCGAGCTTGGTAACGATTACCTCGATGCCGTTGCACGTGCTATCAACTACTCACACATCGGCCTTGAAATGGAATGTGACGAACGTTTCACAACCGATATTATGAAGTATAACCAGTGGATTGACTATCTTAACGGTGCATACGATAATGGTATGGATGGCGATAATTGTTACAGAAACTGGTATATCGCATTAAGAGGTCTTACCAATGCGGCATTCTCCGAAAATCCGCTTCTTCGTTCCGCTTACGACTATGCTTACCAGATTATGAAGGGTACTTACACACCCAAAAACTATGCAAGTAACTATACAGACGGTGTTCCTACAGACCGTGTAGGTACTGAAGAAATCTTTGAACAGCGTCAGGGCGAAACGGGATTTATAGGCGATAAATTTATCGACAACGCTTCAGGTAATGCTTCAAACGGCGGTGGGGGAGGCTCCTACTATAAAGAACCCGTTGAGGAAGTAGTGGATACAGCAGTCCGCTCCGAAGAAGGTTACGTATGGTTTACAGGAAATAACGGCTATCAGCTTAAAGATGCAGAAGGCAACTTCGTCAAAGGCTGGGCAGAAGTTAACGGCGAATGGTATTATTTAGGTGCCGACGGCTATATGGAAACCGGCTGGATTAAAGATCAGAACACCTGGTACTACCTCAAATCAAGCGGTGTTATGGCTAAGTTCGGCTGGTACAAGGTAGACAACGTCTGGTACTACTTCGGCACAGATGGTGCTATGAAGACAGGTTGGGTACTTGATAATGGCAGATGGTACTATATGCTCTCAAACGGCGCTATGGCTAAGTCTTGTTGGGCAGAAGTAAATGGTAACTGGTATTACTTCGTAAACAGTGGCGCTATGGCAACGGGATGGGTACTTGTTAACAATGACTGGTACTATCTCACAGAATCAGGTGCTATGGCAACAGGCTGGCAGATGGTTAAAGGCAGTTGGTACTATCTTGACCCCGCAAACGGAAAGATGCTCAAAAACACAACCGTTGACGGCTATAAATTAGCTTCAGACGGCGCTTGGATTAAATAATTCATCACCCCTCTAATATCTCTTTTTCTTACAAGACGGCTCCTTAATAGGAGCCGTTTTGCTTTATCCAACAAAATGACAAGAAAATAGAACAAAATGACATTTTGGGTGCTTTTATGATATGGTAAAATATTGTTATGAATACTGGAAAAGTTGAGGATTTCAGTATTTAAAACAGGATTTTATCCTGAATTTTAAAATGGAGGAGTTTTATTATGCTCAAGAGAATTATCTCTGCAATGCTTGCTTGTGTTATGGCAGTTTCCCTTATGGCAAGTTGCGGCAATGAAGCAAGCAAACCCACAACTGAAGGTGACGTTCACCTTGAAGTATGGGTAACAGACGCTGAAGACCAGGAAGAAACTTCCAACTATCAGCGTTATTTGAAAGCAGCAAACGATTTTGTTGCAAACAACGAAGGCTATGACGTTAAAGTTGTAGGTGCTGTAAAAGCAGAAAAAATTATGACAGCTCTCGCTTCCGGTTCCGGTCCTGACCTTGTTCAGGCTCAGTGGCAGACAGCAGGTGTATGGGGTTCAGAAGGCATTATCGCTGACCTTACAGATTTTGTAAACAACGATGCTGAATTTGATAAAGATGACTTTATCCCCGCTGCTTGGGACAGAGCTACATACAAAGGTAGAATCTATTCTATTCCTTTGTCTTTCAACTCTTCTGAGCTTTACTACAACAAGAAGATTATGGAAGAAGAAGGCGTTGAAGTTCCCAAAACAACAGGCGAACTCAAAAAACTCGCTGTAGACCTCACAACTTATGATGAAAATGGTTTCATCACACGTGCAGGTTACATTCCTGACTACCCCTGGCTTGATAACGTATTGTGGCCCATCGCAGCCGGTGCTGAATGGATCAATATGGAAACAAACGAAATCACATTCGATACTCCCGAAATGAGAGAAGCTTACCAGTGGCAGGTTGACATCTACAACGAAATCGGTTACGACAAATTACAGACTTTCAAAACAAGTCTCGGCACAGGCGCTCAGATGCCTTTCGTTTCCAATAAAGTTGCAATGCAGTTCGGTGGCGAATGGATTCCTGATGACGTTGCTAAATATGCTCCCGAAGATTTTGAATACGGCGTAACATTCGTACCTTATCCCGATGGCAAACCTGAACTCGAAGGTTCTATGTTCTGCACAATCAGAGCATTTATGATGAACAACGAAAACAAAAACTCCAAAGAAGATGCATGGAAGCTCCTTTCCTGGATGACAGGTAAAAACGTTGCTGCTACACTTGCTGAGGGTATGAATGGTAAGGGTGCTATGATGACTCGTGTATCCGCTCTCGACTATATCCAGACTTTGGATACAGTAGACCCCATCAAGAAAGAAATCGCAGAAATGATGAAGAACCCCAACGTAAAAGGTTTCCCGATGCTTGCTTACGTTGACGAATACCTCGGTGTTGTTGCTGACGAAATGAACAAAGTGTTCACAGATCCTGCTAACTACACAGTAGAAATGGCTACAAAAGCTGTTCAGGAAAAAGTTCAGCCTATCGCTGATGCAAAACCCATCAACTAATCTTTGATATTAAAGCAAAAAAGCTCAGGTTTTTAAACCTGAGCTTTTTTTCTATTTTCACCATACTTTCAAAAATATGGCAACAACAGTTTATATTATATTTTACAAAATTGTAGCACTGTGATATAATTATATTGAAAACTAATAAATTTTACATAGAGGTGCATTTTTATGCTAAAAAAAATTACGGCATTATTTCTTTCAACGGTCATTATGCTTTCTTCCTTTGGTGGGGTAGTTTCGGTAAGCGCAAACAAAGAAGCCGAAAACCTTATTGCAGGGGTTAACTATACTATGTCTATTGCCGATGAGCATTTTCATTCGGCTCATCCTGACTTTGATTATTCAATGCTCACTGACGGTGTTTATGGTACTGACTGGGAGGATTCTGCAGCGGTAGGTTTTCATACCAAGGACAGTACAAAGACTTTCAGTATGACTTTTGAATTTGAAAATCCCATTGTATTTAAACAGATTGTGATGGGCTTTTTCGGAGGCAAGGCAGGTATCAAATTCCCCTCAGGTCTTGTTGTAGAGAGAAGAACTTCCTCAGGAAATGACTGGGAAACCATTTATAGCGGAAGCGCTGTAACCGGTACGGGTCGTGCAGACACGGTACTTGCAACTGAGGAAAATATCTACGCCTACGCTTTGAAATTTACTCTTACAGGCGGTGGTGTCTGGACGTTTATGGATGAAATCGACGTGTTCGCTGAAACGAGTACTGTTGCGGACGGAATTCTTGAAACTACACAGAAAGTTATAGCACCTCAGATTATAAAAGATCTTGATGAAAGTATATACATTGAAGAAGGCTCATCCTATACTATGAAGGTTGATGCCGTTTCACCTGAAGGCGGGGAAGTTTCTTATCAGTGGTATAAAGAGAATACTCCTGTCGGTGAAAATACCCCTTCGAATATAATTGAAAATGCAACTGCAGAGGATGCAGGAAGCTACAGAGTGGAAATCACAAATACAGTAAACGGATATTCCGCTTCGCAGTTCAGTAAAACTTCCACAGTTTTAGTAGGCAACTCCGATGCATCTGCATATCCACCCGAAATAGATAAAGATATCGCATCAGGTTGTTTTTTAACATCGGGCGACGAGCTCAAGCTTGAAGTATCGGCACGTTCTGTTGACGGGGGAGAGATTTTATATCAGTGGTACAAAGACGGTGAGAAAATTGACGGTGCCACTTCCTCTGTTTTTTCCATCGAATCCGTAAAAGTTTTAGATGAGGGCGTTTACGAGGCTCAGGTTATCAATACAAAGAATGGTACGTCGGTAGCAGTTTTCAGTAACGATTGTACTGTAACGGTTAAAAAAGAACCCGTAAACCTTATTACGGGCAAAAAATATACGACTTCTGTTACTGCCGACGGATTCCATACAAACGGTACTGACGTAAATGGTGAAAAACTTACAGACGGCGTTATGGCAAGTAAATGGAATAGCGGTGAAGCACTCGGCGTACATACAAAAGACGATAACGTAACCTTTGATATTGATTTTGCACTTGGAAATGCAATTGAATTCAGACAGATAAATATCGGTTTTCTCGGAAATACTTCGGGTATCAAGATGCCTTCAAACGTTAAGGTGTTCGTGAAAAACGAGAATAACAACGACTGGACCGAAATTTTCAGTGGTCAGCCTAAGAGTACCGAAAAGAGATACGAATTTTTAATCGGTTGTGACGAAATTATCAAAGCGACTGAGCTTAAGTTTACCGTTACAGGCTCAGGTGCATGGGCATTTATCGACGAAATTTCAGTTTATGACGTTCTTACGGGTGAAACACTCGCAGGTAATCTTACTCCTCCCTCATACGATGATGACGATGAGCCCGATGCCCCCGTACCGCAGGATAACAACCTGGTTTACGGCAAAAAGTATACGTCCTCAATCATTCCCGACAGTAAATACCCCGATACCGATGGCAAAGAACTTACCGATGGTGTTCTGGCGGTTTCCCCGACTACAAGTGATGCAGCCTGGGCAGGTTTCAATGGCAAAATAAAAGCTGAAAATAACGTTATCTTTGACCTTGAAGAAGTTAAATCCTTTGAAGAAGTTAAGGTAAACTTCCTTACAGCAAGTGGAGGCATAAGCGTTCCAAACAATATTCTGATTGAGATTTCTTCCGACGGAAATCAGTGGACACCATTTATGCCCGATGACTCTGCTTATTCTGTTATAATCGACCTTGGAGAAGAACAGGAATTCCAGAGAGTTTCTGTTGGTTTCCTCAATGCTTCAGGTAAGACCGCAGCAGGTGTTTACGAATACATTTCCGCAGTTCCCGAAGCGGTAAATGCACGTTATGTGCGACTCAGCTGGGTGTTTGACACTTCCTGGGTGTTTGTTGATGAGGTACAGATCAATGCTGTTCAGACACCCCGTGAAAAAAATACTCCGGAGAAGATGGGTGAGAGAGTTTCTGATCCTGATCCCGAAAACATTGCCTTTGGTAAGTCTTATGAAGTAAATTCCGATTTTGCATCCTTCTATCCCGACAGCGGAATCAAGCTTACTGACGGCAGACACGGTACCTCAAGTGCTGATTCTAAAGAGTGGGTAGCTTTCAATGCTCCTGAAGGAAATGGTGGTTATCAGAGCGTTGAGAATACTTCTTCTAAATATCCTACCTCTGTAAAGGTGGAATATTCAAGTAACAAAACTGACTGGAAATTCTTTACTGACAGTGAGCTTGATGCTTTGCAGGGTGCTTCTGCAGGTACAAGCCGTTTTGACTATGGTCAGCCCTTTGCTTCCAAAGGAAGATATATAAAGGTTACCGTTACGGGTACTGACTTTGTAGCACTTGATGAAATCGAAGTCTTTAAGACCTTTGACGGCACACTTGACGATGAGCTTACAGACGACAGTAAACTTTCCTATAACCTTTCTGCTAATTATCCCGTAACTGCGTCCCGTAATGCCGATACAGGTGACGTTTCAATGCTCACAGACGGTGTTTACGGAGAGTGGGTGAAATACGAATATAAGGGTACTTCCGATGACCACGTTGTACTCGATTTTGACCTTACCGCTTTAAACTCTGTTGAAGAAATATCTTTCCATACAAGAAGTGGTTCGGGTGTGCCTTCAAACCTTGTTTTCAAGGTTTCAACTGACGGTAATAAGTGGGTAACTGTCAAAGAGTTTTTCTCCGCTACAAAAACTGACGAAGACGGACGAGGAGTAACCTTTGTCTGGAACGGTGATGTTGATACTTTCAATACATACGTTGAGAATGCATCTGCAATATACACACGTTTTGTAAGAGTTGAATTTGATGTTCCTGCAGGTAAGATTGTTTCTGTTGACGAAATGAAAATTATCGGTAAACGCGGAAAAACTTCTTCTTCTGCGATTGCTATTGATAATCCTGTGGGTGAACATAATCTGGCTCTCGGCAAGCCTTACGAGAGAGTTCCTGCACTCACAACTCCTGCTTATCCCGATACGAATGATAAAGAACTTACAGATGGTATTCACGGAACAACTTCCTATATGGATTCTGCCTGGACGGGACACCTTCTTAAAGAAAAAGGTCCTACAAATGAAACAAAGTATCGTGAAGAATACAAAAGCTATATCGTAGACCTTGGTGAACTTAAAACTATTACCTCGGTAAAGGCTACTTTCTTGGGTTCTATCAGTAACGGTATCAACGTTCCGAAATACTGCGATACTCTCGTTTCGGTTGACGGGTACAACTGGATGAAGCTTTCTCATAACGATTTAGCTTCTATCCGTCCTACAAATCAGGTAGTTGACTACGGTTGGCACGTTGGTAACAAAAACGGCGAAAATAAGGATATGACCAACGGCGCTGAGATGGTTGTGGCAAGATACGTAAGAGTGTTCTGGGAACTTGTTACAACAACGATGATTGACGAAATCGAAGTAATGGGTTACGATGAAGTTAAAACGGGCGATAACGTTATGTCAGCTGAAGAGGTTGCTAAGAAGGCTACTCCTCACGATAACGGTGGTGACTATTTAACTCCTGCCGAAACGGGTGGTATTCACGACTTGCTCCTTTGTTACAACGGTTGGTATGAATACGATAAAGAAGGTGACGCGTGGCCGGGTGAATGGGATGCATTCAGATTTAAACCCATGCTCACTTACATTGATGAAAACGGAAATCCCGTTGATACTCTTTACGACGCCGTATTGTTCTTGGCACTTAATGCTAATTCGGGACGTGGTCACGGATGGGACACATCCTGGAATGCCGACGATATTTATTACTGGCTTAATCAGATGTTTAAAGAGGGCGGAGACGTTGATGAACTCAACAAGGCTGCACTTCAGGTTCGAGAGGACTTAAATCTCCCCGATTATAAGGTTAAGCTTGTAATGAGCTTCCCACAGGTGTTCCACGAGGGTGACTTCAAGCCTGATTATTTCGGTTACATTGAAGGCAGAGAAATCGTGGATATCGAAGATATGGATAACTTTGAATACTACACAAGATGGTGGGTTGACGTTATTCAGGAAAAACTTGCCGAAAAGAACTACGAAGCCATTGATTTCACAGGTTACTACTGGACTCACGAGCATATCCAGTCAGTTGACTCGGACGATGCTTACGTAATGAAAACTGCAGAGATTATCAACGAAGCCGAAGAAAAATATAACGATGAATTCTTATTCTACTGGATTCCTTACAAGAGTGCAGGTGGTACCTTCCATGCGCGTAAAAACAACTTTGACGTATGGTCGATACAGACGGGTACTTACTTTATAAAGAATAATGAAGAATTCGATTACGGATACTTTGGTAATCCCGGTTCCTGTACTACGGTTGCCGCTACTGCAAGTTATCTCCATGCAAGTATGGAGTTTGAGTTTAACGGAAGCGTTGCTACCGACCCGCACAAATACAATGCATTCCTTGATTATATCAATGCTGCCGTTGAGTACAATATGACGGGTCGTGACGTTTACCGTTCATGGTATCAGGGTAAACGTGACCTTTATGATATCGCTTATTCCAAAAATAAAGACGTACGTAAGCTTTATGATGCAATTTATGGAATTATCAACGGCACTCTTACCGAACAGATTCCGCATATTGTAAACCTTACAACCGAAATGATTGACAGTAGTCTTGAAAAGCCGGGATTTACAACAGGCGGTAACGTAGGTGGGGGAGGTTCCTACTACGATGACCCCGTATACGACGTTATTGAAACTGCTAAACCTTCTGAAGACGGTTATACCTGGTTTACGGTAAATAACGGTTACAAGCTTAAGGATAAGGAAGGCAACTTTGTTAAAGGTTGGGTTAAAGTAAGCGGTGACTGGTATTATCTTGATAATGACGGATATATGAAAAACGGTTGGCTTAGAGAAGAAAATACGTGGTATTACCTTAAAGACAACGGCGTTATGGCAAACAACGGATGGTATAAGGTTGATAATATCTGGTACTATTTTGGTGAGTCAGGTGCCATGAAGAAAGGTTGGGTATCCGATAACGGCAGATGGTATTATATGATGCCTTCAGGTGCTATGGCAAAAGCTTGTTGGGTAGAAGTGAACGGCAAATGGTATTATTTCACTCAGAGCGGTGCTATGATGACAGGGTGGGTGCTTTACAAAAACGACTGGTACTACCTTGATGCGTCAGGTGCTATGGTAACGGGTTGGAAACTTATAAAAGGCGAGTGGTATTACCTTGACCCCGCAAACGGCAAAATGTTAAAAAACACAACCGTTGACGGTTACAGATTAGCTGCCGACGGCAGGTGGACGTTATAAAAAAGCTATAATAATTTGTCTATTTTTTATATGGACAATTAATTTTGTTTGATATATAATATCTTTGTAAAATTGTGGATGACGTAGTCTTACACAATATCGGGATAATTGTGTAAAACTTACTCATTACAGTTTTTATATTAAAACTTTTCAATTTGAAAGGAGTTTATTTATGTTTAAGAGAATTATCTCTGCTCTTCTTGCAGCAGCTATGATGCTTTCTTTGATGGCAAGCTGTGGTAAAGAAGTAGCCGAAAAACCCGCAAATGGAGAAACAGTAAATCTTGAAATCTGGCACACAGACCCCGAAGACCTTGATGTGACAAGTAACCATCAGCGTTACCTCAAAGCAGCTGACAAATTTATGGCTGTAAACGAAGGTTACACTGTAAAGGTTGTAGGCTCTGTTAAAGCAGAAAAAATTATGACAGCTCTCGCTTCCGGTGCAGGCCCTGATATTTGTAAAGCTCAGTGGCAGCAGGCAGGTGCATGGGGTAAAGAAGGAATTATCGCTGACCTTACAGATTTTGTAAACAACGATAAAGAATTCGATAAAGACGATATTATCCCCGCTGCTTGGGACAGAGCTACATACAAAGGAAGAATTTATTCTATTCCTGTAACATTCAACTCTTCTGAGCTCTACTACAACACTGATATTCTTGCAGAAGCAGGCGTTGAAGCTCCCAAAACAATCAGTGAACTCAAAAAGTTAGCTGTAGACCTCACAACTTATGATGAAAACGGTTTCATCACACGTGCAGGTTATATTCCCGATTATCCTTGGCTTGACAACGTATTGTGGCCCATCGCTGCAGGTGCAAGTTGGATTAATCCCGAAACAAACGAAATTACTTTCGATACAGAAGAAATGAGATATGCTTACCAGTGGCAGGTTGATATCTACAATGCAATCGGTTACGATAAATTGCAGACATTCAAAACAAGCCTTGGTACAGGTGCTAACAAGCCCTTCCTTTCCGGAAAAACTGCTATGCAGTTCAACGGCGAAAAGATGCCTGATGAAGTTTCACAGTACGCTCCCGAGCTTAACTACGGTGTAACTTACGTTCCTTATCCCGACGACAAACCTGAACTCGAAGGTTCTATGTTCTGCACAATCACAGCATTGATGCTCAACAACAATTCCCAGAACTCCAAAGAGGACGGTTGGAAACTCCTTTCCTACATCACAGGTAAAGAAACAAGTGCTGAACTTGCTAAAGGTATGAATAACACAGGTGCTATGATGTGTAGAATTTCTGCTCTTGAATCCTTGCAGGATATGGATACAGTTCTTCCCATCAAGAAAGATGTTGCTAAACTTATGCAGAACCCCAACGTAAAAGGCTTCCCGATGCTTACTTACGTTGACCAGTACCTCTCTGTTGTTGCTGACGAAATGAACAAAGTGTTCACAGATTCTAACTACACAGTAGAAATGGCTACTAAAGCTGTTCAGGAAAAAGTTCAGCCTATCGCTGATGCTAATCCTATTAACTAATCTTTGATATTAAAGCAAAAAAGCTCAGGCAAAATTGCCTGAGCTTTTTGTTATTTAATCTCTGTTACTTTGTATCCTGCATCGGTTATTGCTTTTGTTAATATTTCATCTGAAACGTCTTTTGAAAGCTCAATAAAAGCAGATTTTTTATCGAGGTCAACGGTAGCTGAAACTCCGTCAATTGCATTTAATACGTCGTTTACTCTGCCCTGACAGTGAGGACACATCATTCCTTCAATTACAATAGTTTTCATTTTATCACCTTCTTTTTGAATACTGAGATTGGGTTTGAAAAGCTTTAACCTTAAAGCATTACTTACAACACAGAACGAACTGAGACTCATAGCGGCGGCACCGAACATTGGGTTGAGTTTAAGCCCGAGTGAGGTAAAGAAAACACCTGCCGCAAGGGGAATTCCGAGGCTATTGTATATAAGTGCCCAGAAAAGATTTTCCTTTATGTTTTTAATGGTCTTTTTTGAAAGCTGAATTAAGGTTACTACGTCGTTTAAATCTGATTTTACGAGTACCACGTCGGCAGATTCTATTGCGATGTCTGTGCCTTGTCCAATCGCAATACCTATATCGGCTGAGGCAAGGGCGGGGGCATCGTTTATACCGTCACCGACCATAATCACTTTGCCTTTTTCCTTAAAGCTTTTTATATGCGCTTCTTTTTCTTGTGGGAGGACTTCACTGATAACCGTTTTTAAGTTAAGCTTTTCTTTTATTGCATTCGCGGTATTTTTGTTGTCACCCGTTAGCATTACAACGTCAATTCCCATATTCTGCAAAAGAGCAATAGCATTTTCGGAGGTGGGTTTTACGGGGTCGGATACCGCTATAATTCCGATAATTTCCGTTTTGTTTGCAAAGTAAAGGGGAGTTTTGCCTGAAAGTGAGAATTCTTCCGATAAATCGGTTTTTATATTCTGTTCAGTTAAAAATCTTAAGTTACCTGCGAAATATTTTTCATCTTCGATTTCTGCCGAAATTCCGAGTCCACCGAAAGCTTTAAAGTTTTTGACGGTGAGGGGAATGATATCGGCACAGTGGTTTATTACCGCCTCGGCAAGAGGATGCTCCGACAGTTTTTCGAGTGACACCGCAACCGTCATAAGTCTTTCCTTTGTCATACCATTTAATGGGACAATGTCGGTAACAACGGGTTTACCTTCGGTAACAGTCCCCGTTTTATCCAGTACAACAGTGGTTACCGAGTGGGCAGTTTCCAGAGCCTCTGCGGATTTTATGAGAATACCATTTTTAGCACCTTGACCGATACTTACCATTATAGCGGTAGGCGTTGCAAGTCCCAAGGCACACGGGCAGGAAATAACGAGTACCGATATTGCGATGTTAAGCGCAAATTCAACGTCTTTTCCAACCAAAATCCATACTATAAAGGATATAACCGAAATAAGTATTACTGCGGGAACGAAGTATCTGCTTATTTTATCGGCAAGTCTTGAAATCGGAGCTTTCGAGGAAGAGGCTTCCTCCATAAGGCGTATAATCTGTGAAAGGGTTGTGTCGTCACCGACCTTCGTAGCCCTCATTTTGAAAAATCCCGTTTTGTTTACGGTAGCACCAACTACCGTACTGCCTTTTTCTTTTAATACGGGAATACTTTCGCCCGTGATGGCGGATTCGTCAACCGACGAAGTACCGTCAGTTACAATGCCGTCAACGGGGATTACAAACCCGGGTTTTATTATGATAACGTCATTTTCTTTTATTGCGGATACTTCGGCTTCTACCTCTTTGCCGTCAACTTCGATTATTGCGGTTTCGGGTCGCAGTTCAACAAGCTTTGTTATTGCATCCGACGTTTTTGATTTTGCTTTTGTTTCTAAGAATTTTCCGAGTGTGATCAGAGTTAAAATCATTGCGGCGGACTCAAAATACAAATCCATAGTAAGATTTATATTGTAGTACACCATACGGTAAATTGCGATAATTCCGTAAACCATTGAAGCGGATGAACCGAGTGCAATAAGTGAATCCATAGTCGGTGCACCTTTAAAAAGGGTTTTAAATCCGACTGTGAAAAATTTGAAGTTTATTATCACAACGGGTATTGCGAGTAAAAGCTGTGTAAATGCGAAAATAACGGGGGAGTGGTGAAAAATCTGCGGTATAGGTAAGCTTATCATATGACCCATACTTAAATAAAAAAGCGGAATCATAAAAACAAGTGACAGAATAAGACGTTTTTTCATAATTCTTAATTCATCGTTTTGTTTTTCTTTTTTTCGGTTATCAGGGATAAAAGCACCGTATCCTGCCGAAATCACAGTAGCTATAATTCCTTCGGGAGTGATTACATTTTCGTCATATTCAACCGACATATTGTTTCTGAGTAAATTTACGGTAACTTCTTTTACGCCATTTGTTTCACTGACTGCTTTTTCGATATGTGCAGAACACGCAGAGCAGGACATTCCCGTTATATTGAAAAGTTTTTTCATACTGTCTCCTTATCGGGGTAAAGTTTTGCAGTTTCTAAAACCAAATGTAGCGCTTTTGAAGAAGCAAGATAGCGGATAAGCTCTCTTAAATCTCTGTCACGGCGTTTGATATTAAGCTCGAAAACTTCGCTTCTTAAGTCACTGTCAACGCCAATATATACAAGTCCTACTTCCTTTCCTTCGGAAGGATTGGGCCCTGCATTACCCGTAACGGATACGCCTATATCGGCATTTGCAAGGGTTCTTATACCTTTTGCCATTTCAAGTGCCGTTTCGGAAGATACGGCAGAAAACTCCTGTAAAGTATTTTCCTTTACGGATAAAATTTTGTTTTTAATGCGGTTTGAGTAACTGCAAACACCACATTCAAAGACAGATGACGCGCCGCTTACTTCTGTAATGCGTTTTGAGATAAGACCACCCGTACAACTTTCGGCAGTTGCAAGTAAAAGTCCTTTTTTCTCCAAGGTTCTTACAACGGCGGTTTGTAAATTATCAACGTCAATGCCGTAAACGTATTCTCCGACCGTCTCTTTGATTTTTTCAATAACGGGGGAGATAAGTTCTTCGGCATCCTCTTTCGTGTAGGCAAGTGCCGTTACGCGCAAAGTAACCTCACCCGTTTTTGCATAAGGGGCAATCGTTGGATTTTTACTGTTTTTCATCAAATCGTGAAGCTTTGTTTCCAAAAGTGATTCGCCGATTCCGTAAAAGTGAAGATTATGTGAAACTAAAATTCTGTCGGTACCCGTCAAAAGAAAGGGAACTACCTTTTCTTCAAACATAGGCTCCATCTCACGGGGTGGGCCGGGGAGCATAATAATTTTCTTAGTGCCATCGTCAATTGCACAACCGGGGGCAGTGCCGTTGGGGTTTTCAAAGATAACGGCACCTTCGGGCATCATAGCTTGTTTTACGTTACTTGCAGGCATTTCACGTTTTGCATTTCTGTAATAGGTTACAATACTTTCAAGGGATTTTTTATCCATAACAAGTTTTCTTTCAAAAAACTTTGCAATAGTTTCTTTTGTAAGGTCGTCATAAGTAGGCCCGAGACCCCCTGTTGTGATTACCGTGTCGGCACGTGAAAAAGCAAGACTGAGGGCATCTTTAAGTCTTTCAGGGTTATCGCCGACTACGGTCTGGTGATACATGGTGATACCAAGTTCAGTAAGTTTTTTTGCAATAAAAGCGGCGTTTGTGTTTACAATATCGCCCATAAGAAGCTCGGTACCGATACAAAGTATCTCGGCGTTTTTAGATTTCATAAAAAAATTCCACCTTTCGTATCTATTTTACCACATATCTCACAAAATGAAAATATCTTTCAAAAAAATTCTTGATTTTGCAAAATATATGTGATAGAATTAAAGTTAAGGTAATTTGTTAAAAAAATAACAATCTCAGAATACATCAGGAGGAAAACGATGAATTACGAAATTATTGACAGCGTAGAAAAGCTTGAAGAAGCTATCGCGAGAGTAAGAAAAGCTCAGCTTACTTTTGCGACCTACACACAAGAACAAGTTGACAAGATTTTTTTAGCAGCTGCATCCGCTGCAAATAAAGCGAGAATTCCTCTTGCAAAAATGGCAGTAGAGGAAACGGGGATGGGTGTTGTTGAAGATAAGGTAATCAAAAACAACTACGCATCCGAATATATTTACAATGCATATAAAGAAACAAAAACCTGTGGCGTTATCGAAGAAGATAAAGCATTTGGTACGAAAAAGATTGCGGAGCCTATTGGCGTTATTGCTGCAGTTATCCCCACTACAAACCCCACTTCAACTGCAATTTTCAAATGCCTTCTTGCTCTTAAAACAAGAAATGCTATTATCATTTCTCCTCACCCCAGAGCAAAGAACTCAACAATCGCAGCTGCAAAATTGGTGCTTGAAGCCGCAGTAGCCGCAGGTGCTCCCGAAGGAATTATCGACTGGATTGATATTCCTTCTCTTGAAATGACAAATACCGTTATGAAGGAAGCGGATATTATCCTTGCTACGGGTGGCCCCGGTATGGTTAAGGCGGCTTATTCTTCCGGTAAACCTGCTCTCGGTGTAGGCGCAGGTAACACTCCCGCAATTATCGACGATACCGCTGACGTTATTCTGGCAGTTAACTCTATCATTCACTCCAAGACGTTTGATAACGGTATGATTTGTGCTTCCGAACAGTCTGTTATTGTAATGGAAGGCATTTACAATGCGGTTAAAGAAGAGTTTGCAAAAAGAGGTTGCTACTTCTTAAATCCCGAAGAAACTGAAAAAGTACGTAAGACTATCATTATAAACGGTGCTCTTAATGCTAAAATCGTAGGTCAGAAAGCACACAAAATTGCAGAACTTGCAGACGTTAAAGTTCCCGAGGGTACAAAAATCCTTATTGGTGAAGTTGAATCTGTTGAACTTTCCGAAGAATTTGCTCACGAAAAGCTTTCTCCCGTACTTGCAATGTACAAGGCAAAAGATTTTGAAGATGCTCTTAAAAAAGCAGAACAGCTCGTTGCAGACGGCGGTTATGGTCATACGTCTTCCGTGTATCTTAACGAAATCACAGAAAAAGAAAAACTCAGTGAATTTGCTTCCCGTATGAAAACCTGCCGTATTTTAGTTAACACTCCCTCTTCTCAGGGTGGTATCGGTGACCTTTATAACTTCAAACTCGCACCTTCTCTTACTTTGGGTTGCGGTTCATGGGGCGGTAACTCGGTTTCCGAAAACGTTGGTGTAAAACACTTGCTTAACATTAAAACAGTAGCTGAAAGAAGGGAAAATATGCTTTGGTTCAGAGCACCTGAGAAGGTATACATCAAAAAAGGCTGTCTGCCCGTTGCTTTAGACGAGCTTAAAACTGTAAGAGGTGCAAAACGTGCATTTATCGTAACTGATACCTTCCTTTATGAAAACGGTTATACAAAACCCATCACTGATAAGCTTGACGAAATGGGTATTGCTCATACAACGTTCTTTGACGTTCAGCCTGACCCCACACTCGAAAATGCTACAAACGGTGCTAAACAGATGGCAGCTTTCAAACCCGATACAATTATCGCACTCGGCGGCGGTTCTGCTATGGACGCTGCAAAAATTATGTGGGTGCTTTACGAACATCCCGATGCTGACTTTATGGATATGGCAATGAGATTTATTGATATCCGTAAACGTATATACACCTTCCCGAAAATGGGTGAGAAAGCATACTTTATTGCTGTTCCCACCTCTGCAGGTACAGGTTCTGAGGTAACACCCTTTGCCGTTATCACTGACGAAAAAACGGGCGTTAAATATCCTCTTGCAGACTACGAACTTCTCCCCAATATGGCTATTATCGACACAGACTTCCATATGTCTGCACCAAAAGGTCTTACAGCCGCATCCGGTATTGATGCCGTAACTCACGCAGTGGAAGCTTATGCGGCTATGCTTGCTACAGATTACACAGACGGCCTTGCTTTGCAGTCTCTTAAAAACGTTTTCAAATATCTCCCCAGAGCGTATGAAAATGGTCAGACTGACGTTGAAGCAAGAGAAAAGATGGCAAATGCAGCAACTATGGCAGGTATGGCTTTTGCAAACGCATTCTTAGGCGTATGCCACTCTATGGCACATAAACTCGGTGCATTCCACCATCTCCCTCACGGCGTTGCAAATGCACTTATGATTGAAGAAGTGCTTCGTTTTAACGCTTCTGAAGCACCCGCTAAAATGGGTACCTTCTCTCAGTATGACCATCCTCATACCCTCAGTCGTTATGCTGAGATTGCCGATTACTTAGGTCTTGGCGGTAAGACTGACAAGGATAAACTTGAAAGACTTATCAAGGCTATCAACGACCTTAAGAAAACTGTTGGTATCAAGGAAACTATAAAGGATTACGGCATTGACGAAAAAGACTTCCTTGACCGTCTTGACGATATGACGGAACAGGCATTTGACGACCAGTGCACAGGCGCTAACCCCCGTTACCCCTTAATGGAAGAAATTAAGCAGATGTACCTTAATGCTTACTACGGAAAGCATTTCAAGGAACTCAAAATGCCCAAAGCATAAGGAGGAAGATTTATGAAACTTGATAATATCATTGCAACAAGTGTGAATAAAGTTATCTACCGTGACGGTGACAAATGTATTAAGGTTTTCAACGAGGATTACTCAAAGGCTGACGTTTTAAACGAAGCTTTAAATCAGGCTCGTATCGAAGAAACAGGTCTTAATATCGCAAAAATCCGTGAAGTTACTATGGTTGACGGCAAATGGGCTATCGTTTTGGACTATATCGAAGGCAAAACCCTTGCTCAGTATATGGAAGAAGACCCCGAAAACATCGACAAATACGTTGAAATTTTGGTTGATTTACAGCTTGAAATCCATTCCAAAAAATCTCAGCTCTTAACAAAGCTCAAAGACAAGATGAACAGAAAAATCAGTTCTTCCACTCTTGACGCTACAACACGTTACGAGCTTCATACACGTTTAGAGGGTATGCCCAAGCATAACAAGGTTTGCCACGGTGACTTAAACCCTTCAAACATCATTATCACAAAAGACGGCACACCTTATACCATTGACTGGGCACACGCAACTCAGGGCAATGCTTCTGCCGACGTTGCAAGAACTTATCTTTTGTTCTGCCTTGACGGAAAAGAAGACGTTGCTAAAAAATACCTCGACGTTTTCTGCAAAAAGAGTAACACTGCAAAACAGTACGTACAGAAATGGATGCCCATCGTTGCGGCTTCACAGTCTGTAAAAGGCAACGCTCACGAAAGAGAATTCTTACTCTCCTGGGTTGACGTTGTGGATTACGAATAATTAAGATTAAGTGGACATTTTTTTAAAAAGATGTCCACTTTTTTTATTGATTTTTTTATGAAGTATGGTATACTACTCTTGATAGGAAGTGATACTATGAAAATTAAAGCTATTGGGGATAAAAAAACTATTATCAGTAATCCAGACAGTAAATATAACTACTCCGCGTGGCCTACCGTCGCAAAGCTTCAGGACGGCAGAATTATGGTTGCGGCATCGGGAATGAGAACTGCACACGTTGACCCTTTCGGAAAGGTTGTTGCAGTGTTTTCTGACGACGAAGGTGAAAGTTACACGTATCCTTCCATTTTAATAGACACACCTCTTGATGACAGAGACGCAGGACTTTGCACTTTTGGTGAAAAGGGACTTATACTTACTACTTTTAACGAACCTTCTTGTCTTCAAAAGGTTTATCACGCAGATAAAGAAGACCTGCCTCAGAAATTCCGTGATTTAAGAGCGTTTTACAGAGGAGCTATAAATCTTATCACAGAAGAGGAAGATGAAAAGTATAAAGGTTCACTTTTTAAGATAAGTAACGACTGCGGGAAAACTTTCGGAGAGCTTCATAAAAGTCTTGTTTCCTCTCCTCACGGACCCGTGGAACTCAAAGACGGCAGAATTTTCTGGCTTGGTAATGAATACGATAGTATTTTTAATTACGGCAGTGAAAAAGTGATGCTTTGTGAGATAAAAAAGGACGGTAGTTGCCATCATATCAGTACTCTGCCCGAAATACACCACGAAGATGACGGCAGACGCCTTAACTGTTATGAGCCTTATCTTTTTGAGGCAAACGACGGTACGCTTTTAGCGTTTATAAGAATCGAGTCCGACCTTTTTACAACCTTTCTTTTAAGGTCCTATGATAAGGGTAAAACGTGGGATACACCTGAAAGACTTCTGCCTGACAGGGGTGGCGCTCCGATGCACGTTATGAGGCATTCGTCGGGAGTTTTAATCGGTGTCTATACATACAGAGAAAAGCCTGAGAGTATCAGGGCTATGTTTTCTTACGATGACGGCAAAAACTGGGATACAGGATATACCGTTTGCATAAACGGATTTGATTCCGATATGGGATATCCTTCTACCGTTGAGCTTAGTGACGGCACACTTTTAACCGTTTTCTATGAAAAGGAAAAAGAGGGCGGTCCCGCTGTAATAAGACAGCAAAAATGGAGTTTTGAAAAATAACAGAGGTGGTTATTGTGAAAATTAAAGCTATTGGTGAACAGAAAGTTATTATGAGTAATCCCGAAAGCTTACATAATTATTTTGCCTGGCCTACTGCTACAAGGCTTCAGGACGGCAGAATTATGGTTGGCGCATCGGGGCTCAGGGTAGAACATGCAGACCCTTTTGGTAAAGGCGTTGTCATTTTTTCCGACGATGATGGTGAAACTTATACTTTACCTCAGATTGCAATAGATACAATGCTTGATGACAGAGACGTGGGTCTTTGTCCGTTTGGCGAAAAGGGACTAATCATTACTTCTTTTAACAATTCCGTTGAAATGCAGTACGGATACCACGCGTGGAGAAAGGAAAAAGAAGGTAAAGAGCTTGATTTGATGAATTATTTTTATTCCTATCTCAAAACGCTAAGTAAGGAAGAAGAAGGTAAATATATCGGTGCTACCTATAAAATCAGTAACGATATGGGTAAATCCTTCAGTGAAACTAAAATAAGCCCAATTACCTCTCCTCACGGCCCGATTGAACTTCGTGACGGCAGAATTTTCTGGCTCGGCACAAGTCTTAAAATGCCCCCGTATTATGAAGAAGAAAATAAGATTATGCTTTATGAAATCAAAAAAGACGGCAGTATGGAGCATATCAGCACTTTGCCCGATATCTATCACGAAGACGGCAGAAAGCTTTATTCCTGTGAGCCTTATCTTTTTGATGCGGACGACGGAACACTCTTAGCGTTTATAAGAATGGAACCCGACGTTTTCACGACCTGGCAGTTTAAGTCTTACGACGGCGGTAAAACCTGGTGTGAGGGAGAAAGACTTTTCCCTGATAACGGCGGTGCACCGATGCATATTATGAGACATTCGTCAGGTGTTTTAATCGGCTCGTATTCATACAGAAAACATCCCGATGAAAGTATTAAAGTGATGTTTTCTTACGATAACGGAAAAACCTGGGATAAAGATTACGTTGTTGCTTTAAACGGAGTTATGTGGGATATGGGGTATCCCAGTACCGTTGAACTCAAAGACGGCTCACTTTTAACAGTTTACTATGCACATAAAACAGAAGATACACCCGCAGTAATTATGCAGCAAAAATGGAGATTTGAAAAATAAATGGCGAAGCCTTCGGGCTTCGCTATTTTTTAGTTGAAAAATTAATAAATAAGTAGTATAATATACTTTTAAGGAATTTTTATGAAAGGGGTGAGCAAAATGCCGTTTTCAAAGTGGCAATATCCTGAAGTTGATGCTAATCTCAGCAGACGTATAAAAGAAGAATACGGAGTATCTTCTATGGTTGCGGATATTCTGTCTGCAAGGAAGCTTTCTGAAAGTGAAATCGAAGATATTTTAACAGACGGTGATTATTTTGCTGACCCGTTTTTACTTCCCGATATGGGTAATGCAGTAAACCGTATCACCCGTGCTATAGAAAATAACGAGAGAATAGCTGTATATGGTGACTACGACTGTGACGGCGTTACCGCAACTGCAATCGTTATGCAGTTTTTACAGTCGATGGGTGCCGACGTGTTTTACTATATCCCCGAAAGACACGGGGAAGGCTACGGCTTAAACCTTGAGGCGATTGACAAGATTATTAAAAAAGGTGCAACCCTTATCGTTACCGTTGATAACGGTATTTCTGCGATAGATGAAATAGCGTATGCCAATGAAAAGGGCGTTGACGTAGTGGTAACAGACCACCATCAGGTGGGTGAAACGTTGCCGGATGCCGTTGCCGTAGTAAATCCTCACAGAAAAGAATATAATGGATTTAAAGACCTCTGTGGTGCAGGGGTGGCACTCAAGCTTTGTGCGGCACTTGAAGGTGACGTTTATACTGTTATTGAAAACTTTGCAGTCCTTTCGATGATAGGTACGGTAGGTGACGTTATGCCACTTACAGGTGAAAACCGCTTTATCGTGAAAAAAGGTCTTGAACAGCTTAAATATACGGAAAATATGGGTGTTCAGGCGCTTATTAACGTCAGTGGAGCAGACGTAAACGATATAAACGCACAGAAAATAGCCTTTACACTGGTTCCGAGAATAAATGCGGCAGGAAGAATGGGAAGTGCAAATTCTGCCGAAGAACTGCTTCTTTGTGAAAATGAAGAAAAAGCACTTGAAATTGCAGAAGAAATAAATAAACTCAATCTTTTAAGACGTGACGAGGAAGATGAAATTTTAACTAAGCTTTATAAAGAAATTGAAAAATCACCGGGACTGATTTTTGACAGAGTACTTACTGTATCTGCGGATAATCTTCATCAGGGTGTTGTGGGAATAGTGGCATCACGCCTTTCAAATCTTTACGGCAAACCTTGTGCAGTGCTCTCCGAAGAAGGCGAAAATGCCATAGGTTCTGCAAGAAGTTTCGGGGAATTCTCCCTTTACGATGCACTAACCACCTGTGACGATATCCTCATTAAATACGGCGGACATAAGTCTGCGGCGGGAATGACGCTTAATATCAAAGACCTTGATGAGTTAAGAAAAAGGCTTAACTTATACGCCGAGAAAAACTACGACGTTATGCCTAAAGCCACTAAAGTCATTGACAAAGAACTTCATATTTCCGATATCAATATAAATTCGGTAAGTGAACTTGAGTTACTTGAGCCTTGTGGTGAGGCGAACGCAAAACCGCTCTTTTCACTTAAAAACTGTGTTATTGAACAGATTATACCGATGGCTAACGACAAGCATCTTAAAATTAAGGTAAACTTTGAAGGTAAAAGTATATATCTTTTGTATTTTAAGATGTCTACCGATAAGTTTATCTATTCTGTCGGAAACCGTATCGACGTTCTTGCAAATCTTGAAATAAACACTTACAAGGAAACAGTTTCAATTGCAGTGAAACTCGTGGATATAAGACCTGCGGGTATTGATTTTGACAAGATACTTAATGCGATGCATTATTATGAGAAAATCCGCAGAGGAGAAAACGTTGACAAGAAAATCCTTAATATTGCGGTACCCGAAACCGATGAACTGCGAACCGCTTATAAGATTTTCAAAATGCTTGAAAGCAGAAGTTTACATCTTGACGATATTTATCTTCTTGCTTTTTCGGGTAAATTCAATTACTGTAAATTCAGGCTTATGACCGATATACTGTCTGAGCTTAAACTTATTTCGGTTGCTGAAGATTTTTCTTCTGTAAAGCTTCTTGATGCCGGAAAAGTCAATCTTGAAAGCTCATGCGTTTTAAAGAGCTTAAAAGGGGAGTAAGAAATGCTTAACAAACTGCTTAATGCCATTGATGCATCCGACCGCAGTTATAATATTGATAAAATCAAAAAAGCTTACGAAGTTGCAGATTCTGCTCATAGCGGGCAGTTTCGCCAGTCGGGTGACCCATATATAAGTCACCCCGTTTCGGTTGCCATCATCTTGATTGAACTCGGTATGGACACGGATTCGCTCTGTGCGGCCCTTCTGCACGACGTTGTGGAGGATACCGACGTTTCTCTTGCTGAGATTTCCAAAGCTTTCGGTGACGACGTGGCACTTATGGTAAACGGCGTTACTAAACTCGGTCAGATTCCGCTTTTTACAAAGGAAGAACAACAGGCTGAAAATATCAGAAAAATGCTCCTTGCGATGAGTGAGGACGTAAGGGTTATTATCATTAAACTTGCGGACAGACTTCATAATATGAGAACCCTTGATTTCAAATCCGATAAAAGACGCCGTGAGATTTCCCTTGAAACTATGGAAATCTACGCTCCTATTGCGCACAGACTCGGTATCCGTGCCCTTAAAGAAGAGCTTGAGGACACGGCGCTTAAATACCTTGACCCCATAGGATATAAGGAAATTGAAGAAACTCTTTCACTTAAAAGTGGCGGTAAAGAGAAGTTTATCATGGAAATTCAGGATAAAATCGCTGACCGCCTGAAAGAATATGGCTTTGAACCTCATATAGCGGGCAGAGTAAAGAGTATCTATGGCATTTACCGAAAAGTGTATATGGCGGGTAAAACCTTTGAAGAACTTTATGACGTTTATGCCGTAAGAATTATCGTTAATACCGTTATCGAATGTTACAATATCTTAGGTATCATTCACGATATGTTCAGACCCATTCCCAACAGATTCAAAGACTATATTTCCACCCCGAAACCCAATATGTACCAGTCACTTCATACCACTGTCGTTGACAAGGAGGCTATTCCGTTTGAAATCCAGATAAGAACCTGGGATATGCACAACACCGCTGAATTCGGAATCGCCGCACACTGGAAATATAAAGAGGGTATTCAGGGTAAAGACCGTCTTGAAGAACGTCTTGCGTGGGTAAGACAGATTATTGAGTCACAGCAGGAAGCAGAGGGTGCTGAGGATATCGTTAAGAATATCAAGACAGACCTCTCTCCCGATGACGTTTTCGTCTTCACTCCAAAAGGTGACGTTAAGAGTTTACCTGCAGGGTCTACCATTGTTGACTTTGCTTATGCCATTCATACAGCCGTTGGCAACCGTATGACGGGTGCCAAGGTAGACGGAAGAATAGTGCCCCTTGATTATCAGGTGAAAACGGGTCAGATTGTTGAAATTATGACGACGAAATCCCTTGTCGGCGCACCGAACAGGGACTGGATAAAGATTGCCAAAACCAGTGAAGCGAGAAACAAAATCAGGGCGTGGTTTAAACGTGAACGCCGTGACGAGAACATCGCTGAGGGTAAGGCGGAAATCGAAAGAGAATTCAAACGTAACTTTATTCATTTTGATGATGAAGAAAGTTATCTTAAATTTATGGAGCCCGTTATCAAGCGTCAGCATAAGGAGAATCTTGAGGATTTCTATGCGGCAATCGGATATGGCGGTATCTTCCTTTCAAGGATTATGTCCCGTATCAAAGACGATTACGCAAAACTTATGAAGGCAAACTTGGGCCCCGAGCTCACAACCTTAAAAACTCATAGCAAGAAGAAAAACACAAGTGCCGTTGTGGTTGAAGGTATCGACAACTGTCTTGTTAAGTTCTCACAGTGTTGTAATCCCTTGCCGGGCGATGAAATTATCGGCTTTATCACGAGAGGATACGGCGTTTCTGTTCATAAAAAGGACTGCGTAAACGTAATTAACTCGATGAACGACGTCATTCAGCGTGAGCGCTGGATTAACGTTCGCTGGATTGATAATAATCTCACCCACTTCAGGGCAACTATTGATATCGTTGCGCACGACAGAACGTCCCTTGTTGCCGACGTCAGTGTAACCCTTGCGAATATGAGAGTACCCATTCACGAATTTAACGCAAGAGAGCTTAAAAACGGAGATGCAAGTATCACTGTTACTGTTGATACTCAGGGCAAGGAACATCTTGAAACCATTATCCAGAAGCTTAACAAGGTAAACGGTGTAATTTCGGCAGAACGTTCAGGAAAGTAGGAAGAATATGAAACTTGTAATTCAAAGAGTAAGCAGAGCTACCGTTACGTCTGACGGCGTTGTAACGGGTGACATCGGCACAGGTCTTGTAGTGCTTATCGGCGTTGCCGACGGAGACACCGAAAAACAGGCGGAATACTTAGCGGGTAAAACGGCAAGACTTCGTATTTTTACAGACGATGATGATAAACTTAATCTTTCGGTAACAGACGTTGGCGGAAAGGTTATAGTCGTTTCCAACTTTACCCTTGCAGGAGATTGCAAAAAGGGTAACCGCCCGTCCTTTGACAAGGCGGCAAAACAACCCGTTTCCGAGGACCTTTATCTTAAATACGTTGAGTATTTGAAAGCTTTGGGTGTTGAGGTTTACACGGGTATTTTCGGTGCACATATGGAAATTGATATGAATGCTTACGGACCTATAACTATCGTTATGGATTCAACTGAAATGGGGCATTAAATGAAGATTTACACACTTGCAGTGGGATATTTGGGGACTGACTGTTACGCCGTTTCCAATAACGGTGAAGCAATTTTGATAGACCCGGGTGACGGATTTTTGAAAATTTCAAATTTCCTTGAAAAGGAAAATCTCACCTTGAAAGCTATATTTCTTACCCACGGGCATTTTGACCATATAGGCGCTGTTAACGCACTTAAAGAAAAGTATGCAGTTTCTGTATATATTCATAAGGCGGATTACGAGATGGCGAAAAATCCCGTTTTGAATTCTTCGTATGATTTCGGAGGGCCTGAGATTTTCTGTGACCCCGATATATTTTACGGGGACGGAGATAAAATAAATCTTATCGGTGAAACCTTTGAGATAATCCATACTCCCGGTCATACCGAAGGGGGAGTGTGCATAAAGGTTTCTGACTCCATTTTTACGGGTGACACCCTGTTTTTTGGAAGTATCGGACGCACCGACCTTTATAAAGGTGACTATGAAACTTTAATGAACTCCCTTAAAAAGCTTTGCTCACTTGATAAGGATTACAAGGTTTTCCCGGGACACGGGGAAGCAACCACGATAGGCTATGAAAAGAGCAATAACCCCTTTCTGAGGTAAGAATATGACGATTTTTTACATTGGAAATACTTTTAAATACGAAATGGAGAATATCTTAAAGCTTTTCTATCCCGTGAGAAGATTTAAGCATATCTACGAGTCTGAAGATTTTCCCGACGATGAATACGTTGTAATTAAAACTTTCGGTAACGACGTTTTTGTCACTGTTAAAAACAAAGATTTCAATGAAACTCTCAGTACGTTAAACCATCCCTCAGACGACCTTGAGATGGAAGCTGCAAGACTTCTGTACACGCTTTTAAATAAGCTTACGGGTGTTTTGCCCGAGTGGGGGATTTTAACGGGTATACGCCCCGTTAAGTGGGTGCAAAGACGTCTTGTCGACAATAAAAGCTATTATGAAATAAGAAAAGAGTTTTCAGAAGAGCTTTATATGTCTTCCGAAAAGATAGATTTAAGCTTTAAAATTGCCGAAAATCAAAAAGAGATTTTATCCGACAATAAAAGCCGTGACTTCAGTCTTTACGTTTCAATTCCGTATTGCCCGTCAAGATGCAGTTACTGTTCTTTTGTTTCCCACGCGATAACAGGGCATAAGGCAAAAGCACTTATTCCTGAGTATCTTAATAAACTTACGGAGGAAATTGCCTTTACTGCCAATATTGCAAAAGAAAATAATTTAAACCTTAAAACAGTTTACATAGGTGGGGGAACGCCAACAGCTTTGTCGGCGTCTGAGCTTAAAATTGTTACCGATGCAATAACTGAGTATTTTTCTCCGAATGGTATTGAATACACCATAGAGGCAGGCAGGGCAGATACCATTGATAAAGAAAAGCTTGAGGTTATAAAAAACTCAGGTGCGACCAGAATAAGCATTAATCCGCAGACCTTTAACGACGACGTTTTGAAGGTTATCGGCAGAAAACATACGGCAAAGGAAGCAGAAGACTGCTACTTACTTGCTAAAAGTATGGGGTTTGATTCCGTTAATATGGACTTTATAGCGGGACTTCCCACCGATACATTTGAAAGCTTTAAGGAGAGTATCGATAAAGCAATTTCGCTTTCGCCTGAGAATATAACGGTGCATACCCTTTCTTTAAAGCGTTCTTCAAAGCTTTTTGAGGAGTCTTTTGACGACGATGATTACAGTGCCGTGCAGAAGATGGTGAGGTATTCTTATAAAGCACTTACAGAAAACGGCTACGAGCCTTACTATCTCTACCGCCAGAAGAATACAAAAGGCAACCTTGAAAACGTAGGTTATTCCAAAAAAGGGCATTTCGGTAAATATAACGTCTATATTATGGACGAGATACAAACTATCTTAGCAGTCGGTGCAGGTGCCGTAACCAAGGTTGTTTTGCCCGATGATATCGTGAGGTTTTATAATTATAAATATCCTTACGAATATATTTCGGGTTTTGACGATATACTTGCAAAGAAAAGGGAAGTATCAAAACTGTTTACAGAAAGTTATTGATTTTACCTTTATTAAAGTGTAAAATATAAGTATGAAAGGAATGATATTATGGCTACTTTTGATGATCTTTTAAATGGTGCTAAAAATATTGTTGACGTTGCAGAGGATAAAGCAACGAAGGCTTTTGACTTTTCCAAAGCTAAATATAAAAGTGTACGTCTTGCAAAAGAGGTTTCCGATTTGTATAAAAGCTTAGGCTCTGCCGTTTATTCTATGATGAAATCCGAGTACGAGGATAAAGAACTTATCGATTCTTTGGTTTCCGAGATTGATATTGTAAAAAATGAACTCGATGAAATCAATACAAAACTTGCAGGGAAGAAGAACAAAAAGCTTTGCCCCGCATGTAATACTGCAAATGAAAAGGATTCCGTTTATTGCACAAGATGCGGAAATCGTTTTGAAGAAACGAATGAATAGTTTTTATCTTACCGCTACGATATCCTCGTGGCGGTAAAACGCGAAAAGGAGTGTTTTACTTGCCAAAAAGCAAAGGACAAAGCCTTCTGCAGGGTGCCGGTATTTTGGGCGCCGCAATGATTACTGTTAAACTTATCGGTGCCATCTTTAAAATTCCGCTTGGAAATATCTTAGATGGCGACGGTATGGGATATTTTTCAACCGCCTACAGTGTTTTCAGTATGATTTTTGCTTTTTCCACTGCAGGTCTTCCTGCCGCTATTGCAAAAATGGTGGCGGAGCAGTCGGTTCACGACAGATACCGTGATATCCGCAAAATCCATAAAATTTCCACAAGACTTTTCTTCTATATGGGACTTGTCGGGTTTATCCTGATGGTAGCGTTTTCGTGGGTTTACGTCAGGATGGCTGACAACGAAAATGCATGGCTTTCAGTTATAGCAATTGCTCCTGCAATCTTTTTCGGATGTGTAATGTCGGCATACCGTGGTTATTACGAGGGACTTCGCAATATGACTCCTACTGCGGTTTCGCAGATTGTTGAGGTTGTTGCAAAGCTTATTTTCGGACTTTTGCTTTCCGTTCTTGCTCTTAAAATAGGTATGGCGCAGTTCGAATCGGGTAATCCCGTTTTCGGGCATAACGTAACTACTGAAATCGAAGCAAGGGCAGCAATAATGCCGATGGCGTCTGCAGGTGCTATTTTTGGCGTTACTTTAAGTACCTTTGTCGGAACTGTATTTTTGTTTATCAAGAATAAGAAAAACGGCGACAACATAACAGAAACAGACCTTCTTAATTCTCCCGAGCCGATGGCAACCAAAAAGCTTATATACGACCTTGTTAAAATTGCGATACCGATTTCTCTCGGGTCAATCGTAATGAACGTGGCTCAGCTTATTGATACTCTTACTATCATTAACCGTCTTGCAGCGGGATTTGAAACAAATCACGAGGGTATGATGCTTATGATAGGGGAGTATTTAAAACCGGGGCTTACCCCCGCTGAGAGCGCTAACTTCGTGTTCGGTTCCTACAGTGGATATGCACTTTCGATATTTAACCTTGTTCCCGCATTTACAAGTATTTTCGGAAAAAGTGCTTTGCCTAACGTTGCAGCTTCATGGGAAGCAAAAAATCTGCCTTCCGTTAAAGTCAACGTTGAGTCTGTTATAAGAATGACATCACTTATCTGTATCCCCGCAAGTTTTGGTATATTCTTCCTTGCAAAACCTATACTCAGTTTACTTTATCCGCTTAAATACTCAGAAGTTGCAATTGCATCGGGAGTTTTGAGTTGGCAGGGATTAAGTCTTGTGTTTTTAGGTCTTACCGTTCCTTTGTTTGCAGTGCTTCAGGCACTCGGCAGACCCGACTTGCCACCTAAATTTATGCTTGTCGGTGCGGCGCTTAAATTTGTTGTGAACTGGGTAACGATACCTCTTGCGTTTTTTAACGTAAAAGGTGCGGCGCTCGGTACGGCAAGTTGTTATATTTCAATTTTTATCCTTTGTCTTGTTTATCTTAAAAAGATAACAAACGTCAAATTTAAGTTTATTTCTCTCATATACCGTACTGCAATCTGCGGATTTTTGTGCGGATTATCGGGAAAAATCATTTTTGAGTTGCTTTCAAGGTTTATTGACAGTAACATAAAAACCTTGATTTCTGTCGGATTTGCCGGAATTTTCTATGTAATTTTGTTACTTTTTACCCGTTCTATATCAAAAGATGACATTTTAATGCTACCAAAAGGAGAAAAAATTGCAAAAACACTTGCAAAATATAAATTTATAGGTTAAAATAGAATGTGTAGACGGTTACGCCTATGGAAAATGTAAAAGAGGGATTACTCTGGATTTTCAGAAAAAAGATAAATATGATATTTCTGATTTAAGGGAAATTATGGCACTGCTTCGAAGTGAAAACGGTTGTCCGTGGGACAGGGAGCAGGACCACAAAAGTATCAGAAATAATTTTATTGAAGAAACCTATGAGGTTGTGGAAGCTATTGATAAAGAAGATACGGCTTTGCTTCGTGAGGAGCTTGGTGACGTTCTTTTGCAGATTGTGTTCCATACCCGTATGGAAGAAGAAAAGGGTACTTTTACCTTTGACGATGTTGTCACTGAACTTTGTGACAAACTTATAATAAGACATCCTCACGTGTTTGGAGAAACCAAAGTTAATGGCACTGACGAGGTTTTGACAAACTGGGAGAATATAAAAAACGAGGTTAAGGGAACTGAAAACTTTACCGAGACCTTAAAAAACGTTCCGTCAACCTTTCCGTCTTTGATGCGCGCACAGAAAATTTCAAAACGTGCAGCTAAAGCAGGAATGGATTACCCTGACGTGAACGGTGCTTTCGATGATCTGGAAAACGAAGTCGGAGAGCTCTGGGAAGCTATTGGCAAGGCTGACCGTGAGAATATCAAAGAAGAGCTCGGTGATTTGCTTTTTTCCTGTACCAACGTGGCATACAAGCTTGGAATTGACGCTGAAGAGGCACTCTCAAAGTCTTGCGACAAATTTATTTCCCGTTTTGAAAAAGTCGAGGAAATGGCGGAGGCTGAGGGCGTTTCAATGAAAGATTCGGAGCTTGACTACTTAAACCGCCTTTGGGTAAAGGCTAAGGAATGAATCTAAGGTGAAAACCTGGATATAAAAAATATGGAGGTCTATTGTCATGACAAAAACAGAATTGATCAGCGTAGTTGCTGAAAAAACTGGTTTCTCCAAGAAAGACGCTGATAAAGCAGTTGCTGCTGTAATCGACAGCATTTCCGCTGCTTTGGCTAAAGGAGAAAAAATTCAGTTGGTAGGTTTTGGTACTTTTGAAGTTCGCGCTCGTGCTGCTCGCGAAGGTAAAAACCCCGCTACAGGCGCTAAAATCAAAATTGCTGCTACCAAAGTTCCTGCATTCAAAGCAGGTAAAGCTCTTAAAGACGCAGTTGCTAAATAATTATTGCTTTAAGTGCAATCAAAATCCTGTACCGATTTCGGTATAGGATTTTGTTTTTAGCAAGAAAGGACTAAGCTATGAGACTTGATAAATATTTAAAGGTTACAAGACTTATCAAACGCCGTACCGTTGCAAACGAAGCCTGTGACGCAGGAAGAATTTTAGTAAACGGTATCGAAGCACGTGCTTCCTATGCCGTGAAGGTCGGCGATAAGATTACTATAAATATGGGCAAACCTCTTACTGTGAAGGTGCTTCAGGTTTCTGAATACGCAAACAAGGAAACCGCTTCCGAACAGTACGAAGTAGTGGCTCAGTAAGAATAATTATCCCCCAAAAGGAATATATTTTAACAATAAATTCTGGAGGGATAAATAATGCAAGAAGTAAAATCTTTAAAACTTCCGCACAATATCATTATGGAGGACAGAAAAAAGCTTTCAGTTTCGGGAGTTCAGGACGTGGATTGCTTTGATGAAACCGTCGTAATGCTTTTTACCAATATGGGGAAGCTTACTGTTAGAGGGAATAATCTGCACGTAAACTCTTTCAGTGTAAGCGACGGAGAATTCTCAATGGAGGGCGAAATAGTATCCTTAGAGTACTCGTCGGGCGAAAAGAACAAAACGATTCCTTTTATCTCAAAACTTCTGAAATGATGTGATTTTATGACGGTTGCAAGGGAAACTGTAATTTTTCTTTTTTCGTGTCTGCTTGGTGGGTGTATTGGTGCAGTGTACGACGTTTTCAGGATTATACGCTTTGCTTTTTTTCACAGAAGGTGGGTCGTTTTTATTGAAGACTGCATTTTCGTATTCATAGCGGCCTTGTTTACCTTCCTTTTCAGTGTAAGGCACCTTAACGGATTTTTCAGGATATTCGTGGTGGCAGGGGAGATACTTGGCTTTATAATTTACTATTTTACAGTGGGCATCTGGGTTTTAAAATGCTCAAAAATTCTTATTTTTGCCATAAGGTCAATAATTAAATGGTTTTACCATGTTTTTCTGCTTCCGATGCACCGATTTTTTAAGTATATTTATACTAAAATCTATAGAATATTTAAGCATATTTCACAAAAATTGTTATCTTGTCGATTTGGTAAAAAGTTTCACTTGAAACAGTAGTAACAGTTAGTGTATAATTATATAAATAGTGGATACTTGTTTTTAGTTTAAAGGAGTGTGAGGCAATATGAAACGCAAAAAAAGCGTACTTAACCGTGTTGTAAACATTGCTATAGTTGCTATTTGCTGTTATCTTGCCGCTTCTTTCGTAACACTTTTTATGGAGGTTTCTGCCCGTAAAAGTAAAATTGAAGAAGTTAAAGCACAATGTGAAGAACAAAAAATCCGTAATGACGAGTTGGAAGGAATGCTCGAACAGGAATCTGTCAGGGAATTCGTTGTGAAAATCGCACGTGAAAAACTTGGCTTTATATTCCCGGATGAGAGGGTTTATTTCAATGCGTCCGGAAACAAGTAGCCTTAGATTTTAAGGAGGCATATACGCATTTATGCAGCTTGAAGTAGGAAAAATTTATGACGGTAAAGTAACGGGAGTTACAAAATTTGGAGCATTTGTAGAGGTGGAAAAAGGTGTTACCGGTATGGTGCATATTTCCGAAGTGGCTTCTACTTTTGTTAAAGAGATTTCTGATTTTATTACTCAGGGTCAGGAAGTTAAAGTAAAGGTAATGAGCATTGCAGAGGACGGCAAGATTGCTATGTCTATAAAACGTGCTGAAGCACCTGCACCTGCTCGTAATAACAACCGTAATCAGGGGAAAGGTAACAGCAGTAAACCTGCTAACCGTCCTGCATTCGAGCCTCCGCAGGAGTTTGCTACATATCAGGAAGGAAACAAGTCTTTTGAGGATATGCTCAGTAAATTTATGCAAAAGAGTGACGAAAAGATTTCTGACCTCAAAAAAGCCACCGATAACCGCCGTGGCTCATATCAAAAAAGAAGATAATTTTAAGTACATCTTCCTTAGAACGAAGATGTACTTTGTTTTGTGAAATAAAAGGTGACTTACATGAAAACAGGAAACTACTATTGCACCTGGGATTCTCAGGATCGCTATGCAAAACAATATGGCATAAAAGACTGCAGAAGTGCCATGAGTGAGGAATTTTTGCTTTCCGATAAAGGTGTTTTGAAAAATCATTTTAAAAATTCCCGTGAAGACCTCGTAGTTGTTATCGATGATGGCTGGGACGTGCCTTATGATGCCGTAAGCTTTGACTTTAAAACCTTCGGTTCTCTTGATTTAAGCGAAGAACGTTTTCCGTCTTTTAAAGGTACTCCCGAAGAAAAGCTTAAAGCTTTGTCTGATAAGATAAAGGATTTAGGATACAAAGGACTCGGAATTTGGGTTTGTATCAACTGTGTGACCGAGGAAGAAGATAACCGTTTTGACGAGGCTTACGCAAGAAAATACTGGGAAGAACGTGCCAATTGGTGCAAGTATGCCGATGTAAAGTATCTTAAAATTGACTGGGGTATCTACGGCAGAGACCCTGAGTACAGAGCGCTCGTAACTGAGTCTGTAAGAAAAGTAAATCCCGATATAATGATAGAACACGCTTTGCCGTTTGATGCTTATAACGTAGGTATGAACGAGGAAGAGTCTGAAAAAATTCCGAAGATTTTGAAGTGTTCCGATTTTTACCGCACTTATGACGTTCTTGAGGGGCTTGAGCTTTCTGTTACTCTTGCACGTGTTTATGGTATTGTGAATTTAAGTGAGGATAAGGCATCCACACCTTGTATTTTGAATGTTGAGAATGAGCTTAAACTTGGTGCAGCTCTTAACTCCTCTGTTGGTGTTATGAGTCATCCTCTCTGGAATAACGATGTGGAAAACCACACAAAGGCTTGTACAGAATGGCATAAAGTATCTCCTCCCGTACCGCTTACAAACGTCAGATTCTCGGAAGAAAAACTTACAGATTCAAAAAATTATTCTTATCTTAAAGAAGGTCATTGGCTTTATAACAGTATGTACGGCAAGGAAATTGGAATTTCAGCTCCTGCAGTTATTGCAGTAAATACCGATTTGCCAAAAGTTACATATTCTGAGGATAATCCTTTTATTATCGCATCTGAAAATGCTAAGTCGGGTGTTGTAAGCATTGGATTTTTGAAACGTACATATAATAATGAATGCGGTTTTATAAAGAGAATTGATGCTGAGATTTCTAATGCGAATAACGCACCTTTAGGGGTATTTGGCGAGTTTAAAACACTTTCTGTAAACTACGGCAAAGAGTTTTCAAAGGTTACTCTGAGAAATCTCGTAACGGGTGAAAACACCGATATTACTGCATTGGTAACTGTAAATAAAAATGCTTTACAGCTTGATTTTGCAAAAATCGAGGAATTTGTAACCTGTGGATTTGAAATTACTGTAAAATAATTAAAAGGACGTCTTGCGACGTCCTTTTCGTTTTGGGATAAAACTTTTATGATTCTGCATCTTCCTCATATTCATCTTCATCATCGGGAGAGTCAATGTAAAGGTCTTCGCCCTCCTGCTGAGCTTTTTGCAATATTTCTATTGCATCACTGAGTGAATTGAACAACTTGTAGTACATGGTTTTGTAGTCTGCCATAACATTTTCTCCTTTAAATAAAAAAGTGCAACAACCGAAGTCATTGCACCGAAAAAGCACAAATCCCTGGTTGCTGTCAGGCAAATCGAATATTAAATGCAGTACAAAATACTATACATAAAACACCCTCTAGGGAATTTGTGTTTTTACCAAATTCTTGGGAATGTTTTATGTAATAAATACAACAACATACACTTCCTAAAAAAGGAAATGTTTTACTGCTTTTTATATATTCAATTTACCTGACAGTTTTTATTTTATCACGAAAAATGAAAATAAGCAAGTAAAAAAATAAAAAAATCCCTCCTTGTGTAAAGGAGGGTGGCACACATAGTGTGACGGGAGGATTGTTAAATAAAATAACAATCCCTCAGTCTTTTGCTACGCAAAATCCAGCTCCCTTTACACAAGGGAGCCAATAAGGGAAAGCCTATATGCTATACGAAAAAAGGAGTGTTAAGCGAGAAGTATCGCTTTTTATTTTTTTGGATAAAGTTTTTTGAAAACTATGTATTCTGCGAGTAAGCAGACGGGAATTGCCGCAAAGCCGTCGAGCACCGAGTGCTGTTTTATAAACGCCGTTGAGAGGCAGATAAGAATACACGAAATAACTACAAACCATTTCCACCATCCCCATACGCCTTTTTCCTTTGTCCAGACGGAAATGATGCCGATAGAGTAGGCAACGTGAAGCGACGGAAATACGTTGGTGCTTGTGTCAAAGGTGTAAAGCAGGGAAACTATCCAGGTGAAGAAGTTTTCGTTTGCAAATTCTTCGGGGCGCAGATTCTGACAGTTGGGAAAGACGATGTAAATTGCCATCGCAACAGCCTGGGTTATGATTATGTAAACGGAAAGTTTTTTAAAGCTTTCAATGTTGTAAAGCATAAAGTACCCAAGTGAAATCACGATAAGTAAGTACCAGAATACGTATGGTACAACGAAGTATTCACAAAACGGGACTAAATCGTCAAGTTTTGAATGTATCGGATAACACCTTTCGCGAGGAATGAGATTTTCGGTGATGAAATAAAGGGCAAAGTAAATTACCCAGCCGAGTAACAGCTTTAAGTGGGAAAAACGTGGTTCGTTTATTTTACTCAGGCGGAACTCTCTGTAATCGACTACGGGTTTGCGCATTTTAATCCTCCTTGTTGTATTTGTATTTGCTTTTTGGAGTGTTGGGGTAGGGTACTACCTTGTGACGGGGAAGATTTACTGCAATTTTTGTAATTTCGTCCATTAAATAGTCGCAGATTTTTTTGCGTTCCTCGTCAAGAGGCGTGTCAGGGGAAAATTTTATCGGTTTTCCCAAATGTACTTCTTTTAAAGTGGGTGCAATATACATCGGAACAAAGTTTAATTCTTTGCCCGTTTTCTTGTAATAAAGCTTTGCAATATCAATAAATCGGTCCTGAAAATCGTTTACAATGTGATTATGCAAGGCGTAATGCTCGGGGAAAATAATAACGTCGTTGCCACTATCAAGCGCTTTGACGGTGTTTTTGAAAGTTGCCACAATCTTTGAATCATGATAAACGGCAATAGTTTTAGCATTGTTGAAAACGGCTACCGAAAGCGGTGCGATGATATAGGAAAGAAGCTTATAAAAAGGTCTTAACACTTTTGGCTTTTTTGACCAGAAATCCTTGTAAGCGTAAGCGGGGACTTCCTTTAAATTCATCATCTGCCCTGCACACCAGGTTTCACTTTTTCTCGGGTAGTAAATTTCTCCGATGATAGGGCCGTTCATCTGGGTATGGTTGCCGACTATAATTGACGGGGAGTCGGGCAGATTTTCAGTGCCCAAAACACGGGTTTTGGGGTAAAACACCCATACGAGCCATCTTACGATTTTAAATATTATAAAGGATATTTTTTTCAAATTCTCACTTCCTTTACTGTTTATTTTATCACTATAAAAACGATTTTTTGTTACGGGAGTGTTAAAAATTTAATGAAATCGTGCAAGGCTCGATGAAATCCAAACTTCATTTGGACGAAATCTGCTTCGCAGATGAAATTAAATCCGTCTTTAATCCGCCGCAGGCAATTTCATCCAACCATCGGGAGGATTTCATCATCAAAGATGATTTAACCCACCCGAAAGGGTGGATTTAGTTGAAAAAGACCTTGTCTTTCGACAAGGTCTTTTTTCTGCCTAAGAGTAACCAAACGGAGCAGAATCGAGGTAAGGGTAAGCAAAAGTACACCAAGCTAAAGTTATTTATATAGCAAGGAGATTTTCGACTTAAAATACTGTTCTTGGAAATGTGTTAATTCTACGATCTCTTCCCGCGTGAAAGTTATACCATCCGGTGCAACTACCCATTTATGTTCTATATCATTCTCACGATTGATAATAGCTATTATTCTTCCGGTGAACTCAGAAACAGGTTCATTTACCCCTAAAACATAAGCATCCTCTTCTTCACCGTCTGCAGCCATTGTCCCTTCAATATAGCCATAGTTTACAGGATAATATATGTCCGGATGCTCAGGATGATAACTACCCAGAGGTCTGTCGACGGTTACGGTAACAACTGGTCCAATCATTTTGAATTCTCCTTTGCGGTTCGGCAGGATGCGATCAGCATTACACGCAAGGAGGTGCATTTTGCCGAAAGTGTTTTATATGTTTGGTCGTCAATGTATTTTGTTCGATACAAGAGTTCAAGCCAATAACCTGTTTCACTAGCTTCTTTCAAGGCAATTTCAAGCTTGGAAACAAAGTCCTTCTTTCCTTGCGCATATTGTGCCTCGTGGATGTTGGCGCCAATACTTGTGCCGCTTCTGCCGATTTGGTTGGAAATAATGGATTCGTGGTTGGATTTCAGATACTTTACCAGGTTAATAATATCCACAGAGAACTCCATTGACAGTTCTGTAAGCTTGTTTTCTTTCACAAAATCGCCTCCTTTGTAATTAAGTATATCACAGAATTTATGACATTTCAATGATGCGTCGCCTAACGGCGACATGATGTTATGCTCCGCATAATGATGTTGCTCGTTTCGCTCGCAATGATGCGATGTTTGCCTTAAAGTATTAGCGAAGCGACATCATCAGGCATAGCCGTTATCATTGGCGTAGCCAACATCATTTGCCTGAGGCAAACATCATTGAAAAAAGCACTTGCAAAATGCAAGTGCTTTTTTCTGGTGCCGCTGACCGGACTTGAACCGGTACGGTATCGCTACCAAGGGATTTTAAGTCCCTCGTGTCTGCCTGTTCCACCACAGCGGCAAACCGACTTTATTATTTTATACGATTTCTTTTCATTTGTCAAGGGGGAAGGGCAATTTTAAATTTTTTATTTTTCTAAATATTCATAATATATTCATTATAGCAGTATATAATTAAAATAACACATTATCAAGGAGTGGAGATTTGAGTTGAAAATCAAAAACATCAAAAAGAAATACATAGTAATCGGTGCTATTGCGATAGTGGTTGTCATTCTTATAGCGATAAGCTCAAAAGGTTCTGATACAGCTATGTACGAGCATGAGGAAGTAAAGGTACAGAATATCACAACCTATTTTAACTTCAGTGGTAATTTAAAACCTGTTGAGAAGAAGTCATTTACTTCTGAAGGAAACTGCGAGATTAAAGAAATTCTCGTAAAAGAAGGCGATACTGTAAATGCAGGTGACGTTTTATATACAGTTGACAATACTGACTACGATAACACCTTAAAACAGGCAAAGGCTTCTCTTGATATGGCGAGAGTTAATTATGAAAGTGCCAAAGAAGGCTCGGGTAAGCAACAGGTAATGCAGGCGGAAAGTGCATATACCTCTGCAAAGCTTAATTACGAGAGTGCCGAAAAGGCGTATAACGACAGTAAGGTGCTTTTTGAAGCGGAAATTATTTCAAGAAATGATTATGATAACGCTAAAAATGCTTACACCTCGGCAAAACAACAGTATGAAAATGCAAAAAGTACTTACGAGCTTACAAGGGATATTCTTTCTGTAAACAGTGAAAAAGCGGCTGCCGCACAGCTCAGTCAGGCAGAGGCGTCTTATGAACTGGCACTTTCACAGCGTGTTGACGATGAAGTGAAAGCAGAGTTTTCAGGTGAAATTACCGCTATACATATCAAAGACGGCGACAACGTTATGAAGGGTACTCCCACTGTTGATATAGCCGATTTTACCGAAATGATTGCGACTGTAAAGGTCGACGAGTACGATATGTCTGCTATGAGTGAGGGGAAGGAAGTTACCTGTACGGTTGATGCTCTGGACAAAACCTTTGACGGTGTGGTTGACAGAATTTCCAAAACTGCCGTAACTCAGGCGGGGATTTCCTATTACGAGGCAGACGTTATAATTTCTTCCGACGGAACACTTTTAGAGGGTATGTCGGTTGAGGTTAAAGCACTTAACCAAAACGTTGAAAACGCTACAACAATTTCGATGAAAGCTTTGCAGTTTGATAACGAAAACAAGCCTTTCGTATACGTTAAGGAAAAAGGAAAGCTTACTCAAAGATACGTTACTATCGGAGTAAACGACGGACTCACCGTTGAGATAAAAGAGGGTATTACAGAAGGTGAAACAGTTTATTACCCTAAAAATATGTTTGATTTCCCGATGATGAACAGTTAGGCGGTGCAAAATATGGAACTTGTACATATGACTGATATCGTCAAGACGTATATTACGGGAGACGAAGAACAGGTGGTACTTGATAAGGTGAATTTTTCCGTCAGTAAAGGCGAATTTGTTTCTGTTTTAGGTCCTTCAGGTTCGGGAAAATCTACCATGATGAATATAATCGGTTGCCTTGATGAGCCGACTTCAGGAAATTATTTTTTAAACGGCAGAGAGATTAAAAACCTTGACGAAAAGACGTTAGCTCATATAAGAAACAAGGAAATAGGCTTTGTTTTTCAGTCTTTTCAGCTTTTGAAAAGAAGTACCGTCTGTGAGAACGTGGAGCTTCCTTTGATGTATGCGGGTGTTCCTTTAAAGGAAAGACAGGAACGCGCAGTTGAGATTTTAAGCAGAATGGGACTTTATGAAAAAAGAAATTTTTACCCCAATCAGCTTTCAGGCGGTCAGCAACAACGTGTTGCGATTTCAAGGGCGGTTGTAACTCAGCCTTCTATAATTTTAGCAGATGAGCCAACGGGTGCTCTTGACCAGAAAACAGGTAAGCAGGTTATGGAGCTTTTTAAAGAGCTTAATTCAGAGGGAAGAACGATAATTATGATTACCCACGATGCAAATATCGCAAAACACGCTTCCCGTATCGTCAAGATATTAGACGGAAAACTTTCGGAAGGAGATCTTGACGATGCTTAAAGAAAACATTAAACTCTCCTGGAAAAATATCGTACAGAATAAACTCAGGTCTTTTCTTACGGTACTCGGTATCGTTATCGGCGTTACCGCTATTATTGCCCTTATCACCATCGTTCAGGGCGTAATCAACAACGTTAACGAGCAGTTTGAAAGTGTCGGTGCCAATACGATTGTCGTTCAGGCTTACGGCACACCTTTAAAACAAGGTCTTTCCGATAAGGACATCAGAGCTCTTGATGATATTGAGGGGATTGTCGGCTTTGCACCGACTGTGACTTCGACTATTGATATTCCCAACAACGAAAAAATCGAAGAGGAAATTTTGCTCGAAGGTAAAAACGAGGTTTATTTTAAAAGAAATCCCTCGATTGTCGTTGAAGGCAGAGGTATTAACATTCTCGACGTAGAAAACAAAAACTGCGTTTGCGTGATTAACCGCGATATGGAGCAGAAGCTTTTTGCGGGGGAGAGTGGTGTCGGTAAAAACGTCATAATAGACGGGGGGAATTATACGGTTGTCGGAATAACCGATACTTCAGGACAGCTTGATTCCGTTATGACGACTTTAGCTCATAATGAAAACGTAATTATGATACCGTACACAAACGTTATGCACCTTACGGGAAGTAAGAATATTATGGCGGTTGAGCTTTATATGGACGCTATGGCTGATGCCGACTTAGTCGTTGAGAATATAAAATCATATCTCAACGAAGCTTTTAACTACAAAGATGACAGTTACGTTGTAATTGAAATGAACAGTTTGCTTGATATGATGAAGTCAATGCAGAATATGATGCAGACGATGCTTGTGGGAATTGCTTCTATTGCCCTTCTGGTAGGCGGAATCGGTATTATGAATATGATGCTTGTTTCAGTTACCGAAAGAACTACCGAGATAGGCTTAAGAAAAGCACTCGGTGCCGAGCCTAAGACCATACAGTTCCAGTTCTTGACAGAGGCTATAATGCTTTCGCTTCTGGGCGGATTTATCGGACTTTTACTGGGACTTACCTTGTCGATTATCGTAGCACTTGTTATAGGGTACGATTTTGTGCTTTCTTTATCTGCTATCGGACTCGGAGTAGGTTTTTCGGCGGCAGTGGGTATTATATTCGGATTTGCTCCCGCTAAAAAAGCAAGTGAGCTTAATCCTATAGATGCATTAAGGAGTAATTAGATGAAAAAGATATTTTCAGTATTTTTAGTGTTTTTGGTTATGCTTTTTTCAGCGACACCTGTTTTCGCAAAAACACTTGAATACAACGATATTGAAAAAGAAGTTCTTGCAAATAATCTTCAGGTTAAAAGCAACAAGGCTACTTTGCAGAATTTAAAGCTTAACCGTCCTGCGGTAAACTCAGGTCTTGATATGGATAAAGCGATGGAATCTACCATTGAGGGCATTGACAGGATTGTGGAAAATCCCGCAGTTTTGCCTGAAACTGTAGTTGTTGCCCAGAGTACCAAAATGTCACTTACGATGCTTTACGAGCTTCTTGGTTCGATGAATTCGGGACAGGGAACAGGGTACAGTCAACAGCTTAATCTTACAAAATTAAAGCTTGAACACGCGGATAAGCAGATTGTGAGTGCGACAAAAGGAATATTTGCTTCGTATAATCAACTCGTTTTAAGCCTTGAAAGCCTGAATGCAAATAAAGAAAGTATGGCACTTTCTCTTAACGCCGTTAAGGTGAGGGAGTCGTTAGGACTTGCCACAAAGCTTGAAGTCAGTGAACAGGAGAAAAACTATAACTCTTTTGTGAATAGTATTTCAGAGCTTGAAAGCCAGGTTAAGATGCTAAAAGGTGAGCTTAATAAGATGCTCGGTCGTTCCTTTGACGATGAACTGACGGTAGGTAAGCTTCCTGCACCTGATATTGATTATATAGCTAAGATAGACCTTGAGAAGGATTTTATCACCGCAAAGCAAAACAGTTATGATATAAAATGCCTAAATCTTGAGTATAAGCATCTTTCAAAGGACGATTATACCGTAGCTAACAACAATCGTATGATTAAAAGAAATGAGATTAAATCTGCAGAAGAATCTTTGTTTACCTCTCTTACTCAGAAATATAATGATATTTTAAAACAGAAGGCAAGTTTTGAAGCCGAGGGTAAGAAGTATTCCGATGAAGCTAAAAAATATTCTGACGTTGAGAAAAAATACACTCTTGGCAGAGCTTCGGGGATGGAAGTGAAGTTGCAGAAAAACGCTTTAAAGGCTCAGGAGATGGCATTAAAAACTGCAGAAAACAATCTCTTTTCGGCAATTGAAAGCTATAGAGAACTTTTAAACGGAATATCCGTCTAAAATAGACAAAAACCGATTTGCAAAAATCGGTTTTTTTTATGTTTTTATAGTGGACAGTTTGACAACAATGTGCTAAAATGGTAATTGTGAAATTTTGGGGTAAAAATCCCGGCTATACATAGAAAGGTGATATATATGAGCACATTACTTTCAGTTTCCATCGCATTACTCGTGGGTCTTTTAATGACACGAGTGTTTAAACCCTTAAAGCTTCCGACCGTTACTGCATACCTTATTGCAGGTGTTTTAATCGGACCTTATTTTATGGGCAGAATCGGTATCGAAGGACTCGGCTTTGCTTCAGGTGAGGCTGTTGCGGCACTCGGACTTATTTCCGAAGTGGCTTTAGGCTTTATCGCATTTTCAATCGGTAGTGAGTTTAAACTTGAAGAACTCAAAAAAACTGGTATGCAGGCTACCGTTATCGGTATTTTCCAGGCACTTGTTGCTACACTTTTCGTTGACCTTGCGCTTTACGGTATGCATCTTATGATGCCCGACAAGCTTACAATGTCTCAGGTTATAACTTTGGGTGCTATTGCTACTGCTACTGCTCCTGCCGCAACGCTGATGGTTGTAAGACAGTATAAGGCTAAAGGTAAGCTTACTGATTTGCTTTTGCCTATCGTTGCACTCGACGATGCCGTTGGTCTTATCGTGTTTGCAGTTTCATTTGGTATAGCAAAGACCTTGATATCAGGCTCTGTTGACTTTATTTCCATCTTTGTTAATCCTATTCTTGAAATCCTCTGTTCGCTTATCCTCGGAGCTATTATGGGCTGGATTTTGACACAGCTTGAGAAGATGTTCAACTCCAACACAAACCGTCTTAATATGACGATTACCTTCGTATTCCTGACGGTTGCACTTGCTATGATGGAATTCAGTATCGGTGCTTTGCATATAAGCTTCTCATCACTGCTTGTTTGTATGATGCTTGGTACAGTTTTTTGCAACATCTGTCCTTTGTCCTTCGACCTTATGGAAAAATCCGAAAAATGGACGTCACCGCTTCTTGCTTTGTTCTTTGTAATCAGTGGTGCAGAGCTTGAGCTTAACGTGTTTGCGGACTGGGCTATCGTTGTAATCGGTATGGTTTACATCATTTTCCGTTCTCTCGGTAAATATTTTGGCGCATACGCAAGTGCTAAATTCACAAAATGTTCTCCTGAAATCTGCAAATACTTGGGTATTACACTTCTCCCTCAGGCGGGTGTAGCACTCGGTATGTGCTCAATTGCGGCAGCGCAGCTTCCCGGTGAAGGCACTTTAATCAGAAATATCACTCTCTTTGCAGTGCTTATTTACGAGCTCTTCGGTCCTGTATTAACAAGAATGGCTCTTACCGCTGCAGGTGATATCAAGCCTATGGAAGACCACGTTAAAAATCGTCGTAAAATCAAACTTAACGAAGTTAATAAATAATAAAATCCCCGACTTTTGTCGGGGATTTACTTATTTTTTGCGAAGTTTGATTTTAATTTTTTTAGGTGGTGTGATAAGCTTGTTCGGGCATTTGCCGTAAACGTTTGCATAAACTGTCAGAAGATAGTTTGCAAGGTTTTCGCTACCTGCATTTTTAACGCTTTCTCTTACCGAATGGCGTAAAATTTCCTTTTCTTCTTTTGTTTTCTTCTGAAACGCCTTTAACTGTTCATACATTTCAAACTCATTAAAGAAAATGTAACCGTTGACACCATTTTGCACCTGACCCTTGTTGAGCTCGTCAAAGCGGTGCAGAACGGGAAGTCCCGTTGCCATAGCTTCAAGCATAGAGATTGAGTTTGTATCCGAAAGGGAAGCGGTAACGTAGATGTCACAAGCGGCGTAATAGGGTGGCATTTCGTGGTTCGGAACAGCACCCGTAAAGGTTACCATATCAGAAATTCCAAGCTCTTTTGCAAGAATAGTAAGTTCCTCCTTACAAGGACCGTCACCGATAATCACAAGATGCAGCTTGTCCTCTTTTTTAACGGTCTTTGCCCAGTAGTTAAAAAGTACGTCAATACTTTTCTCTTTACCTATTCTTCCGCAGAAGCAAACGAGCATTTCATCATCTTTGATACCAAATTTTTCCCTGAAGGCTTTTTTGCTTTCTTCTGTGATGTTAGACGGGTGAAATTTATCAAGCTCAACGGGGTTTGGAATAACCGTTACGTCGGTATCAATTTTACACTCTTTTTTGATATATTCATCACACTTTTTAGACGGACCCGTGATAGCGTTTGCACTCTTTGCAAAGTATTTTACATACTTATGCGAAAGCTTTGTGGCAAAGGGAATAAGGGGCTTTGGTGCAACGTAATAGATGTAATCGTCATACATGGTATGCAGAGTGTATACAAGCGGTTTTTTAAGCTTCTTTGCAATATAGGAAGCGGAAATTCCTATCGAAAATTCATTGTGAACGTGGATGATATCGGGATTGAAATTCTCTATTATTTTAAGACGTTTGTGGCTTATCGGGATTGAAACCCCGTAGTTATAAAATTTTTTCATCGCGTGGGCAGGGCAGTGGAGAATATTGTTCTGAATGTAATGCTCACGTGTTTCGGGGTCGGCAGTTACGATAAGTACCTCGTGCCCCATATTTTCAAGCCCTTCTTTTAAGAGTTTTATATGTGTAACAACGCCGTTTATATACGGCAGATAGGTTTCTGTGAAGATTGCAACTTTCATAAAAGGACTCCTTTCTATTCGTATTGTAGCAAAAAAACTTGATTTTTTCAATACTATAAAAAAACTTTGAAAAAAACTTCAGTAAATACTACCAAATTTCAAAAAAGTGTGGTATAATACATTATGTATGATTAAAAAGGGGGAGGACTTTGTATGGAGCCGTTAAAAAGATATAACGAGCTTGTTGATGAACTGAATTATCACAGTAAACTTTATTATACCGAAGATGCCCCCGTTATAAGCGATTATGAGTACGATATGAAGATGGTTGAGCTCAAAAAGCTTGAAGAAGAATTTCCGCTTTTTGTAAGAGCTGATTCTCCTACCAGAAGGGTCGGCGACGTTACTTATAACACCTTTGAAAAGGTTGAACATAAAGTGCAGATGGGCTCACTTCAGGACGTTTTCAGTGTTGACGAGTTGTATTCGTTTAACGAGAGATGCAAAACGGTACTGGAAAATCCATGTTACGTGGTTGAGCCGAAAATCGACGGACTTTCAGTATCACTTGAATATATAAACGGCAAGTTTGTAAGAGGTTCTACACGAGGTAACGGACTTGTCGGTGAGGACGTCACCTTAAATCTTCTCACTATCTCTGATATACCGAGAGAAATTCCTGAAAAATTACCTCTTTTAGAGGTCAGGGGAGAAGTTTATATGCCGAGAGAGGTTTTTGAAAAGCTCACTTCCGAGCAGATTAAAAACGGCGAAGAACCTTTCAAAAACCCAAGAAACGCGGCGGCAGGCGGGTTAAGACAAAAAGACCCTAAGATTACCGCTAAAAGATATCTTTCGATTTTTATTTTCAACATTCAGCAAATCGAAGGAAAAGAGCTTTCATCTCATAAAGAGTCACTTGACTTTTTGAATTCACAGGGTTTTAAAACAGTACCTTCATATAAGACTTTTACAGAGTTTTCTGAAGTAGTAGGTGAGATACAAAGTATCGGTGAAAACAGGTACACCTATCCTTTTGACATTGACGGTGCCGTTGTAAAGATTGATAATTTTTCCGAACGTGAAAAATTGGGCGCTACTTCAAAATTCCCCAAATGGGCGGTTGCTTTCAAATACCCACCCGAAGAAAAACAAACTGTTTTAAGGGATATTGAAATAAACGTAGGCAGAACGGGTGCTTTAACGCCGACTGCGGTGTTTGACCCTATTATCTTAGCAGGTACGACGGTAAGCCGTGCAGTACTCCATAATCAGGATTTTATTGCTGATAAGGATATCCGTATCGGTGATACGATTTTAGTAAGAAAAGCAGGGGACATTATCCCTGAGGTTTTAAAATCAGTTTCGCACACTGAAGGCAGTGAACCTTATCTTATTCCGAAATACTGTCCCGTGTGCAACGAGGAAACGGTGAAAGATAACGATGAAGCGGTGATACGATGTGTAAATCCTCTTTGTCCTGCGACACTTTACCGAAGTATTATTCATTTTGCAACAAGGAATGCAATGAACATTGAGGGCTTAGGTCCCGCAATTGTTGAGCTTCTTTTGAATAACAAGCTTATCTCGTCACCTGCCGACCTTTATTACTTAAAGCTTTCGGATTTATCCGCCCTTGAACGTATGGGTGAGTTGTCGAGTGGAAATCTTTTAAAATCAATCGAGGAGTCAAAGGAAAGAGGACTTGCAAAAGTGCTTTTCGGACTTGGTATCAGAAATATCGGCGAAAGAGCTTCAAAGCTTTTAGCAGAGCATTTTACTGACATTGACAGACTCTTTGAGGCAACGGTTGAAGAGATTACCGAAATTGAGGGTTACGGAGAGGTAATGGCGCAGAGTGTAGTTGATTACTTTGCCCGTGCCGAGAGCCTTGCTATAATAGAAAAGTTAAGGAATGCAGGAGTAGTTCTTACAGAAGAGGTAAAACAAACTACCGATTTGTTTAAAGGTAAGACCTTCGTGCTTACTGGTACTTTACCGACTTATAGTCGTAATGAAGCTATAGCTATCATCGAAGAAAACGGCGGAAAGGTTTCTTCGTCTGTTTCCTCAAAGACCGATTACGTCTTAGCGGGAGAGGACGCAGGAAGTAAACTTACGAAAGCCACTCAGCTTGGAGTTACCGTTATTTCGGAAGATGAATTCAATAAAATGGTGAAAGGAAATTAGTATGAAGATTGATATGAAACGCCTCGCAAAGCTTTCAAAATTAAGCTTTACACCCGAGGAAGAAGCAAAGTTTGAAAAAGAAATGGAAAATATTGTAAATATGGTCGAAAAGCTTCCTGATATCGATGCGAGTGGTGCTTTGATTGACCCTGAAAATCCTATGGAAATGCGTAAGGATATCCCTGAGAAGAAGTTTGAACGTGCAGAGCTTTTAAAGAATGCACCTGAAGTTCAGGCAGGTTGTATCGTAGTACCCAAGGTAGTGGACTAAGGAGGAATTATAATGGAACTTTTTAAATATACTGCATCCGAGCTTTCCAAGATGCTCGAAGGTAAAGAAATTTCTTCTTTGGAACTTACCGAATCCGTTCTTTCAAGAATTGATGAGAAAGAGCCTGAAATCGGCGCTTACCTTTCCGTTGACCGTGAAGGTGCAATCAAAAAAGCTAAAGAAGTAGACGAAAAACGTGCAAACGGTGAAGCTTTGCATAAACTTGCAGGTATTCCCATTGGTATCAAAGACAACATCTGTCTTAAAGGAATGCCTACGACTTGTGCTTCTAAAATGCTTGAAAACTTTGTGCCTCCTTACGATGCAACTGTTATTGAAAAGCTTAACGAAACCGATTGTGTATACCTCGGTAAGCTTAATATGGACGAGTTTGCGATGGGTTCATCTACCGAAAACTCTGCCTTTAAAAAGACTAAAAACCCTTACAATACAGAATACGTTCCCGGTGGTTCTTCGGGTGGTAGTGCGGCAGCCGTAGCTGCGGGTGAAGCGGTTATCACTTTAGGCTCCGATACGGGTGGCTCTATCCGTCAGCCTTCCGCTTACTGTGGCGTTGTAGGACTTAAACCTACTTACGGCTCGGTTTCAAGATATGGTTTAGTTGCTTTTGCATCTTCACTTGACCAGATTGGTCCGATCGGCAGAAGCGTTGAGGATTTGGCGCTTACTTACTCCGTTATCTGCGGTAAGGACAAGATGGATACAACTACTGTAAACAAAGTATATCCTGACTTTACAAAACTTAATCCTTCTGTTAATGGAATTAAAATCGGTATTCCTAAAGAATACTTTGCTGAAGGGGTAATTGAAGACGTTAAAAACGCAGTAATGCAGGTTGCAAAAGAGTACGAAAAGCTTGGTGCAACACTCGTTCCCGTTTCTCTTCCCAGTACCGACTACGCACTTTCTGCTTACTATATCATTTCTTCTGCGGAAGCTTCTTCAAACCTTGCGCGTTTTGACGGTGTTAAGTACGGATACCGCAGTGAGAATGCGAAAACTCTTGAAGAGCTTTACTTAAATACCCGTAACGAAGGCTTCGGTGCAGAGGTTAAACGTCGTATAATGCTCGGTACTTACGTACTTTCTTCGGGATATTACGATGCTTATTACAAAAAGGCTAAATTCACTCAGCAACTTATTCAGAAGCAGTATGCCGATGCATTCACTCAGTGTGATTTCCTTCTTACTCCCACAACTCCTGATACCGCTTTCAAAATCGGTGAGAACGTTGACGATCAGGTTAAGATGTATATGAACGATATCCTTACTGTTATGATCAATATCGCAGGTCTTCCTGCGATCAGTATGCCTTGCGGCTTTGACAGCAAGAATATGCCCATAGGATGTCAGCTTATCGGTTCTAAATTCAGTGAGCAGACTTTGTTTGATGCGGCTGCTTGTTACGAAAAACTCGTTGGCGGATTTGATTTGTCAAAGACTTTGAAGTAAGGAGTGAAGAAAATGGCTTATAATGATTATGAAATTGTAGTGGGCCTTGAAGTCCACGCTGAACTTAATACACAGTCAAAAATTTACTGTAGCTGTAAAAATGCTTTCGGGCTTGAGGTTAACACCCAGTGTTGTCCTATCTGTATGGGTATGCCCGGTACTTTGCCTACTCTTAACGAAAAGGTTGTTGAATCTGCCGTAAGAATGGGTTATGCTTTAAACTGTACTATTAATCCCATTTCCAAACAGGACAGAAAGAATTACTTCTATCCCGACCTTCCCAAGGCTTACCAGATAAGCCAGTTTGATATCCCGCTTTGCGAAAACGGATATGTTGACGTATTGGTTGACGGTGAACAGAAGAGAATCGGTGTAACCCGTATCCATATCGAAGAAGACGCAGGTAAACTTATCCACGAAGACAGCTTCACAGGAACACTCGTTGACTTCAACCGTTGCGGTGTACCGCTTATCGAAATCGTTTCCGAACCCGATATGCATTCTTCAAAGGATGCAAAGGCTTATCTTGAAACAATCAAATCAATTCTTCAGTACATCGGAATTTCCGACTGTAAGATGCAGGAAGGTTCCATCAGATGCGATATCAACGTGTCTGTACACAAGAAAGGCGAACCTTACGGCACAAGAGTTGAGATGAAAAACGTAAATACATTCTCAGGTGCCGTACGTGCTATTGATTACGAAGCAGACCGCCAGATTAAGGCTATCGAAAACGGCGAAACAATTACTCAGGAAACACGCCGCTGGGACGATGCAAAGGGCGTAAACGTAATACTTCGTAGCAAAGAAGATGCTCAGGATTACCGCTATTTCCCCGAGCCTGACCTTTCTACAATTGTACTTGATGATGAGTATCTCAATTCTCTCAAGGCTACCATCCCCGAGCTTCCTAACAAAAAAGTTTACAGATATATCAAAGACTACGGTCTTACAGAAGTTGAAGCTAACCTTCTCGTTGACAATATGGAAAAATCCGCACTCTTTGAAGGTATTATCGCACTTAACAAGGTTAAACCCAAGAGTGCTGCAAACTGGGTGCTCAGTGATATTTCAAGAGTTATGAACGAGCAGAACAAGACAATCGCAGAGCTTAACATTACTGCAGACAATATGTCGGCACTTATTGAGCTTATCGAAAAGAACGTTATCTCAAATTCCGCAGGTAAAACTGTATTTGAAGAAATGCTTGTTTCGGGCAAAGAGCCTAAGGCTATTGTTGATGAAAAAGGTCTTGGACAGATTTCCGACGAAGGAGCACTCAAAGCCATCGTTGAAGAAGTTGTTGCAAACAACCAGAAGTCAATTGAGGACTACAAAAACGGTAAAACCAATGCATTCGGCTTCCTTGTAGGTCAGTGTATGAAGGCTTCAAAGGGTAAAGGTAACCCCACCATTATGCGTGAAATGCTTATGGAATATCTTAAGTAAAACTTGTTAAAACAACCCTACCACCGCTGACGCGGTCCCCCCTTCCTGAATCCCTCCACCACCTTCGGTGGTCCCCCTCCCTTTAGGCAATGGAGGCAAATCAGGGAAGGCTTTAAGAGTATCAGTAAAAAAGAAAGCGTGTATCGGAAGATACACGCTTTTTTATCTGTAAAGCAAAAATCTTTACACAATAAAATCTGCCTGATTTTACATTTTTTTGCTTTTGTGGTATAATAAAAGCAAATGAATAGAAAGGGTTGAGTTTATGAAGAAAAGATTTAAGATTTTAATAACAGTAATTTTTATTATAATAGCGATTGTTTCTATTTGTTTTGTGATGATTTATAAGACAAAATACGCAGGATATAATTTTAAAAATAATACTCTGACTATATGCAACGAAGATGATCGGTTGCATTTACCTAAGCGCAACCAAATGGATGGCTCTTATGATACGAGAATAGATACTCTGATTATTCCTGACAATATAACAGAGCTTGAATACGGTGTGGAACTTGACCTGTTTAATGTAGTAAAAATAGGGAAAAATTTCAAGGATATCGATTCCTTGCGTAATTATCCTCATTTTGCATTTGAAGTAGATCCTGAAAATCCCTATTTTACCACATATGGAGGTGTTTTATACTCAAAGAATTTTGATACACTCTATTCAACACCGAGATATATGGCAAGTATAAGAATTCACCCCAATACCAAGGTTATTAAAGAGGATGCTATCAGTACCATGGATATGGTGGCACCGATTGTGATTCCGCAAGGAGTATTGAAAATTGAAGATGAAGCACTGTATTATGTCTCTCAAAGTACTCCCATAGTTTTGCCTGATACTCTTACACATATGGGGTTTCAGGAACTTCCAAGACACGATGTTTACAAGACCTATTTTTATTCTGATGATAATTATGTTGCTGATGAGAGTGCATCTTTGGGAGGAAAAATTAAAAAAGAAATGTTGCCCGAGGATATGCAGAGTATCAACAGTATAGAAGATATTTATGAAATTACAAACAACGGACAAACCTTAAAAAATGCCATCTGGTTTTTTGACGAAGACTACAAAAGGTATTATTACGAAGAAGGTGTTCTTGTCAAGGGATTTAAAAAGCTTGGCAAAAGGCTTTCGTGTTTTGACGAAAATGGCGTTATGCTCAGAGATAAGTGGTTAGAATATGAAGGAAACTGGTATTATTTTAATATCTATGGTGTTGGTGTAGAAAATTTATGGATTCAAGATTATATTAAAGGGTATGATGAGGAATTTGACGAAACAACGCCAAGTAGTAAATGGTACTATATGCAACAAGATGGTACTATGGCAACGAGTAAATGGATTGAATGGGATAACGAGTGGTATTATGTAGGTGAAGACGGAGCAATGTATGTTGACTGTGAAACTCCCGACGGATACTCTGTGGATGATTTAGGAAAACGGCAGTAAAAAAGGACTTGGTGTAAAACCAAGTCCTTTAGTTTTTGTATGTTAGATTACAAACTGTTCCATATAACGTTTTGCGAGGATGAGGGAAGCTTCAACTCTTTCTTTGCTTCCTTCAAAAGCTTTATCTTCGATTTCAAGGCAGGTATAACCTTCAAAACCGATGTCGGTAAGAGCAGAAACGTATTTGCCCCAGTCAACGTCGCCAAGACCGGGAAGTTTGGGGGACATAAAGGAGAGGGGAGTTGCCATAATACCGCAATCGTTAAGTTTGTCACGGTAAACCTTGATGTCTTTATAGTGTACGTGGAAAATTCTGTCTTTGAATTCGTAGATAGGTTTGATGTAGTCAATCATCTGCCATACAAAGTGAGAGGGGTCATAGTTTAACCCAAAGTTTTTGCTTGGGATAATTTCAAAGCATCTTCTCCAGATAGAAGGCGTTGTGAAGAGGTTCTGTCCGCCGGGCCACTGGTCGTAACCAAAGAGCATGGGGCAGTTTTCGATAGCGACTTTAACGCCGTTATCTTCAGCGAATTTGATGATATCGGGCCATACTTTTTTGAATTCTTCGATATTTTCTTCAACGTTTTTAGACTGCATTCTGCCAACAAAGGTTGTTACCATATTAACGCCGAGTTTACTTGACATAACGATAACTTTTTTGAGGTGGTCGATACTTGCAGCTCTCTTTTCAAGGTCTTCATCCATTGTGTTAGGATAGAAAGCAAGAGAAGAAATTTCAACGTTTTTCTTAGCACAGTATTCTTTGATGTAGTTTACGTTCTTGTCGCTTGTGTCTTCTACGTCGATGTGGCTTACACCTGCATAACGGCGTTCAGCTTTACCCTGAGGCCAGCAAGCCATTTCAACACATTCAAAGCCGTGTTCACTTGCGAAGTCGATAACTTCTTCGAAAGTATAAGTGTCTAAAATTGCACTTACAAAACCTAATTTCATATTTTTCGTCTCCTTTTTCAGCGATTGCTGATATTTATTTTATTGTATCACACTAATTTTAAATTGTAAAGAAAAAAGCACAAGTTTTTTAATAAAACTTGCGCTTTAATTTTTATTCTTCGCAGTCTGTTTCGGAAAGTCTTGGCGGGAAGAATTCGCTCACGGGGAATTTGATTTTTCTGAAAAGCTCACAGGGGTCACAGTTACTGTCAGTGGGCGAACAATCCTTGTCGGGAATACTGAAATCGTATACGGGAATCATCATCTGCACGTCGCGTTCAAGCTGAACGATGGAGAAAAGACCGACGGAAACGTAAACGTATCTTGCCACTTCACCCGTAACAATGGTACCTGGGAAAAGGCAGGGAACGGCTTCGGGGATTGAGATAGTGTTGCAATCGGATTCGGCTTTTGGAGTATCGCAGATTTTGGAAGCTAAGATAATAGGGTCAACAACCTGAATACGTGCAACGGGTGTGTTTGAGGGGAGTGTGCAGTCTTCACCTGTGATGAATTCGCAACCCTGAAGAGAGGTGAAGTTTTTTACGTTTCCTTCTGCGCCGTAAAGGATAATCTTCTTGGAGAAAACTGAAATGCCCTGAACCGAAGTGGGGTTTGCGCAGGGTTGTGCTTCATAAGTATCGAGGGTGATAAGGAAATAAAAAGTTGTGTCAACCGAGTAAAAGCCTTTGTTAAAGGGAACGGATTCAACTTCCATCGTGACGTTTGCAACCTCAACGCGTCTTACCTTAATGCTCTGTGCAGTATTGATGATTGTCTGATTTGCCTCGGTGAAATACACCCTTAAATCTTCAAGACAATCCTTGTCACTGCAACTGTCGTAAATTCTTCCCGTGTTTACACAGACAGCTTCCTTAAAACAGTTGGCACCTGTGGCACCGCCGTAAGGCGTATAATTCTGATCTGACATTTAAAAGCCTCCTTATTATGTCTTTGATACATAATATGAAGAAAAGTTAAAAATGTGACTGAAAATTAAAAAATCCCGTAATTTCTTACGGGATTAAAGTAATTATGATTCCTGCCGCTACCGAGATAAGGTAGGTGGTAAGAAGAATTGAGAAAGCCTTTTTCTTGTCTTTGGTTTCTTTGAAAAGGATTAAATATCCGAAACCGCATCCTGCCGAAAGACCTGAAATAAGGGAAGCGAATGAGATACTTGAGCTTATATAAAGCTCTGTGAGAAGTACAGACCCCGCACATCCCGGGATAAGTCCTATAAGTGCCGTTAAAAAAGGCTGTAAAAAGCTTCCTGAAAGGAGAAAGCTTTCAAGATTTTCCTTGCCGATAAAGTTTACGGTAAGGTTTATTAAAATCATTGTTACAAAGAGGAATGCCGTTACCTTAAGGGTGTGAAGCAAAGCACTTAACAGTAAGGATTTGTTGTCGCAACAACAATGACAATCGGGGTTTTCATGATTATCGTGATGTCCTTCTTCGTGGTGGTGTTCATCGTTTGAGGGCAGACAGTGACAGTGATGCTCGGGAGATGGAATACTTTCTTTGAAAAGAGTGTACCTTAAAACGTATCCCGCAATTATAGCTATAACAAGCTTTATAAGGATTAAAAGGGGAACTGTTTTAACAGTGTTACCGTCTGCTAAAAGTATCGGAACTGCTTCGTCGGAGGTAGCAATAAAGACTGCAATCAAAGTTGATGCGGAAATCATTTTTTCTCCGAAAAGGGAAGCAGACGCCGCCGAAAAACCACATTGCGGAACAAGTCCCGTCAACGCACCGAAGAAAGGCCCTAAAAAGGAAGCCTTCGGGTTCATAAGCTTTGAGAAGTCAAAGCGGTGTTCAATCCATTCAATGAGAAGATACACAAGAAATAAAACGGGAAGCGTTTTTAAGGTGTCTTCAAGAGTGTGGATTAAAGAGTGAATGATAATTTCAGTCATACAGACGTCCTCTTATCTTATTTTTGAGCCTGTGGGGATAGAATCGTCAACGAAGATTACTTTTACGTCGTTTTCACTGCAGTCGGCAGCCAAAATCATACCGAAGCTTTCTTCACCACAGAGTTTTGCGGGTTTTAAGTTGGAAACTAAAATAATCTTTTTACCGATAAGGTCAGAAGGCTCGTACCACTGGGAAATTCCTGAAAGCACTTGACGTTCCTTTTCGCCATCGTTTACTTTTAAAACGAGGAGTTTTTTGGATTTTTTAAGCTTTTCACAAGAGATTATTTCGCCTACACGAAGTTCAACCTTTGCAAAGTCGTCGATAGAAATCATATCGGTAACGCCTTCAGGTTTTTCTTTTGCTTTTGCAGCGGCAATCTGAGGCTCAACGATTTCTTTCTGAATCTGTTCTAACATTTTTGCTTCGTCAATTCTTGCAAAAAGTGCTTCTGCAGTACCGACTTTTCTTGCTTCGCCTTCACCGAAAGAAACATTGTTAAAATCAGAGTTTTCCGCATTGATCTGTGCAAGGATTTTTTTGGAAGTAGAGGGCATAAATGGTAAGAGTGCAACGCCCAAAACCCTGATAGCTTCGATAAGGTTTGAAAGTACGACTTTAAGACGGGGGAGAGAAGCTTCGTCCTTTGCAAGTGCCCATGGTGCAGTTTCGTCGATGTATTTGTTGGAACGCTGAGCAAGAGCGATAAGCTTTGAAAGAGCGTCTGCAGTGCGGTACTCGTTCATCAAATCAACAGATGCCTTGAATGCATCGTCTGCAACCGCTTTAAGATCAGCATCGAGTTCGTTTTCTACCTGTGCTTTTAAGATTTCACCGTCAAAGTATTTGTTAGCCATTGTAACCGTACGGTTTACAAGGTTACCTAAGGTGTTTGCAAGGTCGGAGTTATATTTGCCGATAAAGGTTTCGTAAGTGATGTTTCCGTCCTGACCGTAAGGCATATTGGAAAGGAGATAGTATCTTACTGCGTCAACACCGAAAAGACGAACGAGATCGTCAGCGTAGATAACGTTTCCTTTGGATTTACTCATCTTGTCGGCACCGAACAAAAGCCACGGATGACCGAAAACCTGTTTCGGCAAGGGCTCACCGAGTGCCATAAGGATAATAGGCCAGTAAATTGTGTGGAAACGTAAAATATCCTTACCGATGATATGAACGTTAGCAGGCCAGTATTTTTCATAAAGGTCGCCTTCGTTTCCGTCGGGGTTATAGCCTAAAGCTGTGATATAGTTTGAGAGTGCGTCAATCCATACGTAGATTACGTGTTTATCGTCAAAGGAAACGGGAACGCCCCATTTAAAGGAGCTTCTGGAAACGCAGAGGTCCTGAAGACCGGGTTTTAAGAAGTTGTTTACCATTTCTTTTTTACGGGATTCGGGAACGATGAAATCAGGATTTTCTTCGATGTGTTTCATAAGTCTGTCCTGATATTTGCTCATTTTAAAGAAGTAAGCTTCTTCTTTTGTGGTCTGAACAGGTCTGCCACAGTCGGGGCAACAACCGTCTTTAAGCTGACTTTCTGTGAAGAAGGATTCACAGGGAACACAGTAAAGACCGCTGTATTCGGATTTATAGATATCGCCCTGATCGTAGAGCTTTTTGAAGATTTTCTTAACTGCATCTTCGTGGTAATCGTCTGTTGTACGGATAAATTTATCGTAAGTTGTATCCATAGTATCCCAGATGTTTCTTACCATTCCTGACACTTCGTCAACGTATTCTTTAGGTGTTACGCCTTTTGCTTTTGCACAGTCTTCGATTTTCTGTCCGTGTTCGTCAGTACCCGTCAAAAAGAAAACGTCGTACCCCTGAGCACGTTTGGAACGGGCAATAGCATCGGTTAAAACAATCTCATAGGTGTTGCCGATGTGAGGTTTCTGAGATGTGTATGCAATAGCCGTCGTGATGTAAAATTTTTCACTCATAACTTTTCCTCCTAATAAAAAAATCCCGTCTTCAAAAAGAAGACGAGATAAAATTCCCGTGGTACCACTTCAATTCGCGTCAAACAACGCCTCATCACCGCTATAACAGGCGGACCTGTTGCACCTTAAAAATTCGGGTGCACCGTTCGGGAGCCATCTTCAACTTCTGCCTTCTGCTTTTTCACACCATCCAAAAGCTCTCTGAAATCGGGTTTAGAAGTCTACTCTTTCCGTCACTACGTTTTGGTATATTCCAAGTATATCACGAAAAATATTCTTTGTCAACTGTTACAAAAGAGGGGAGAACAGTTTTAAAAATCCACGTACCATACTTTTATACCACGGGATTTTAAGGTCAGATTTTTCGATTTTCTTTGAAACTTTGATAATTTCTTTAAAATCGTCGTCGGCTTCATACACCGCTTTTGATTTGTACATCCAGACACCGCACTCAAAATGTAAGTAAAGGCTTCTGTAATCAAAATTCTGCGTACCGATTACGGCACATTCGCGGTCGGTGATAACTATTTTTGAATGGATAAATCCGTTTTTGTATTCGTAGACGTTAACTCCTGATTCTATAAGTCTTTTGTAGTTGCTTCTTGTGACTTCGTGGACAAACCACTTGTCGGGAATTCCGGGAGTTACTATGATTACTTTTATTCCGCTTTTGGCGGCAAGACAAAGAGCCGAGAGCATTTCGTTATCTATGATAAGGTAGGGCGTTTCGATAAAAATACTTGTCTTTGCCGAATTTATCATATTGAGATAAATGTTTTCACCCGTCAGTTCTCTGTCAATTGGCATATCGGAAAAAGGCATAACGTATCCGTCTGTTGCAAAGGGAGTGTCGGGCAGAGTTCTTTTTTCTTCACTGCCCCAGAGGTGTAAAAACATCGAAGTAAGGCTTAAAACCGCTTCACCTTTAAGCATAATTCCTGCATCTTTCCAGTGACCGAAACGCGGTTTTTCGTTGATGTATTCGTCGGCTAAATTAATACCGCCCGTGAAACCCACGTTGCCGTCGATAACGCAGATTTTTCTGTGGTCACGGTTGTTCATAAAAAGGTCGACAGAAGGGACAAAGGGATTAAAAACCTTAGCTTTGATGCCAAGTTTTTTAAGCTTTTTCACGTACCCGTCGGGGAGAGTTTTGATGCATCCCATATCGTCGTACATAACTCTCACGTCAACGCCTTCTTTTACTTTTTCCGTAAGGATGTCAAGAATCTGATTCCAGAAAACGCCTTCTTCAATGATGAAAAATTCAAGATAAATAAATTTCTTTGCTTTTTTAAGTTCGGCGATTAAAATTTCAAGGAATTTTTCACCGGGGGAGAGGAAGGAGGTTTCGGTGTTACGGTAGATGGGATAACCTATGCCGCTTATATAGGAAGCCTGTTTATAAACTTCAGGATTTTCTTTTAACGATGACAGTATATCCTCGTTCATTTTTACTTTTTTAGCGGTTTTTAAGATTTTTTTCACCTTTTTTGAAATTCCGCGTCTGCCGAAAAAGAGGTAGAATACTCCACCAAAAACGGGGAATGCCATAATGGGAATAATCCAGGCGATTTTATAGTTTGGATTATCGTCTTTGCCGATTATAAAAAACACTACTACAAGGCTTAAAATCTGGCAAAACATATAAAAATAGACGGACAGTTCCTGCAATTTTACAATGCTTAAAGCCAATATTCCCATCTGTAAAATAATTAAAAATGCAAATATAAAAAGTCTTGAAGTTAAAAATCTTATGAGTTTTTTCATAATGCTTATCCCTCCGCTTTAAGTGTAGCACGGAGGGATATAATTTACAATAATTTTAAATAAAATTTTACTTTTTGTTTTCAATATTGTATTTTCTCATTTGTTTTGAATTGTCGTCGGGGATTACAAGCTCACCGTCTTTTTCGTGAAGGTCAGTAAGCGGAAAATTATTAAACATCGGAACGAAGTGTTCATCGGGTTTAATGGTGGTTTTATTGCCTTTTTTACCATTAATTGCTCTATTCATAAAAATCATCTCCTTTATTATTAATATTTCCTTAAAAATATTAATAATACTGTTGAAATATGAAGAAAAAAGGTATATAATAAAGAGTGGTTTATTATATCCTGAAAGGAGTGGCGTTTATGCAGGGAAATCCACTGTTGGTTATTAACTTTGAAAATGAAGTTTATAACCTTGAAACTCAGTATTTTTCAAGCGACAATATCCCTGACATTTTAAACGGTGAAAGTGGTTTTCATATATATCACGTAAGGATGCTTACAGAGCTTATCCTTACAAAGCTTCGTGATGACGGATTATATTCTTTTTCGGATAAGGAGATAACGGCTATTGCTATGGCTTCATCTCTTCACGATATAGGAAAAAGTCAGATTCCCAAAAGTATTCTTGATTATCCCGGGAAGCTTTCTCCTCTGGAATACGATATAGTTAAAAAACATGCTGCTTTCGGTGAAAATATCATAAAGAAAATCAATGATCCCGATATTGACCCCATGGTAATTAAATACGCTATGGAAATTGCAAGATACCATCACGAGCGTTTTGACGGTACGGGTTATCCTGAAGGTCTTGTCGGAAACGATATCCCGATTTCTGCTCAGGTTGTGTCACTTGCCGACTCCTACGATGCGCTTACTACAAAGCGTAGCTACAAGGATGCCTTTTCTCAGGACGTTGCAGTGCAGATGATTTCAAGCGGTATGTGCGGTGTTTTTAACGAAGTACTTACGGAATGCCTGATGAAGGTTGTTAACCACAGTGAACTTGTTGATTTAAGAAATGAGTTTGATAAAAAACGTAAAGTTGCTTATTCCGAAAACGGAATAAAGACTAAAAGAGTGCTCTGTATCGGTAATACCGAGTATATTACCGAGGAGTTTATTGAAAACACCTTCCCTGAGAGTAAGGTTACAGTAATCGGTAACAACGACCTGCAGACGGGTGGTAAAATAAAGCTTTTCAAAATCAAAAAACCGTCAATCAAAGCAGTACTTGATACATACGAATTTGACGTTATAGTTTATTTTTCGGGTGAGCTTACCTTCAACACCCTTGAAAAGAGTGACGCCGAGGAACTGCGTGAGGTACTTGAGTTTTCAAAGGAAACCCAAAAAGACGTTAAAATTCTTTACCTTTCACCGCTTGATTCTTCTTTCAATGAATCGAGTGATAAAGCAATTCTTGCTAAAGCTAAGGAAAACATCTGTGAGTACTATGCAAAAGACAAAAGCTATGACGTAAAGATTGTACAGATTCCGTATCTCTATTCAGGACTCAGAAAAGGGGACTTCCTTTTTGAAACCTTTGAGAAGATGTATAAAGGAAAGACTGTGACGATTGAGGAAGAAGCTCACAATAAGATGTATTTTATCTCGATGAGAGACTTATCTGAGCTTATCACAAGGCTTATGGATAACTGGAAAACGGGGACTGGTATTCTTACCGTCAACGATGAGTTTAACCTGACCTTTAAGGATTTTGACGAGAAACTCCGCACTTTTAAAACCGATGTTAAAATTGATTTTAACGGTAAGCATTCCGCTAAGGTGCTTGATACCAACAACAAGGCACTCAGGAATGAGTACGGTTGGTTTGCAAAGGTTTCAATTATCGAGGATATGGCGGAGCAGTATCAGAAGTACGTAGAGTATAAAAATGAAACAAATCTTACCTTCATTGACAAGGTGAAAGAATTTTTGCAAAAACATTCGCTTATAGTGAAGATTGTAGAACTTATAGTTTTGTTCTTCGTTGCGGAAGGATTTGTGCAGATGACGGATTCTGCGGTGCTCTTTTCAATCGTTGACTTCAGGACGATTTACGTTGTTATTATGGCAACGGTACACGGACTTAACTTCGGTCTTGCGGCGGCGGGACTTTCGAGTGTATCGTGGTTTATTGCAAAGGTTATCGACGGGACTGCTCCCGAAACTATTTTCTACGAGCCTACAAACTGGCTTGCTTTCGTGTTTTTCTTCCTTGTCGGTGCACTTTGCGGATACGTTAAGCTCCGCTATGACGATAAAATCCGTTTCGTTTCGGAGGAAAATAAGCTTTTGGAAGATAAGCTTATTTTCACCCGTGAGATTTACGAGGACACCCTTAACGAAAAGCGTGAACTTAAAAAGCAGATTATCGGTTCAAGGGACAGCTTCGGTAAAATCTTTGATATTACAAGAAAGCTTGATACCGTTGAAAATCAGCTTTTGTATTTAAGGATAATGGAAACTTTTGAGGAAGTCCTTGAAAATAAAAGTATTACGGTGTATTCCGTTAATCCCAAGAGTGGTTTCGGACGATTGGAGGTATCCTCCCGTGATATCATCGAAGAGGTATCACGTTCCATTTCACTTGATACCTATAAGCCTGTTATCGAAAAGCTTGAAAACGGGGAGATATTCAGAAATACAACCCTTTCAAGAGATTTGCCGATGTACGCAGGTGGTATCTACAAGGGCGACAATTTAGTTTTGATGATCTTTTTGTGGCACGCCGATATGAAACAGCGTTCACTTTACTATGTAAACCTCTTTAAGATTCTTAAAGACCTGGTGCAGATGTCACTTCTCCGTGCGTACGATTATAATCTTGCGGTTTACGATAAGCAGTACATCAAGGGTACACGCATTATGAATGCTGAAGCTTTCAATGACTGTCTTGAAAACTTCAAAGCACTTGAAGAGAAGAAGGTTTCAAACTTCCTTTTAGCCGAAATTGACTGTAAAGGTAAACCCGTTACAGAACTTAATGAACTTATTTCGGGTAAAGTCCGTTCCAACGATATCGTGGGTGTTACCGAGGAAGGTAATTTGAGAATACTCTTATCACAGGCTTCCAGAGATGACCTTAAAATTATTCTTCCGAGATTTGAGGGTATTGACCTTACCATACTTTAAGGAGTATTTATGTTGTTTGCAGTTTTACTTTTGTTGCATATTATAATATCACTGCTTGTTTTCTTCGGAATAAGAAGCGGTCTTTTAAAGGTGCACAAAGTTATGTTCTGGGTAGCACTTCTGCTTCCTTTCTGGGGTGTACTTACCGTTATGGTTTTGCATCTGCAGATAGGCTTTAAGCTTGACGATTCAATTGACGTAGGCGTTGAGAAGTTAAAACTTGAATCAGAGCTTTATAAAACTGTTACTATTGACGAGAAAAAGGTTGCCGCTAAAACAGTACCTATTGAAGAAGCGCTTGTTATTAACTCTCCGAGAGAACGCAGAAGCATCATTATGGACGTTTTGAACGATAACCCCAAAGAATACATAGAATTTCTGCAAAAGGCGGGTAACAACGAGGATACCGAGGTTGTGCATTACGCTGTTACTGCGATGGTTGAGATTTCAAAGGAAAACGACTACCGCTTACAGCAGTTTGAAAAAAGATATTCGCAAAACCCTGAGGATTTGCTTGTTTTAGAGGAGTATGCAAACTTTTTGTGGAGTTGTATTTCCCAGAACCTTATGCAGGGTCAGGTTATGATTATGAACAGAAAGCTTTATTCCGAGCTTATGGAAAAGAAGATTTCTGTAGACCCCACCATTACCGATTTTGTAAGACTTATCACAAACGAGCTTGAGCTTAAAAACTACACTGAGGCGAGTGTTTTCCTTAAAAAGTTTAAACAAACATACCCTCAGTCTGAAGACTATTATCTTATGAGGCTTAAATATCTTGGCTCTCTTAACCGCGGTGAGGATATAAAGAAGCTGATTAATGAAATCGAAAGCGGAGAAGTTTTCTTCTCGTCACGAGCTAAGGAGGAACTGGCATTTTGGAAAGAATAAAGCAAAAATTTATAAAATTCCGTTACAAGGGTATTTTAGCGATAGTTTTTGTCTTTTTTATCATTACTTTTATTTTGTTTACCGAGCTTTCGGGTATCAGGTACACCTATGCCGGTACTGCCCTTGATTTTATGCCCGACGAGTATCTGGTTACAAAAGCGGAAGCGGTTTCAAAGGTAGAGAAAAATGCTCTCTTTTTGTATGACGGCAGTAAAAAAGACAATGAAGATATTATGGCGGAGTTTGTCCTCATAATGAACGATATGAAGATAGGCAGGGATGAGGTTGACTTGTCTGTGTCAAGTGTTCCCAATTTTTATAATTACGAATACGTTATCGTCTTTATGTCGGATTTAGAGCCTCTTGGTGATGACGTTATAACACTCAGTAACTACGTGCGTGACGGCGGTCAGGTGCTTTTCCCGCTCACTATTGATAAAAATCCCTATTCATCGGTTATCGAGCACGATTTAGGAATACTCGATTCTTCTTATGAATATCACGTTGTTGAAAAAATATACGTTGAGCCTGAGTTTATGCTTGGCGGTGGAACGAGTTTTGACGTACCGAGCCCTTACGAAAGTGCGAGAGTCGTACAGCTTTCAAAAGACGTTAAGGTCTATGCGATTGACAAAGAAAACAACGTGCCTTTGGTATGGAAGACAAACTACGGAAAAGGTGCTTTTGTAGTTGATAATATCGGTCTTATCGAAAAGGCGTACAGAGGTTTTTATACCGCCTCTTTAAGCCTTCTTACCGACGTTTTTATCTATCCCGTTATAAACGGGGCGTGTTACTACCTTGACGACTTCCCGTCACAGATTCCAAGCGGTAACAGTGAGTACATACAACGTGACTATAATACCACAATCCGTGATTTTTATATCAACATCTGGTGGCAGGATATGATGAATCTTGCCGATAAATACGGTATGAAATACACGGGTCTTGCTATTGAAAGCTACGATGACCACGTTGACGGCACTACCGATGCAGAGCCTGATACGGGTACATTCTTGAATTTCGGCAATATGCTTTTAAGAAAAGGTGGAGAGATTGGATATCACGGATATAACCATCAGCCGCTTTGCTTTGATAACTGTGATTATCAGGGGCTTTACGACTACAAAACCTGGGAAAGCTATTCTGCTATGAAGAAAGGCTTTGACCACCTTGTTGATTTTTGTGATACACTTTTCCCTGACGTTGAGATGTCGGTTTACGTACCGCCTTCCAACCTTCTTTCAAAAGAGGGAAGGGCGTTACTTGCAAAGGAATATCCGCATATCAAGACGATTTCGGGTATTTATTTTGCCGATGCGCATCTTGACTTTTCGTGTACTCAGGAATATGACGTAGCCGAAGACGGAATTATCGACCAGCCCCGTATTATCTCAGGTTGTAACCTTACAGATTATATGAAGATGGCGGCAATATCCGAGCTTAACTTACATCTTGCAAACAACTATTTTACCCACCCTGACGATGCGCTTGACCCCGACCGTGGTGCCGAGCTTGGCTGGGAAAAGCTTTGCCAGAGCTTTGACGACTATCTTAACTGGATGTACACCGCAGTACCGAATATCAGAAACTTTACGGGGTCTGAGATGTCGGCGGCGGTTTCAAGATTTGTTGCTGTTTCCCCCAAAAGGGAAATCTTCGATGACCATATGACGGTAAAAATTGAAGGCTTTTATGATGAAGCACAATTTTTAATGCGATTTAACAATAAAACTCCCGGTGAAGTAAAGGGAGGAGAGCTTACACATTACGTGGGCGATATATATCTGCTTTCTGCTGAGAGCGATACAGTTGAAATTTCATTCAAATAGGTGACACAATGAGAATTTGCTTGATTTTGGAAGGATGTTATCCGTACATTAACGGTGGCGTTTCCACCTGGATGCATCAGTACATAAATGAAATGCCCGAGCACGAGTTCGTGCTGTGGGTAATCGGTGCAAAAGCTGCCGATAAGGATAAATTTGTATATACGCTTCCTTCTAACGTCAAGGAGGTTTATCAGGTGTTTCTTGACGATGCTTTAAGGGTTCAGCCCTCGGGCGTTTTCAACCATAATTTTACCGATGAGGAAAAGAAAGCCTTATCAGAGCTTGTTGTTTCGGGAAAACCCGACTGGGATTTGCTTTTTGAAATGTATCAGGTGAAAAAGATAAATCCTATGTCCTATCTTAAGAGTGAAAGCTTCCTTGATACTCTTACAAAGGTCTGTGAAAAGGAGTTTCCGTATATTGCTTTTTCGGATGCTTTCCATTCTGTAAGGTCAAGGCTTTTGCCCGTTTTGTATCTTATGGGAACTGAAATCCCGAAAGCCGACGTGTATCATTCCATCTGTACTGGATACGGCGGACTTTTGGCGTCTATGGCGGCTTACATCTATAAAAAGCCGTTGCTTCTTACCGAGCACGGAATATATACCCGTGAACGTGAAGAAGAAATCATCAGGGCGAAGTGGGTGGCAAGGTCATTTAAACCTCATTGGATTGACTTTTTCTATATGCTTTCCGACTTGACTTACGACAGAGCCTTCAGGGTGACTTCGCTTTTTAACAGAGCTATGCTTACCCAGATTGATATGGGTTGTGAGGCTTCAAAATGCCGTGTTATTGAAAACGGAATAAGCTATGAAAAGCTTTGTAACATTCCGCTTAAAGAGGACGATGGTATCGTTGATATCGGTGCAGTTGTACGAATGGCACCGATTAAAGATATCAAAACGATGATTTATGCGTTTTTTGAACTTGCATCCCGTATGGACAACGTACGCCTTCATATAATGGGTGGCGTTGATGATCAGGAATATGCAGATGAATGTTACGCACTCGTGGAGCAGCTTAATCTTTCCGATAAGATTATCTTTACGGGACGAGTTAACATTATAGAATATTTTGAAAAGCTTGACTTTACGATACTCACGAGTATTTCGGAAGGGCAGCCTTTGTCGGTGCTTGAGTCCTTTGCGGCCAAACGCCCATGCGTTACAACTGACGTTGGTTGCTGCAACGAGCTTTTGCTCGGCGGACCTTCGGACACCTTCGGCAGAGCAGGGTACATAGTTCCTCCCATGCAGAGGGAAAAACTTGCAGACGCTATGGAAATTCTCTGTTCTTCAAGGGAGTTAAGACTTAAAATGGGTGAGATTGCCCAGAAACGTACTTACGAGTATTTCAGATACAACATTATGCTTACAAAATACAGAGATTTATATAAAGAGGTGGAAGATTCTTGGCAGGTATCGGATTCGAACTGAAAAAGCTGTTTGTAAAAAAAGGTATACTGAATACAACCAAAGCCTACGGATACGCTACCGTTATCTGCGCAGGTCCGATGCTTTTGGGCGTTCTTTTATTGCTTTGCATTATGGGACTTTGTTCTTACTTCGGTGTAGAAAAGGGAACAAGGGAACTGCTTGTCTGTATGATTACTTACACGCTTTTAGCGTCGGTTACCGTTTCATCATTTTTCTCGATGGTTGTGACGCGTTACATTGCGGATATGCTTTTTGAAGACAAAAACGAAGCAATTCTCCCGTCATTCTGGGGGTCAACCGTTGTGCTTATGATGTCAAGCAGTATTCTTTACGGAATATTTTTGCTCTTTTCGGGAGCAACGTTTTTGCAGGGATTACTTTTGTTCATCTTTGTAAACGAGCTTTCGATTACCTGGAATGCGATGAGCTACCTTACCGCTATTAAAGACTATAAAGGAATTTTTCTTTCGTTTTTTGCGGCGGTTTTAGTGGCAACTGTTATGGGTATCATCGTACTTTTGCTCGGATTACCGCCCATTGAGGGGCTTCTTATCGCGGTAACGATGGGATACGGGGTTATGGTCATCTGGAACGTGATTTTGCTTCACAGATATTTCCCGTGTAAAAACCTTGACTCTTTTACTTTTATGAAATGGCTCGATTCATTTTTCTATCTTGCACTTTCAGGACTTTTTATGAATATCGGAATGTTTGCTCACCTTGTTATTATGTGGTTTTCCAAAATCGGTGTGCAGGTACACGGACTTTTCTACGGTGCTCCGTGGCACGACGTTCCGGCACTCCTTGCCTTTATGACGGCGCTTATGACGACGGTTAATTTTGTAGTTTCGGTTGAAGTTAATTTTTACCCAAAATACCGAAATCACTATAGTTTATATAACGATAAAGGTACTATTTCGGATATCAAACAGTCCGAAAAAGAGATGCTTTTAACTTTAAAAACCGAGATTTTCTATACGTCGTTAAAACAGCTTCTCTTTTCGGCGGTATGTATCGCAGTCGGCGGATATTTACTTGATATGTTACCGCTTGGATTCAACGAAATTATGCGCGGATATTTCAGGACACTATGCGTAGGGTACGGACTTTATGCAATAGGAAATATGCTGATGCTTATTTTACTTTACTTTACCGATTACAAGGGTGCGATGCTTGTAACTTCCGTGTTTGCAGTGACTTCGGTGGTTTTCACCGTAATATCACTCTTCTTCCCGATTGAGTATTACGGATTCGGATTTTTGCTTTCTGCAATGGTATTTACCATTGTTACGGTTATAAGACTTGATTATTTTACAAAGCGTCTGCCTTATTATATTCTGGCGGTGCAACCGCTTGTAGCCGAAGACCGCTCAGGCTTTTTTACAAGAGTCGGCGCATTCCTTGAAAGGAGATAGTTATGAAAAAGCTTATATCACTTATTCTGACAGTCTGTACAGTATTTTGCTTTACAGGGTGTAACGTAGTCCCTGAGGAGGTTAAACAGTCCAATATGGGTACCGTGGTTTCCGTCCAGAAGGAAGGAGACGAGGGAATTCATATAAGGGATAAGGATCTACTCTATAATTCCCAGACAGACGGAGAGGTTGTTACGATGTATCTTACCGTTTCTATGGGTAACTCGGGTGAGGGTACCGACCACACCTGGGAGGAGGTCAACACCTACTCCGCTTACGATTACGACGAATGGGGAGTTGACAGATACAAGGTTGCAGGACTTTTACAGGTCGGCAACGAGGACGGGTTAGTTGAAGGTGAACTCGGTTACGGACAGCTTTCTCCCAACTGTACAGTACAGATAAGAGGTCAGACTTCGAGTAAGTCACCACAGAAAAACTACAAAATCAAATTAAAAGATAACGAAGGCGACTGGCGTGGGCAGACGACCATTGCTCTTAACAAGCACCAGACAGAGGGACTTCGTTACAGAAACAAGTTAGGATTTGACCTGCTTCGCGGTATCGATGAGCTTTTCAGTCTGAGAACTACATTCGTTCATCTTTACGTCAAGGATTTAACCGAAAGTGAAGATGCCAAATTTGTCGATTACGGACTTTACACCCAGGTTGAACAACTTAACAAAACTGCCCTTGCGGCACACGGCCTTGATAAGCGAGGACACCTTTATAAGGTAAACACCTGTGAGTTTTACCGCTATGAGGATATCATAAAGCTTGTTGACGACCCGACCTACGATGCCAAGGCTTTTGAAGAAATCCTTGAAGTCAAGGGTGACGACGACCATTCCAAGCTTATAAAGATTTTGGAAAAAATCAACGATTATTCCATTCCGATGGAAGATATTTTAAACGAGCATTTTGATATTGAAAATATGGCGTACTGGATGGCGTTTCAGATTTTAATGGGTAACGTTGATACCCAGAACCGAAACTTCTACCTTTACAGCCCCCAGAACATAGAACGTTTTTACATATTGCCGTGGGACCTTGACGGTATGCTTAAACGAGTTGAATATGAAATGGTCAAACGAAGCGACTACGTTGAGTGGGAAACAGGTGTCAGTAACTACTGGGGTAACATTTTATTTAGACGTGCTTTGAAAACTGAGCTTTACAGAGATGCTCTTGATAAGGCAGTTGAGGACCTTAAAGGATACCTTACCACCGAGAGAATCAACGGTATGGTTGCAGGATACACCGCAACTGTAAAACCCTATCTGTACAGCGGACGTGATTTGATATATGCACCTCTTACACAGAGTCAGTACGATTACGTTACCAGAAACTTAGCAACCGAAATTGACTTAAACTATAATATGTATAAAGAGTCTTTCAAAAAGCCGTTGCCGTTTTATATCGGTGTTCCGCAGTTTAAAGACGGAAAATACGAGCTTGAATGGGACCCCTCATACGATTTTAACGGTGAAAACCTCACCTATTCCTTTGAACTTGCAAAAGACTGCTACTTTAACAATATGGTGTTAAAGGAAGAAAACCTTGTTGTTCCTGTTACAGAGTTTGATAAGCTTCCGAAAGGTCAGTATTTCGTGCGTATAAAAGCGTATAACGAAAGCGGTTACAGTCAGGTGGCTTTCGACTCTTACATTGTTGAAACCGGTAAGGTTTACGGTACTAAATCCTTCCTTGTTGATTCTGAAGGCAAGATTACGGAGGTCGTTTAGTATGGCGGAAAAATACAGAAATGAGTGGAAATACCTTATAAATACCGCACAGAAAGAACTCATCTGTAAACGACTTTCGCCTTTTTTACAACTTGACAAACACGCCCAGAACGGCGGTTATATGATAAGAAGTCTTTACTTCGACGACTATTTCAACACAGCCTACGAAGAAAAAGACGCAGGTGTTTTAAAAAGAAAGAAATACCGCATCAGGATTTATAACTGCGAAGACGGCAGTATCAAGCTTGAAAGAAAGAAAAAGTTCGGCGCTTACATATTTAAAGAAGCGGCAAAGCTCACAAAAGAGGAAGTTTATAAGATAATCGACGGTGATTATGAATTCCTTTTAAAGAGTGATAAAAATTTACTCCGTGAGTTCTACGTTGAATGTGTAAGTAATATGATGAGACCGCGTACCATCGTTGACTACGACCGAGAACCCTGGATTTTAGACGAAGGTACGGTGCGTATCACCTTTGATATGGACGTAAGGGCGGCAGTCGGAAGCTTTGATATTTTCGACAAGACGCTCCCCGCACTTCCGGTACTTGAACCCGGGAAATGCGTTATGGAAGTAAAGTTTACCGAGTTTTTACCGCAGTTTGTCAGGGACGTCCTTCCCGACAGAGCTTCGGAATTTACTGCGGTATCAAAATACGTACTCTGTTATGAAAAAACCGAGTATATGAACAGCTTTAAATACTATTTTGACAATTAGGGGGAACAAATTTTGAGCGTACAGGATCTTATTAAAAAGTCAGTCCTTGAGTCAGGTGCATTTGACGGTGCAAGTATTGCAACCATCCTGCTTGGACTTCTGACAGCAATCTTTATGGGTGCTGTAATTTATTTCGTTTACAGCAAGTTTTACACAGGTGTTATCTATTCGAGAAGTTTTGCGGTAACGCTCGTTGGTATGACGATTCTTACTGCAATGGTAACACTTGCAATTTCAACAAACATCGTTATTTCACTCGGTATGGTCGGTGCTCTTTCTATCATCCGTTTCAGAACGGCAGTAAAAGACCCGCTTGACCTTTTGTATCTCTTCTGGGCGATTACAACGGGTATCACCTCGGGTGCGAAGATGTATCTTCTCGTTGTACTCACTGCAGCGGTTATGATTATTATGATTATGCTTTTCTATAACCGTCAGCAGAAGGGCAGAATTTATATTGCCGTTATCCACTACGAAGGTGACGAAGCAGGGGATAACATTTTAAGAGCATTCGGTAAAATGAAATATTTCATCAAATCAAAAACAGTAAGAAAAGAAGTAACAGAAATGGCCGTAGAAGTATACTGCAAAAACAACGATATGTTCTTTATGGATAAGATAAGGAATATTGAGGGTGTAAGTGACGCTACACTTATTCAGTATAACGGTGAATATCATGGATAGGTTTTTTAAAAACGAAGAAAACGTTGAAACAACGCTTAAGCTTGTTGATGCAATAAGCCAGACGACCGAAGATTTCTTCTTTATCTGGGAGATAAAAGAGGACATCAACAGATTTTTCGGAAACGTATCAAAAAAATATAATCTTATAGCCGAAGAAGACGGCACAAACAGTACCAAGGCAATGCTTGACATTATTTATCCTGCGGACAGAAAGCTTGTTGAAGACGACCTTATTGCTATTAAAAACGGTGAAAAGGACACCCACAACTTAAACTACCGTTGGATTACAAAGGATAACAAAAGAGTCTGGATAAACTGTCACGGAAACGTTATCAAGGATAAAGAGGGCAACCCCTTTATTATGATAGGCCGTGTTTCGGAAGAGGCTTTACGACATCTATTTAATCCTCTTACAGGACTCTGGAATAAAGCAAAGCTCCGTGAGGACCTTGTTGAAAAGCTTGAAGAGAGCAAAGGCTATCTTATGCTTATTGACGTTGATTCCCTTGCTACCATTAACTTAAGTCACGGCAGGGAATACGGTGACTCGCTTTTGAAGGAAATCGGCGAAACGGTTGAAAATTATGAGGGCGTTGTAACGGCATACCACATAAATAACACCGACTTTGCACTTGTTACTGATGCCGAGAGTGAAGAAGAAGTAAAGAAAATCTTTGAAGGAATTTCTGATTTATTTAACGAAAGATGTACCTTCAATGCGAGTGCGGTGCCGATAAGCAAGGAAATTTTCCCCGACGTAGGTCAGCTTATCGACTCTTTGAACTTAACTCTTAAAAAGGCGAAGGAAAGTGTAGAAGATACCATTGAATTCTTCTCGGAGTCAGACCTTTTAGAAAAGCTAACAGAGCTTGAGCTTTTAGAAGATATGAAGGAAAGCATTGATAATAACTTCAAAGGCTTTGAAGTTTATTATCAGCCTCAGGTTGAAGCAGGAAGCTATAAGCTTTCGGGTATTGAGGCACTTTTAAGATTTGATTCTGTGAGAAGAGGAAGGGTTTTCCCCGACGAGTTTATCCCTGTTCTTGAAAAGTTCAGGTATATTGACGTGGTGGGACTCTGGGTACTTGAAACCTCCATAAAACAGTGTAAAGAATGGAGAAAGGTAAACCCTGAGCTTTCTGTAAGCGTAAACTTCTCAACCGTGCAGTTTGAAGATAAGCTTATCGGTGAGAAAATCGTTGAAGTCTTAGAAAAATACGATTTTCCTGCAGATGCGCTTACCGTTGAAATTACAGAGTCCGTTGAGCTTCACCAGAGCGAACATTTTGCACAGGTTCTTAAATTTTTGAAAGAATACGGAGTTCATTTTTCGATAGACGATTTCGGTACGGGATATTCAAACCTCGGCTACTTAAAGCAGATGAAGGTTGACGAAATCAAAATCGACAGAATTTTCGTAAGCGGTATCGAAAAGGGGACTTACAACTACAAACTCATAAGCAACCTTATCGAGTTTGCAAAAGCAAACTATATAGACGTTTGCTGTGAGGGTGTTGAAAGTACAAGAGAACTTGCGATTTTAGAGGGACTTTACCCCGATTTGTTCCAGGGATATCTTTTTGATAAACCCACAACGGCAGAGGGTATTGAGAAAACCTATCTTAACGGTGACACTAATGAATTTAAAAACCGTGAAGATTTTATTCAGAAAATTTATGAGTTCAAGGAAAAGATGGGTATTATACATTTCGACCCCAAGGATATTTTAAGAGAAAACGGGGTAGGGCTTTTCGTAATCCGTATGGACAGAGAAAAATCCCGTTATGAGATGCATATCGACGAGACACTTGAAGAAATTTTGGAAGTCGACCGTAAGTTTACTCCGTCAGAATGCTTTGAACACTGGATGAAAGGTATTTCAAAGGATTTTATGCCTTTTATCAGCGAATGTGTTGACAGACTGCTTTCGGATAAAAAGGTTTTGCAGTTTGAGTATAAATGGAATAATCATCCTGTCCGTACAAGTGCCAAATACGTTAAGAACGAAGACGGTATGATAGTTTTAGAAGGATATTTAAGAAAAATTTAAGCAAAAAATCAAGGAGATGTAGTAATGAAAACAATAGGCAGTAAAATACTTGCGGTAGTTATATCGGGTCTTATCGTAATGACTGCAGTTGTGTCATTAATCGGTTTTATAAACACACACGAACTTATGCACAGAGATGCTGACAGAATTCTTGGAAACAGATGTAAGATGGAAGCCGCTTATATCAACGATACCCTCGGTGATATTCAGAAATCTGTTAAAATTATGGAGCATTATGCAAGAAAAGAGCTTGAAAGTGTAAGCAGTTTAAAAGATTATAACTACCGTGTTGAATATCTTAAAAACGTAGGTGAGATGTTTAACGAAGTTGCATTGAATACAGACGGTGTGGAGGCGTTCTTTTTAAGGCTTAATCCAGAGTATTCAAGCTATACGGCAGGATTTTCAGTAGGGTATGATAAGAGTGGCCTCGTTTTTGCCGAGCTTCCTACCACCGACCTTTCAGCGTATTCTCCTGAGGATACAGAGGCGGTCGGCTGGTACTATGAGCCTATAAAGGCAAAAGCGGGAATCTGGATGCAGCCTTACTATAATCACAGAACTGAAAAAATGATTATTTCATATATCACACCTTATTACGTCGACGGCGTTTTAGCGGGTGTACTCGGTATGGATATCGACTTTTCATATATGCTCAAAACCATTGAAGGAATTTCAGTTTATGAAAACGGTTACGCCATTTTGGTAGGTAGCGACGGTAAAGAGATATATAGTGGTATCAGTGATGAAGGAAATGCTCATAGTCACGATAAGCACACTGCGGCAATCGGAAAACTTGAAAACGGAATGAGCTTAGAGCTTGTTGCGGACTACAAGGATATCCAGAGAGAAGTTCGTCCTATCCTCTTTAAGATAATAGGTTCCTTTATTTTGGTATTGTTAGCTTTTTGTATCTATGCATTTATCGTTACTAAAAAGATAACGGCACCCATTAAAAAGCTTACTGCGATTATAAATGAGGATATTACCGATAAGGATATCAAGGACCTTCCCGTGGATTCAAAAGACGAAATCGGCGTTTTGTCACAGGCTTTCGTTTCCGCATACGACAGAATTAAAGAGTATACAAGTTACATAAATGCACTTGCTTACCGTGATACCCTTACAGGTATTAAAAACCGTGCTGCATATAACGAAGCAGTGGAAGAAATCACAAAGGAAATAAACGTGGGACTTCCTAATTTTGCTTTGCTCGTTGCGGATATCAACTTCCTTAAAGAAACAAACGATAAGTACGGTCACGATATCGGTAACAAGCTTATTATTCACGCTTCGAGAAATATCTGTGCCGCTTTCAAATCAAGCCCCGTTTTCAGAATCGGTGGTGACGAGTTTGTCGTAATCTTAAAGGGCGAGGATTTGCTTAATTACAGTGAGCTTTTAGAGAATATGGATGCAGAATTTGCAAAAGACTATATTAAAGTTAAAGACGGCAAAATCCCTGTTTCGGTAGCACGTGGTGTTGCAGTTTACAACCCGTTGGTTGACAAGGTTTTTGACGACGTATTCAGAAATGCCGACCAGCTTATGTATATGCATAAAGAAAAGATGAAAAAAATATAGTTTTTTAAGAGGTAAGATATGAAAAACCTGGCTTATTACGATGGGAAAATCGACTTGATTGAGAATATGACCGTTCCGATGACCGACAGAGTTTGTTGGTTCGGTGACGGTATTTACGAGGCTACGGCTGTAAGAAACGGTGTAATCTACTGCCTTGACGAGCATATTGACCGTTTTTACAACTCTGCATCTATGGTGGAGATTGAAATCCCTTATACTAAAGATGAGATTAAAGCTTTGCTTTGTGAGCTTGTAGCAAAGGTTGATACTTCTGATACAAATAACGAAGCGTTCCTTTACTGGCAGATTACAAGGGGTGCCAATATTCCACGTAACCACGTTTTTCCCGAAAACACAAAGGCAAAACTCTGGGTTACAGTTACTCCGAGAAAGCTTTCCGAAATAGGCAGAGCTTCAAAGCTTATCACTTATGAAGATATCAGGTTTTTTATCTGTAACGTAAAGACACTTTGTCTGCTTCCGAGCGTACTTTCTTCAGAGGCTGCAAAAAAAGCAGGGGCCGACGAATGTATTCTTTACAGAAAAGAGGCAGACGGCATTAAAAACAGGGTAACGGAAGGCTCTCATTCAAACGTTCATTGTATAAAGGACGGTAAGCTTTACACGGCACCGCTTGATAATCTTATTTTGCCGGGTATTGCAAGAAAAAATCTTATCAAGGCTTGTAACAGCCTTGGAATTGAGGTTATTGAAGCTCCTTACTCACTTGATTTTATTTTGTCTGCAGATGAGATTATCAGTACTTCAAGCTCTAACCCCTGTGTTGTGGCAACGCACGTTGACGGCAATAAAGTCGGCGGTAAGGCACCCGAAATTATCAAAAAGCTTGTGGAGTTTCTTGCTGACGATTATCTTACCAAAACCAAAGGAGCTAATTAATGAGAAAAAGCGGAGTGCTTATGCATATCTCTTCACTGCCCGGGAAATATTCCTCGGGCAGTTTTGGGGAAAATGCAAAAGAGTTTATTGATTTTTTAAGTGAATGCGGGTTTTCATACTGGCAGGTACTGCCGTTTTGTCCCGTTGACGAATATAATTCACCGTACAAATCCCATTCGACTTTTGCGGGAAACCCGTATTTTATAGACCTTGAAGTTCTTTTTAAAAAAGGGCTTGTCACTTTGGACGAATTAAAATCTGCAGAGCAGAAAACTCCCTACGTCTGCGAGTTTGACCGCCTTTCTAAGGAAAGATACGACCTTCTTTTAAAGGCTTCAAAACGAGTTGCCGATAAGGACGTAATCGAAAAATACATTAAAGAAAGACCGTATCTTTCATCTTTTTGTGAGTTTATGGCGCTTAAAACCGCAAATAACTTCTGCGAGTGGCAGAAGTGGGAGAAAAAGGATATTGATAACGATATTCTTTTTATGTGGAAGTTTATTCAGTATGAATTTTTCACCGAATGGAAAGAGATTAAAAGTTACGCCAATTCAAAGGGTGTCGGTATAATAGGGGATATTCCTTTTTACGTGTCCGAGGACAGTGCCGACGTCTGGGCAAACCCTCAGCTTTTTGAGCTTGATGAGGATTTTAACCCGAAACGTGTTGCAGGTGTTCCTCCCGATTATTTCTCGGCTGACGGTCAGTTATGGGGTAACCCTTTATATAACTGGGAAAAGATGAAAGCTGACGGATACAAATGGTGGCTTGACAGAGTTCGGTTTATGCTTGAAATCTTCGACGGACTTCGTATCGACCATTTCAGGGCATTTGAGTCTTACTGGGCAGTTCCCGCTACTGAAAAGACCGCTAAAAACGGCGAGTGGATTAAAGGTCCGCAGATGGATTTACTCAGTAAAATCCGTGAAGTGGCAGGGGATAAGCTCATTATCGCAGAGGATTTAGGACTTATCACAAAAGAAGTTGAGGATTTGGTAGCTGAAAGCACTTTCCCCGGTATGAGAGTTTTTCAGTTCGGATTTTTCGGCGGAGAGTCTACACATATGCCTCATAACTATATAAAAAACTGTGTTGCATATACGGGTACTCACGATAATAACACACTTTTAGGCTATCTCTGGGAGCTTGACGATAACACGAGAAAAAATATGCTTTCCTATTGCGGTTACGAAAATCCTGACTGGGAAAGAGGACTTTTCTCGATGATTCGTGCTATATGGAGCAGTAATGCCGATATTGCTATTCTTACAATTCAGGATATGTTAGGCTACGGCTCGGACACAAGACTTAATATGCCGGGACGTGCCGAGGGTAACTGGTGTTACCGTGTTACGAAAGAACAGCTTGACTCGATTGATAAGCTTAAATTTAAACGTCTTAACGAAACTTATTACAGAAGGGGTTAGATTATGTTTTACAAAGGTGATATTTTAGTTCCCAAAGAGGAGCTTTTAGAAAACTTTTCGGTGGTTGCCTGTGACCAGTTTACTTCTCAGCCTGAATACTGGGACGAGGTCAAAGAAAAAGTAGGGGATAACCCTTCTGCTTACAACATTGTTTTCCCCGAAGCGTACCTTGATAAAGTTGATTTTAACGAAAAAATCAAGGATATAAACGCTCACATCAACGAGTACCTCAAAGCGGAAATTTTTGACGAGTTTAAAAACTCACTCATTTACGTTGAACGTACTCTTAAAAACGGCACTGTAAGACGCGGTATCGTCGGACTTATCGACCTTGAGTCTTACGATTACAACAAAGGCTCACAGTCACTTATAAGGGCAACGGAGGGTACGGTTCTTGAGAGAATTCCGCCTAGAGTAAAGATAAGAAAGAACGCTAAAATTGAGTCTCCTCATATCCTTATTCTTATTGACGATGCAAAGAAAACCGTAATCGAGCCTCTTTCAGAAAATACTGCCGACCTTAACAAGCTTTACGATTTTGACCTGATGCAGGGTGGCGGTAACATCAAAGGTTATCTTTTGGAAGAAAGCCATTACAAGAAGATTACAAAAGCACTCACACGTCTTGCCGACAAAGAGAAATTTGCAAAGCGTTATAAAACAGACAAGGACGTTTTGCTTTTTGCAGTAGGTGACGGAAACCACAGTCTTGCAACTGCAAAAGAATGCTGGAGTAAGCTTTCAAAGAAATTAACCGACGAAGAAAAGAAAAATCATCCCGCGCGTTTTGCTCTTATCGAGCTTAATAACCTGCACGATGAGTCTTTGGAATTTGAGGCTATCCACAGAGCAGTGTTTGACGTTGACAAGGATGCTTTTATTAAGGATTTTATGGCGTTTGCAGATAAAAAATCCGATAAAAAATTAAAGCCCCAGACAGTGGAGCTTGTTGTTGACGGAAAGGTAACGTCTGTTACGATCAAATCACCGTCGCATACGTTAGCCGTTGGCAGTGTGCAGAACTTCCTTGATAAGTATATCAAGGAAAAAGGTGGTAAGGTTGACTATATCCACGGCGAAGACGTTACAATTAACCTTTCAAAGAAAGGTGCTATTGGTATTTTACTCCCCGTGATGGGCAAAGACGAGCTTTTTAAAACTGTAATTGAGGAAGGCGCACTCCCGAGAAAAACGTTCTCTATGGGCGAAGCAAGTGAAAAACGCTACTACCTCGAATGCAGAAAGATTAAATAGTAAAAAGACCTGAGAAAAAATCTCAGGTCTTTTTTTTAGCTTATTCTTTCGATTACGAGGTTGTCTATAATAAAGTTATCGTAGTCACTGTTTTTGGGGGAGTCGGGGTTGTGGTTTTTATATCCGTAAATTCCAAAATACGTCTGTCCGTTTTCGTTACCCGTTACAGTGAATTCTGCTTTCCCGGGGTTTTTGCCGAGTGCGACGGGGAGGGGGATTAGTGTATCGTAGCTTTCGTTCATACCACTGCCGATAACGACGGCGTATCCGTCTTTAACTCCCATTTCGTAGTCAAAGGTTACTTTATAGGTAACGTTTGGCTCAAAGCGGAAATTTTGCGGTATGGTACGGAATACCATTTTATCTTTACCTGCCATATCGTATACTTTAAGCGAGTGGTTGCCACTGATTACGTCGTCTAAAACCTTATTGTCCCAGCCCGACTGAGTATAGGGTGCGTGAAGCTCTGAAATATGCTGACGGTTTTCAATAGCACCCTCAACTCCACCAACAACGAAGGGATATTCACCCTGAACCACGTTTTCAAAATCTTCGGTGAACTTTATAACTTCACCGTTTTTGTAAGTGAAGTTATGAGCGTTATTTTCAACGATTCTTACGTCGTCAAAATAGGTGTTGCCGTTACCCGTTTCACGCGAAAGAGTAAGGGTAGCTTCGCCGTCTGCGGGGGTTTTAAAGAATACGTACATATTCTGAAAATAGCTTGTATCACCCTCGGGTGGGAAATGCTTGTTGTAAATATAAGCACCCACAAAGTTGTCGGCAATAGATTTTACTGTGTAGTTTTCACCTAAAACGTTGCCGTTTTTATCGGTTACAGTAATTTTTGCTTTCGCATTACTGCGATTGTCAACGCCTGTATAAACTGCGTAATTGGTGTCAGGTTTCAAATCGGAAAATTCCTGACTTACCTTGCCTTCGCCTGAGAATTTAAGCATTCTCGTATTGCGGTAAGTTTCATAAATTTCGGCATTGCCCGATACTTCCCAGTTGCTTTCAAGGTCATCAATAAAGGAAACGTCTTTTAAATGACTGCCCGTACTCCACTCCACTTTTTCGGGAGCAACGGGGTTTTTGTACAAAACGTAAGGGGTATCGTATTCGGCATAAATCGTTACACAGTTGTTTGTTACTTTGATTTTTTGCTCGTTTACTCTGCCGTTGTCGGTAAGCTTATACATATAAAGGTATTCTGAATTTTGCCAGTCGGGGAGAAGCTCCCAGGTGGTTTCACCCGTCTTGTTACTGTAATGGTAAAGCTTTTCGGTATCACTCTGATACCACGGCAAAAGATAAGCCATATTGCTTTTTACCTTTGTATCGGTATCCCCCGGGGTGGGTGCACCTTTTAAGATAACGGTGCCGTTTAAAGTGATAACCCTTGAGCGGTAATGAAGCTTTTCTTCATCGGTGCCGTAGGCAAAGCTCATATCGGGGATTTCATCGTCACCTCGTGTAACCACAACAGTATCGTCACCGTTTTTTAAGATAATCTGTGCTTCGGGAGTGAAGTATTTTTCTTCGTTTGTGAACTCCCAGCCTTTCTGGTTGTATGGGAGAAGTACGGGAGTTTCGGAGTCAGTCCAGTTGTAAACTTCAAAATGCTGCAAGAATTTTGAAGGAAGCACCTGATTGAATATATTGTGAATACAACGGTTAAAGTTTGTTTCTTTCTGCCAACCTTCAAAGCCTACCATCGGGTTTCCACCTAAAAGTGGTGCATTAGCGGCACCGCCGAAATGCGGATAGTCGGGCAAAAAGGTATCCTTATAACTGTTGAATAAAAACCTCAGTATCGTACTGTTTTGCTTTGCTTTTTCGGAAGCAATACTGTTGGGGTAATCGTTCACCCAGTGAAGATAGGTTGCGTCAATTTCGTTTGCAAACGGCCATTCGTGGGCGATACGCCAACCATTTTTCGTGATGTCATAACTTAACTTTCGTGTCTGCCACGCATCCTCAGTACCTGATTTTTCGTTGCCCCAGATGTCAACGTAGATAAAATCAAGTCTGTCGCCGACGATGTTTTTTAACTCTTTAAGTCTGTCTGCACGACTACCCGTTGCCATATCCTTTAAGGTGTTCATCATAACCGCCTGGTCTATCCACTGCCAGCCGTACTGTAAGTTACCGTCTTCGGTGCGGAGAAGGGTTTCTTCACTGAAGGTTTCTGATTCGGGATAGAATTCACTTGCGTTTATATGAACACCGAAATAAGTGTTGTACTTTTTGCCCTCGTCTAAAAGAAGGTTAAAGTCATCAAGTCCGCCCATCTTTTTGCCGATATCAGCATAATCGGGGTGACCCGAGTCGTGCCCTTCGTTCTGGTAACCTTTGAGCATTACTCCCTGACCCAGACCGTCTGTGTTAAGGTAAACGCGTTTTATGTTGTCAAGGGTTGTAAGGAAGGGGTTTTGCGCCTGACTTCCGAAATTTAAGGCAATTCGTGTGCCGACGATGTCTTTTACCCTTTCACCGCCGTAGGGGACGTGGATAATCTTATCACGGGCTGCAATTGCTCCGTCCTGCCAGTCAATTTTGTTATCGTCGTTTTTGTCGGTGGTTACTACCACTTTTGCATAAAAGGGAAATTCGTTTTCGCTCGGGGAAACAACCCTTAATTCCTCGGGGACAGATTCAATGGCATTTTTGTTATCGTAGCTGTCGGAAAGCGGACGGTCGTAGTACCACAACGCACTCGAGAGCGAAAGGGTATTTCTGTTTGCCGTTACCTTTATGCGGAGGTTGTCTGCTCCTGCGCCTTTTGAGCCTGTTTCGGAGTTTGAAGTAATACCCGCAGAGAGCTTATTTGTCGAAACAAAAGCGTAAAAATAGCCGTTTCCGTCTGCTTTTTTAAAGTCATTTTTTGCGTAAAAATCGTCACCTTTTTCGTTGGTGTCAGTACCAAAACGTGCCCCCGCGAAAGTATCGTTTTCACCGTCTATCGATAAAAGGGAATGATTTGGAATTTCGATACTCTTAACAGGGTGCTCAAGGCGGTCAAGGTTGTTGTTGACTTCAGTTATCTCAAAGGTTAAAACGTTTTCTGAAACCGAGAGATTTGCCACTATGTGAGCATCAATTTTATGGAGAAAATCTTCTGCAAAAATATCGTAACGGACGGTGGTTTTATCGTTTGAAAGATAGGCGTTGATTTCAGGCTTTACGTTGTAACCGTTTATTTTTATCTTTTCAAGGCGTTTTTTCTGCCCGTCCATTATAGCCTTATTCATCTTGTACTCAATAACACGGGGGAAAGTGGTGTCAACTCTGACTTCCATTTCTGAGGATTTAATGGTGAGGGTTTCTTTTTTTTGATTTATATATTTATATCCTTCGTATTCTGCTGGCTTTTCATTATGGCAGGAGAAAAGAAAAAGACAGGTAATGATTGTAGGTATAAGTAAAAAATATTTTGCAATTTTCATTATGTTAACTCCTTTTTCAAAGATACATACATTCTAACATTTTTGAGTTAGTTTGTCAAAAAAGGGGTTTATTGACTTTTGAGATTTAATGTGGTAAAATATTTTTGCCAAACTAATTAAATATGTGTAGATATAAGCATTATCCGTCACAGATAGTGCTTTTGTGGTATTCAAATTTTGAATTTGATAAAAACGCAAATTCCTGAAATTTGGGTATCACAAAATATTTATATTTAATTAGTTTGGCGACTATCGGAGTTTGCGTTTTTTGTGCGGTTACTTCGGTAGCTGCACTTTTTGTTTTGGGGAGGAAAAAAGAATGAAAAAATTTTTGAGTCTATCCCTAGTGCTCATAATGACAATTAGCCTTTTTAATGGGGTTACTGTAAGTGCTGCAAGTGTAATAGCATCGGGTAGATGTGGTGCAAATGTTACTTGGGCACTTGTTGAAGACGGCGTGTTAGTCATCATGGGTAGTGGTAATATGTACGATTTTGCTTCGCACGGTTCACCTTGGAATAGATATGGTGATACTATCAAATCTGTTGATATTAGAGGTGGTCGTGTTAAAAGTATAGGTGATGATGCATTTCGCGATTGCAGTTTGCTTACTTCAATTAAAATTCCAGATAGCGTTACAAGCATAGGTGATTATGCATTTTCTGATTGCCGTTCACTTGCTTCGATTGAAATTCCAGATAGCGTTACAAGTATAGGTCGTTATGCATTTTACAATTGCCGTTCACTTACTTCAATTGGAATTCCAGATAGCGTTATAAGCATAGGTGACGGCGTATTTCGCGATTGCAGTTTACTTACTTCAATTGGAATTCCAGATAGCGTTACAAGCATAGGTGATGAAGTATTTCGCGATTGCAGTTCACTTGCTTCGATTGAAATTCCAAATAGCGTTACAAGTATAGGTCATTTGACGTTTTATAATTGCAGTTTGCTTACTTCAATTGAAATTCCAGATAGCGTTACAAGTATAGGTCATTATGCATTTTACAATTGCAGTTCACTTACTTCAATTGAAATTCCAGATGGTGTTACAAGTATAGATTGGCATACATTTCGTGAATGCCGTTCACTTACTTCAATTAAAATTCCAGTTAGTGTTACAAATATATGTAGTATTGCATTTTATGGTTGTTCTTCATTAAAGAACGTTTATTATGATGGTACCAATGAGCAGTGGAATGCTATTACAATAGGTTTAGATAATGATCCGATTGAAAACGCTACCGTTCATTTTGCTGAGATGGAAGAACCATCTATTGCAGTTTTAGGTAACATTAAAGCGTTTGGTGGAGACGTTATGGTAGAGCTACTCAGTGATGGGGAAGTGGTTGATACAAAAACTGTGACTACGGCGTATGCTTTTGAAAATGTTGAGGAAGGTACATATACTGTAAGAGTATCTGCACCGAAGCATACGGCAAGAGAATATGAAATTACTGTTGGCAGTGAAGAGGTAACGCAGGACGTTGAAATCTGGCTTTACGGTGACGTAACGAAGGACGGAGTTGTAAATAACAACGATGCCATTCAGATTAACCGCAAAAACAACAATATGACTTCTGTATTTAGCCAGACGGCTGACGCAGATTACAGAGAAAAGGTTGCAAACGTTACGGCAATTACAGGTACCGATACAGTCGTTAACAATGCCGACGTAATGCAGATAAACAGAAAAATCAATAATATGTCTTCTGTATTTGACAGAATAGCATAAGAAAAAAGTCCACAGGAAAACTGTGGACTTTTTTAGTTTAAAACCCCTGATAGTTTCATATACATTAACGGGGGTGGATATATGTTTACAGAAATACTTTCTTATCTTTTATTTTTTGCGCTTCATCTTGAAAGGCAGAATAAGTTTCCGAAACCGCTTAGTTTCAAAGAAGAAAAGGAGTACTTTTTAAAAGCGGAGAAAGGGGATATAGATGCACGTAACAAGCTTATTGAACACAATTTGCGGCTTGTTGCACATATCGTTAAAAAATACTCGGGGTCGGGGGTTGAGTCTGACGATTTGCTTTCAATCGGTACTATTGGGCTTATAAAGGCGGTTTCAACGTTTTCGTACGAAAAGGGGAGTAAGTTTGCAACCTATGCGTCGAGGTGTATTGACAACGAAATTTTAATGCATTTCAGGAGCCTTAAAAAGACGGGTGGGGACGTATACATAAGTGACCCTATCGAGACCGACAAGGACGGAAATCCGCTTACACTTCTTGATTTAATTGCCGATGAGGAAAATCTTGACGACGTAATTGATTTGAAATTAAAGTCCGAAGAGCTTCACAGGTGCATAAAAATAAGCCTTTCGGATCGTGAAAGGCTTATCATAAATCTTCGTTACGGGCTTGGTGGAAGAAGTCCGATGACCCAGAGGGAGGTAGCTAAAATGCTTCATATCTCAAGGTCTTACGTCAGCCGTATTGAGAAAAAGGCACTCGAAAAGCTACGGGAAAACTTCTCAGAATAGGAACGAAAAAGCAACCGCAAAAACAATGGTCGGGAGCAGGTTTGCAACCTTGATTTTTTTGCCCCAGATAAGGTTTACACCGACACAGAAAATGAGCACTGAGCCTGTGAGCGACAAGTTTGCAAGGGCTTTTTCGGTCATAATGGGTTCGATAAGTTTAGAAAGCAGGGTGATTGAGCCCTGAAAAATAAATACGGGGATTGCAGAGAAGATACATCCTTTTCCGAGTGATGCTGTGATGATAAAAAGGAAAATCATATCAAGGAGTGCTTTTACAGTGAGGATGGAGTAGTCCCCGTAAATGCCGTCTTTAATAGAGCCGACAACCGCCATAGCGCCGATGCAGACGGTGAGTGAAGAAGTGACGAAGCCATCAATAAAACGGTTGTCACCTTCGCTTTTTGACTTGCGTTTTAAGAATTCACCGAAATCTTCGATGTGTTTTTCCAAATTTAAAAGCTCACCTACAAGTCCGCCGAAGCAGAAAGACAGTATCATCATAAGTGACTGGTCGGTGGAAACTAAAGTGTTGCCGTCAAAGGTGAGCATTCCTTCAATAGCTCCGCTGATACCGATAAACAGGGTGCAGAGACTTGCGCCCTGTATTAACGTTTCTCTGAAACGCTCGGAAATTCTGTTACCGAGTAAAAGTCCGAAAAGTCCGCCAACAATGATGGCGCCTGAGTTTATTATTGTTCCAAGTCCTATCATAAATACCTCTTAAAGATAAATTGTTTCATCGTCGGGGGTTTCAAAAATTTCTTCTTCGGTCTGAGGGGGAGTTATCGGGATATTATGTTCTTTGAGCCAGTTTTTGCGGTAAAGTTCAACAAAGCAGGAATAGAAAACCGGTATACTCAAAGACACAAGGAAGAAAGTGATTACAGTAAATACAATCGATATAACAGCGTCCTGAATCGACAAAAAAGATGCTGTTATAAAGTTTCTTGCAAAGTGAAGAGTAAGTCGCATAAAAATCATCGGGATGAATTCGGTTACAAATCCGAAGAAAATATAATGACCTAATGAACGGAAAAAGTTACCGAAGAACATTTTAAAGCCTTTTGTAAACGCTGTGGAAACTTTTATGTTCTCTGTTGAAATTGCGATGTAAGAGTAAAGGGTGATTGATTCCGCTGCAAAAGAGAGAAAAAGAGCTATCGGAATAACTGCAAAAAGTGAAACGATAAATCCGATTTCGCTGCCGATAGCGGCGTTGATTGTAAAATAGACAATACCGATGAGGATTAAAATTGCCGAAGCAATTCCAAAAACCACTAAAAATAAGACGTGTAAAAGGGTGAACGGTAAAAATTTCTTGGAGAAACGTTCTTTGAACGTGAACGGACCGTCCGGAGCAGGTTTTGTCAGCGCTATCAGGACAGGTAGTACCGAAACCGATGAAAGAATAAAGGTTGATACGAAAGAAAAGGGTATAGAGATAATCTTTAAAGGCCATAAGGTGTAACCGAAAAGGTCTAATATTTCAGGTACTCCCGTGAACAGAAAAATCGCGAAAGGAATCAACGTTCCGTACAAAAAACATACCCTGAAATTCTGTATATAGTTTTTGATTGCTACTTTAAGCATTTTGAAAACATTCATAAAAATCCTCCTTTGAGAAACTATTATATCATATTTCAAATATAAATACAATATTTCTTGACAATAACCTCAAAAAAGAGTAAAATTACTATGTTAAAGAATATTTCTCGGAGGTAAAATCAATGGATTTTAAAACAGTAAGAACAAGATTTGCACCAAGCCCCACAGGTTATATGCATATCGGTAACCTGCGTACAGCTTTGTTTACCTATCTTCTCGCTAAAAAGCACGAGGGTAAATTCATTCTCCGTATCGAGGATACTGACCAGGAAAGATACGTTGAGGGTGCAGTTGATATTATATATAAAACTCTTCGCCGTACAGGTCTTACCTGGGATGAAGGTCCCGATATCGGTGGACCCGTTGGTCCTTACGTTCAGAGTGAGCGTATGGGAATGTTTAAAGAATATGCATTAAAGCTTGTTGAGAGTGGACACGCTTATTACTGCTTCTGTGACAAAGACCGTCTTGAAGAAGTAAGAAAAATTCAGCAGGCTTCGGGTATTGCTCCCAAATATGACGGCCACTGCCGTAACCTTTCCAAAGAAGAAGTTGAGGAAAAACTCAAAGCAGGTATCCCTTACGTTATCAGACAGAAATGTCCCACGGAAGGTACTACCACTTTCCACGACGAGGTTTTCGGTGATATCACGGTAGAAAACTCTGTTCTCGATGACCAGATTCTTATCAAGGCTGACGGTATGCCTACTTATAACTTTGCAAACGTTGTTGACGACCATACAATGGGTATCACACACGTTGTAAGAGGTAACGAATACCTTTCTTCTACTCCTAAATATAATCTTTTGTATGAAGCATTCGGCTGGGAAATTCCTACCTATATCCACGTTTCTCCCGTTATGAAGAACGCAACGGAAAAGCTTTCCAAACGTAACGGCGATGCTTCTTTTGAAGATTTGGCTGCAAAGGGTTACCTTGATGAAGCTATCGTAAACTACATTGCACTTTTAGGCTGGGCTCCCAAGAGTGAAAACGAAATTTTCACTATGGAAGAATTGATAAAAGAATTTGACGTAAACGGTATTTCCAAATCTCCTGCTATCTTCGATACACAGAAACTCAAAGCTATAAACGGCGAATATATCAGAAAGCTTTCTCCCGATAAATTTATCGAGTACGCTACTCCTTACATCCGTGAAAGCTGTAAACGTGAAGATATCGATATGAAGCTTGTGGCTGAACTTTTGCAGCCGAGAACCGAGCTTTTCACAGATATCCCTGAGCAGATTGACTTTATCGACGCTTTGCCCGAGTATGATATCGAAATGTATACTCACAAAAAGATGAAAACTGATTCTGAAAATTCTCTTGAAGCACTTAAGGAAATTCTCCCCGTGCTCAGTGAAGTGAACGACTGGACTCTTGAAAACATCCATAATGCACTTTTTGCTCTTATTGAGCGTCTTGAAGTGAAAAACGGAAGAATTCTCTGGCCTTTGCGTGTTGCAGTTTCAGGCAAACAGTTCACACCCGGCGGCGGTGTTGAACTTGCAGAAATTTTAGGCAAGGAAGAAACCTTGAAACGTATCGAAAAAGGTATCGAAAAACTTTCTAATTAAACGTAAAGTAATTTGCTTTACACAAAGCCGTACCCCGTTGGTACGGCTTTTTTGGAAGGATGGTGTTTATTTATGAGTAGTCTTGTTAAAAGAATTACCGAGTTGAATAAAAACGGAGAATCCCGCTTTTTTGTAATGTTCGGAGGCACTTCTTTTAACTTTACCGAGCAGCAGATAAAGAATATCTGGCGTGTTAAGATTTTTGCGATGTTCGGCGGAGCGGATATATGTATCCCCGAAAACGTCAACGTGAATCTTACCACCTTCTGCCTTTTCGGCAGTGTTAATGACAAGAGAAAAAATGCTGAAATTGACGATGATGCTTTGACTCTGAACGTAAAGGCATTTTGCCTTTTCGGCGGTATGACTATCAAAAACTTTAAAAAGTAGGTATATTTATGCTTCACATCTATTGCGGTAACGGAAAAGGAAAAACTACTGCGGCTTTGGGACTTGCTTTAAGAGCCTCGGGGAATAATATGAAAGTACACATCGTTCAGCTTTTGAAAGGGTCCCATTCGAGTGAGCTTTCTGCGCTCAAAAAGCTTGACGGCGTTACTGTAACAAGGCTTGAACGGGATTTTGGTTTTACATTTTGTATGACCGATGAAGAAAAGAAAGAGGTAACACGCTTACACAACGAGCTTTTGCTTGAGGCTAAAAGACTTTCAAGTGAAGTTGATTTGCTTATAATCGACGAGTTTAACGGAGCTTATGAGTGTAATCTTTTAGATAGGGAATTAGCAGACAGCCTTATTCTTGAAAGACCCGAAAACCTTGAAATGGTTATAACGGGATACAACCCTCAGGAAAAGTTTTTAAAGGTTGCTGATTACGTAAGTGAAATCAAATGTGTAAAGCATCCCTATGAAAAGGGAATAAATGCCAGAAAGGGGATAGAGTATTGATTATCGACAAAAAAGACTGCAGCGGTTGCAGTGCTTGTGCTTTTGTGTGTCCCTTTAACTGTATCAGTATGACCCCCGACGACGAAGGATTTTCATATCCCGTAATTGATGAGAATATCTGTGTTAACTGTAATAAATGCAAGGATATCTGTCCTGTTTTCAAAGAAGAGGACATAGGCGATTTTGAAAGAAAAGTTTTTATTGTTCAGCATAAGGATGAGAAAATAAGACGTGAAAGCACCTCGGGTGGTGCGTTTACTGCAATTGCCGAGTATGTTATCGAAAACGGCGGAGTTGTTTTTGGGGCGTCTTATGATGAAAGCTTTAAAGTTGTGCATACTTCTGCCGTGACCAAAGACGAGCTTTCAAAATTCAGAAACTCAAAGTATGCACAGAGTGATATTTTAGCAAGTTATAACGAGCTTAAAGGATTTTTAGAAGAGGGAAGACTCGTTTTATATTCGGGTACGCCCTGCCAGATTGCGGGGATAAAAAGGGTTTTCGGTGATTATGAAAACCTTGTGACGCAAGACGTTGTTTGTCACGGAATACCGTCTCCGCTTGTGTTTGAAAAGTATATAGCTTTTCAGAGGTCAAGGTATTCGATTTTTGATAAGGTGTATTTCAGGGACAAGTATTCAGGATATACCCATTCTACGATGAGCCTTTATAATAACGGAAAATGCCTTTACCACAACGGTATCGAGTACGACCCTATGTTAAAGCTTTTCTTTATGGAGATGATAAGCCGTCCCGTTTGTTCGGACTGTCATTTCAAGACAAGTGAAAGAGTAAGTGATTTCACCTTGTGGGACTGCTTTTTCCCACAGAAGATTAACCCTGATTTTGACGATAACAAGGGTACGACCCATATGCTTATCCACAGTAAAAAAGGGTATGAGATTTTTGAGAGTATCAAGGATAAAATAAGGTTTTCCGAGGGTAATGCCAAGGAAATCTGCGAAAATTCCTATGAAATGAATAATTCTCATAAACCGAATGAAAAACGTGAAACCTTCTTTAAGGATATCAAGCTTTTAACCGCTGAGGAGCTTTTCAATAAATATACGCCCGTTACTTTTTTAGTGAAGGTTGAAAAGGTTTTGCGTAATATCTTTGCAAAGCTTGGTATTTATTACTTTATGAAAAACGTTTACTATAAGCTTAAAAGAGGAAAGTAAGTGTTAAAAAGAGTTTTTAAGGATACCATTCCCGTACTGACGGGATATATGGCGCTTGGGTTTGGCTTTGGAATTATCGCATCGGTGACGGTGGTAGTTTTGTACGTTATTAAACGCAATACCCTTGTAAGCATCGTAGCGGGGACGCTTCTTTATATGTTTTTAGTACAGTTTATATTTTAAAAAAAGAGCAGACTTTTGTCTGCTCTTATTTATTTAGCATTGCATATTTTTTGGGGGTAATTCCTTTAAGCTTTTTAAAAACTGCGGCAAAGTAGTTACTATCGTTAAAGCCGCAGAGGGTTGCCACTTCGGTAACCGATAAGCTTTTATCCGAAAGAAGCCGTTCTGCTTTTTCGATACGGGTGATGTTTATATACTCGTTAAGACCTATACCCGTAAGCTTTTTGAAGCGGTTTGAAAGGTGGTTTGGGCTTATTAAAAAAAGCCTTGAAAGGGTAGATAGTGAAAGGTCACCACCAACGTTTTCGGTGATGTATTTTGCGATATCCTGTATCGTTTTATGGCTTTCTGAAAGGCTTATATCGGGGGATTTTTTGTATCTTAAAATAAGTACTAAAATTTCTTCTAAAAGAATTTTTTTGAAAAGCTCCGAGTCGGGGGCGTTTTTTTTGTTTTCGTTTTCGATAATATTTATAAGGCGTTTTATTTTATAAAGCTTTTCGGGGTTTACGGTGATTTTTTTATCAATGCAGAGTGCCTCTAAAACGGGTGACATTCTATGGTCTAATTCGCTGTCGTCAAATGAAAAAAGAAAACGCTCGGTTTTTCCGTTCTGATTATACGACGTCTGGTGAAAAACACCTTTCGGGATAAAGATAAAATCTCCCGAGTTTAATATAAAAAGCTCGTTGCCGACAAAGTATTTCATACTGCCTTCAATAAGAAAATAAAGCTCGTATTCTTTATGGGTATGTGGGGAATGCATCGAAACGGGGGTGCTTTTTTTAGCACGTTCAAAAATCATTCAATCACCTCTTTTTTTAAGAATAACATATAATTTTTATAAAAGCAATAATATTTTCTTGGTTTTAAGTTAAATTCGGTAAATTTTTATAGAAAAAAAGATAATTTATCTGTATAATCTAAGATAAGGAGTGATATTTATGAATTACAACAAAACTCAGGCAGAAAACGTTAAAATCGCATACATAGGCGGTGGCTCAAAAGGTTGGGCGTGGGGTCTTATGAGTGACCTTGCGGCTTGTAGTGACGTATCGGGTGACGTTTACCTTTACGACATTGATTTTGAAGCTGCAAAAAGTAACGAAATCATCGGTAACAAGTTTAATACCTGCGAGGGTGCAAAATCAAAATGGAACTACGTTGCCGTGGACAATATAAAAGAGGCACTTACGGGTGCTCAGTTTGTTATAATTTCAATTCTTCCCGCTACCTTAGAGGAGATGAGCTCTGACGTTCATACTCCCGAAAAGTATGGAATTTATCAGTCGGTTGGCGATACTACGGGTCCCGGTGGCGTGGTACGTGCTATGAGAACTATCCCGATGTTTGAGGAAATCGGTGAAAATATCAAAAAATATTCTCCCGACGCGTGGGTTATAAACTATACAAATCCTATGACCCTTTGTGTTAAGACTCTTTACAGAGTTTTCCCTGAAATCAAGGCTTTCGGTTGTTGCCATGAAGTGTTCGGCACACAGAAGATTTTAGTCCGTGCTTTGGAAGACGTCTGCGGTATCAAGGGCGTTGACAGAAGTGAAATCAAGGTAAACCCCGTTTCTGTCAACCATTTTACCTGGCTTACCGAAGCAAAATATAAAAATATGGATCTTTTCCCCGTGTATCGTGAATTTGCAAACAGATATGCAAAGGAAGGTCACGGCGAACAGCTTGACGATAACTGGATGAACAAGGCTTTTGAATCGGGCGAGATGGTAAAACTCGATTTGTTCTTAAGATACGGATACATAGCTGCGGCAGGGGACAGACATTTAGCTGAATTCTGCGAGGGTGAATGGTACTTGGGAAGCCCTGAAAACGTTAAGAGATGGGGCTTTACACTTACTCCCGTTTCCCACAGAGTAAGAGATTACAAAGAACGTCTTGAAAAGAGCGAACGCCTTAAAAACGGTGAAGAAGCAGTTAAGATTACCGAAACGGGTGAAGAAGGTATCGCACAGATAAGAGCAATTTTAGGCCTTTCTGAGCTTGTGACAAACGTAAATATTCCAAACGTAGGACAGATTCCTAATCTTCCTCTCGGTGCAGTGGTTGAAACAAACGCAGTGTTCAGGGATAACTCACTTACTCCCGTTATGGCAGGGGAAATCCCCACCGAAATTTATCCTCTCGTTTCGAGAATTTCGGGTCAGCAGGAGCTTTTGTCCAAAGCGATTGCCGAGCGTGATATAAATAAGATTTTTGCGGTGTTCGTAAACGATCCGCTTGTAACTTGCTCCATTGACGATGCGAAAAAGCTTTTCAAAGAAATGGTGCTTAACACCAAAGAATACTTAAAAGATTACGATTTGAGCAAACTGGAGGAAATCTAAAATGAAATTTTACAATTCTTACGAGTATATTAGAGACGTTGTCGTTAAAAAAGAGCCTTCTTTGAGATTTAAAGGCGGAGATTTTAACGCGTGGCAGAAAGAAGCCTATGCAAAACTCTGGGAGCTTTTAGGTCTTGACCTTTTTGAAAAATGTGATGACGATTTTTCTGTTACCGAAACGAAAGATAAAGGTGATTATACTCAGTTTGACTTTGAGTTCCAGACTGAGGAAGGCTACTATGCAAGAGGGTCTTTCCTTCGTCCGAAAAACATCAAAGGTACTGTACCTGCTGTGATTTGTCTTCAGGGGCATTCAACGGGTATGCATATTTCACTCGGTGAGGCTAAGTTTAATGGGGATGACAAATCCATTGCAGGTGGCAGGGATTTTGCCGTTCAGGCGGTAAAAGAGGGATACTGCGGTGTTACTCTTGAACAGAGATATATGGGAAGTGCAGGTCAGGACGAAAAGGGAAATGCAGAATGTATCGACTATTTCAGTAAAACTGACCCCACACTTTTGATGGGCAGATGTGCTATCGGTGAACGTGTATGGGATATTATGCGACTTATCGACGTACTCGAAAAGCATTTTGCAGACGTTGTTGACGTTAAAAAAATTACCTGTATGGGTAACTCGGGTGGCGGTACTGCTACATTCTACGCTTCTGCTATTGAAAAGAGAATTGCACTTTCTGTGCCTTCGTGTTCCGTTTGTACCTATGAAGCTTCTATTATTGCGATGGGACATTGTGACTGTAACTATGTTCCGTCTGTAAGAAGATACTTCAATATGGGGGATATCGGTTGCCTTATCGCACCGAGAAATCTTATCGTTGTATGCGGTGACGAGGACGCTATTTTCCCGCTTGAGGGCGTTAAAGAAAGCTTTGAAATTATAAAGAACGTTTATGAAAAAGATAACGTAAAACTCATTATAGGACACGGGGGACATAAGTTCTATCCCGACGATGCATGGCCCGTGATTAAGGAAATGTTAAAATGAGAGAAAAGATAATACAATTCGGTGAAGGCGGATTTTTAAGAGGCTTTGCCGACTGGATTTTTGAGATTACAAACGAAAAAACCGATTTTTCGGGCTCTGTTGTGGTGGTGCAGCCGATAAAGACGGGGCTTTGTGACCAACTTATGGCTCAGGGGTGCGAATACACTCACGTTATGCGTGGGCTTAAAGACGGAAAAGCTACTGTTGATGAGAAGAAAATTTCGGTTATAAACAGATGCATTAACCCGTATGAGGATTTTGAAAGCTACCTTGAACTTGCAAAAAATCCCGATTTGAGGTTTATAGTTTCAAACACCACGGAAGCAGGTATTGCCTTTGATGAGAAGGATACGATGTTTGACTCGCCTCCTTCTTCTTTCCCCGCTAAAGTTACCGTTTTGCTTTACAAGAGATTTATGGAAAAGTTAAACGGCTTTATCTTTCTGCCCTGTGAGCTTATCGACAAGAACGGGGAGAAGCTTCGTGAAATTATCTTAAAGTATGCGGAACTTTGGGAACTTGGCGACGAGTTTAAAAGCTTTGTCGAAAACGAAAATATCTTCTGTAATACTTTGGTTGACAGAATTGTTACGGGCTACCCAAAAGACGAGGATTTGCCATTAAAAGCCACCGATAATATGCTCAATACAAGTGAGCTTTTCCACCTTTGGGTGATAGAGGGTGACAAGAGCATTCTTTCGGAAATTCCGCTTGACAAGACGGGACTTAACATTATCTTTACCGATAATCTTGAGAGATACAGAACAAGAAAAGTGCGTATTTTAAACGGCGCACATACTTCGATGATTCCGTACGCTTTACTCCTTAACGTCAAGACGGTAGGGGAATGTATGGAAGATAAAACTCTCTCTGAGTTTGTGAAAAAATGCGTATACGACGAGATTATTCCGACTCTTGATTTGCCCCGTGATGAGCTTTTGTCTTATGCAGACGATGTTTTTGAGAGGTTTAAAAACCCGTTTATAAAGCATCTTTGTGAGTCGATTTCCTTAAACTCTGTAAGCAAATTCAAGGTGAGGGTTTTGCCGTCAATTTCTGAGTATATCAAACGATTTGACAAGATACCCCAAAACCTTATTTTCTCCTTTGCAAGGCTTATCGAGTTTTATAAGGTGGGTAACCCGAAAGACGATGAGGAAATCATAAAGTTTATGAGAGAAAAATCTATTATGGAAATTCTTTCAAACGTCGATTTCTGGGGCGAAGATTTGAGTTTTCTGTGTGATGAGGTAACAAAAGCTTATGATAATAAATGAAAAGGATAACATTTTCATAAATCTTGAAAACGGCCATAAATACGCACTTTGCGATATCAAAAAAGGTGAGAACGTTATAAAGTACGGCACACCGATAGGATATGCCGTTTGCGATATCAAAAAGGGTGAACATATCCATACCCATAACCTTAAAACCAACCTTTCAGGGAAAAACGAATATAAGTATAATTATGTGAATTATGATGTGAAGCCTCTTTCACATGAACTTTTCTTTGACGGGTTTGTCCGTGAAAACGGCGACGTCGGTATAAGAAACGAAGTGTGGATTATACCTTTGGTAGGTTGTGTAAACAAGGTGGCTGAGAAATTATCAAAGCTTACGGGTGCAAAGCATTTTCCGCATCCTTTTGGTTGCTCTCAGCTTGGTGACGACCAGAAAATTACCCAGCTTATTTTAAAAGGTCTTATAAATCATCCTAATGCAGGTGGTGTGCTTGTTTTGGGACTCGGTTGTGAGAACAACAACATTAAGGTTTTTAAAGAGGTTTTGGGTGACTACAACGAAAAAAGAGTTAAGTTTTTAAACTGTCAGGACTCCGAGGACGAGCTTGAAGACGGCAAAAAGCTTATAGACGAGCTTTTTTGCTATGCCGATACCTTCAAACGTGAGAAGGTGAGTATTAATAAGCTTAAAATCGGTCTTAAATGCGGCGGAAGTGACGCCTTCAGTGGAATTACCGCAAATCCGCTTGTCGGTGCGTTTTCTGACAAGGTGGTTTCCTGTGGTGGTACGGCGGTACTCACAGAAGTTCCCGAGATGTTCGGTGCCGAGCAGTTTTTGATGCAGAGATGCAAGACAAAAGAGATTTTTGATAAGACTGTGTCCCTTGTAAATAACTTCAAGGATTACTATGAATCGCATAATCAGGTGATTTATGAAAATCCCTCTCCCGGTAACAAGGAGGGCGGAATTACGACCCTTGAGGAAAAAAGCCTCGGTTGTATTCAGAAAGGCGGATTTTCCGATATCTCGGGGGTGCTTGATTACGGGGATACCCTTAAAGAAAACGGACTTTTCCTTTTAAACGGACCGGGTAATGATATCGTTGCCGTTACTAACTTGACAGCGGTGGGAGTTCATATTATAATGTTTACAACGGGTAGGGGGACACCGCTCGGTGCACCTGTTCCTACTGTTAAGATTTCCACCAACAAAGCTCTTTTTGAGAAAAAACGCAACTGGATTGACTTTGATGCATCACCAATTCTTGACGACGTGAGCATTGACACTCTTTCCGATGAGCTTTTGGAGTTCGTTTTAAGGGTGGCTTCGGGTGAAGAAACCAAAAACGAAATCAATGATTTCAGGGAAATTTCTATTTTCAAAGACGGAGTGACATTATAATGGGATTTATTAACGAAAACTTTTTGCTCAAAACAAAAACGGCTAAAAAGCTTTATAACTTTGCAAAGGATATGCCGATTATCGACTATCATTGTCATCTTTCTCCCAAAATGATTGCAGAAGATTATAAGTTCAAATCGGCGTATGATTTGTTCCTTGGTGGTGACCATTACAAATGGCGCCAGATGCGTTCAAACGGTATTCCTGAGGAATATATAACGGGGGATAAGGATGAGTTCGAAAAGTGGACGTGCTTTGCAAAAACGATGCCCAAGCTTATCGGTAACCCTATCTACCACTGGACTCATCTTGAGCTTAAAAGATATTTCGGTATCGACCTTATTTTGAACGAAAAGAACGCAAAGGCTATCTGGGACAGGGTGAATGAATGTCTTAAAAAGGATGAGTTTTCTGCTAAAAATCTTATAAGAAGGTCAAACGTTGAAGTTATCTGCACTACCGATAACCCTTACGATAATCTTGAATATCACAAGGCGTTAAAGGATTTTGAAGTTAAGGTTTTGCCGACGTTTAGACCTGATTTATCGGAAATCAAACCCGATATTACCGAAAGAATGGATTATTTCCATGAGGTGGGTTGCCGTCTTTCCGACCACGCGGTTGATGAGTTTAATGATGATATCATCGAAAAGCTTGTCTTTTTAGGCAAAGAGTACGCTAAAAGAGGTTGGACAATGCAGCTTCATATCGGCGCACTCAGAAACAACAACTCAAAGATGTTTGAAGCTTTAGGTCCTGATACGGGCTTCGACTCGGTTAACGATTTCGAGGTGGCAAGACCACTTTCAAAGCTTCTTAACACCCTTGAAAAGGAAAACGCATTGCCTAAAACTATCCTTTATACCTTAAATCCGAAAGACAATTACGTTTTGGGTACGATGCTCGGTAACTTCCAGGGCGTGGAGGCTAAAAGCAAAATTCAGTTTGGCTCGGGCTGGTGGTTTAACGATAACAAAGACGGTATGGAAACTCAACTGAAAGCTTTAGGAAACTTAGGAGCTTTAGGTAATTTCGTTGGAATGCTTACTGACTCAAGAAGCTTTGTTTCCTACACAAGACACGAGTATTTCAGGAGAATACTCTGTAACCTTTTGGGTGAATGGGTCGAAAACGGGGAATACCCCAAAGACTTTGATGCCTTAAAAGAAATTGTTGAGGGAATATCCTACAAAAACGCAAAAGAATATTTTGGGTTTTAAATCAAAAAACGGTTGCAAACGCGACCGTTTTTCTTATTTTCTATTGACATTACCGACAAAATATAGGATAATATTTATATATATTTATTTTTTCGACAGGAGATTTTGATATGGCTAAAAAATCAGGAGCACGTGCTTTAAGAATCTGGGCTTTGATTATTTTTATCGTATTTTTTATTGTCATTGGAGCTGTATCCGCTTTCGGATTTAAAGTTTACAGTGATTGCGAAAAAGATACTTTACCCGAGCTTTTCGGTTACAACGTAGCGTCTGTCGGTGACTCTGCGATGGAACCTCAGATTTCAAAGGGAAGTGCAGTTTTTTATACTCCCACAAAGGAAACTACCTTTTTCTACGTTGACGATATCTTAATGCTTCATATGCAGGACGGATATTATCCCGTTAAAAGACTTGTGGCTGCAGATTACGTTGACGGCGCTTTTGCGTATTCTTTAAAAGGCGATGCCGATACCGAGGCGTTGACACTTACTGCTTCCGATATTTTCGGTGAAGTAAGCTTCTCAGTACCTTTTGCAGGTTATGTAATCGACCTTGTTTGTGATTTTGACGGACTTGTAATGCTTATTGCAATTCCTTTCTCGGCACTTTTGCTTATTGAACTTATCTTGCTTATTATTGCCGCTGTTATCAGCAAAAAACAGAAAGCAAAGGTTTTAAGCTTACCCCTTTTGCCCGACGATAACGATGAAAACTTCGTTGACGTTACGGCTCAGTTTATGAATGAAACTCCCAAACCTCAGAGCTTCCTTACCGAAAAAGAGCCTGAGAAGTTTTCAAACCTTGACTTTAACCCCCTTGCAGGCAAGGAAAAAGATACCGAGGAAGTTGAAAGTGTTACTATCAACACCAAAGACTCCTTTAAACCTACTCAGACCTTTGAGAAAACCCTCACTATGAGCGTAAACGGCGCCGAGATGGCCGAGATGCTTCTCAAAAAAGGTCAGAACTTTAAGATTAAGGTTGGAGAATTTACAGTTAATATTGAAGTTGAATAACTTCAATATTAACAGTTATGATTGCCTGGTGGCAAACTATCAGTTATGAACGGCGTTGCCGTGTTATGAATTGCCTGACGGCAAACTATCAGTTATGAACGGCGTTGCCGTGTTATGAATTGCCTGGTGGCAAACTATCGGTTATGAACGGCGTTGCCGTGTTATGAATTGCCTGACGGCAATGTTTTATTTAAAAGCAATCATATCATAACATTTGACAAAGTCAAATTCATAGTTCTAAACTGTAAACTTTAAAAGAGGTTTTTATGTCTGAAAGTATCTTAAGAACGAAATCAAAAGAGTTTGCTAAATCAATAATTATGCTTTGCAGAAAAATGAAGCAAAATGGTGTTGAAGGCGCTATGATAAATCAATTGCTTCGTTCAGGCACATCAGTTGGTGCTAATATCCACGAAGGGCAATACGCTCAAGGAACCAAGGATTTAATATCTAAATTTGAAATATCTCTGAAAGAATGTAACGAAAGCGAATACTGGCTTGAATTGTTATTTGAAACGCGGAGTATTTCAAAGGAAGAATTTGATACATTACAAAAAGAATGTATCAGTATGCGCAGAATGTTGGTTTCTTCTGTGAAAAAGTTAAAGCAGAAAATTCAGTGAATATTGATGTTGAATAACTTCAATATTAACAGTTATGATTGCCTTGTGGCAAACTATCAGTTATGAACGGCGTTGCCGTGTTATGAATTGCCTGACGGTAATGTTTTATTTAAAAGCAATCATATCATAACATTTGACAAAGTCAAATTCATAGTTCTAAACTGTAAACTTTAAAAGGCTTTCCTGCGGGGGAGCCTTTTGTTTTTTGTAATTTTTAATTTTTTGTAAAATAAGGAGGGAATTTATAGAAAAGGTTGATTTTTGGGCGAAAAATCTTTATAATAGAATAGACGTATTTCTTTTCGCATATATTCTTGCGGAGGGGAATGCAATGATTATTAAAATTATTTCTTTGATTTTGTCGGTTTTGATTTTTTCAGGGTGCAGTTTTTACGCCGTGGAGGAAAAAACAGAGCCTGTAAACGGCATCTGGCTTTCTTATCACGACCTTGCAGTTCCTTTAAAGTGCGAGGACGAAAAGGATTTTAAAACGCAGATTGAAAAGATGTTTGAAAACTGCAAAAGTATTGGTGTAAATACACTCTTTGTGCATTTAAGACCGTTTGGTGACAGTATATATCCGTCTAAACTTTTTCCGCGTTCAAAGTATGTAAAAGGGGACTACGACCCTCTTGATATTATGGTTAAAGTGGCAAAAGAAAACGACCTTTCTTTGCACGGGTGGATAAATCCGATGCGGTGTATGACGGTTGAGGAGATAAATTCTGTTGCTGATAATTACGCCGTCAAGCGCTGGTATGACGAAAAAAACGACTGTGTTTTTGAACAGGGCGGGAGGATTTACCTAAATCCCGAAAGTGAGGAAGTAAGAAATCTTATAACCTCGGGTGTTTATGAGATTTTAGAAAACTACGAAATCGACGGGATACATATCGACGATTATTTTTATCCTGCGAATCTTCCTTTTGAAAAGGATAATTCAAACGCCTCAAAAAGACGTGAAAACACCGATAAGATGGTCAAAGAGCTATACGAAGTCACAAAAGAAAAGGGCAGTATTTTCAGCATAAGCCCGACGGGGAATATGGATTACAATTACTCGGTGATTTACAGTGACTCAAAAAAATGGTGTTCGCAGTCAGGGTACTGTGACTATATAATTCCGCAGATTTATTACGGCTTTGAAAACGAGGCTTTAAGCTTTGAAAAGGCACTTGAAAACTGGTGCAGTGTGTCAGAGGTTAAAGTGCTTGTGGGACTTGCCGCTTACAAGGTGGGACAGTTTGATAAGTATGCGGGAAAAGGACAAAACGAATGGATAAAAGACAAGGATATTCTTGAAAAACAGACAGAAAAAGTAAAGGAATATCCGAACGTTTGCGGTGTGGTTTACTTCCGCTACGGCTCATTTTTTGAATAAAGGAGAATAGGATGTTTAAAAAGATATTGAAACTGCTTTTCGTGTTCACGGCGTTTATGCTCGTTTTCGGTACGGTGAATACGTTGGCGGCAAATTCGGGCGTTAAAAAACAGATACTTTCTGCAATTGAGCCTAAAGGTATTACTTCTGTTTATAAGGGGCAGACTTTAAAGCTCAGGGCACTTTCGGATTATTCCGCTACCGTTTCGGCGAAAATCGACGGTAAGACGGTGACCTTAAAGCGTACCACCGAAAAGGAAGGCTCACTTTACTGGTTTGAGGGTACTTATAAGTTTTCTGCGGTTTATGACGGCGAAAACTTAGGTGCTATAGAATTTACGGGAAAATTAAACAACCAAACCGAAACAAAACGTACTGCGGGACTTCGCGGTATGAAAACTCCCGTTAACATTGAAGCCGATTCTTCGGGTAATAATGATACAAGCCTTGAGGCGGTAAGCGGTGCTAAGGTTGAGGTAACAAAGAAATATATCGACGTTTTCAAAACCGAGGATAAGGGCGAAGATTACGCGGCACCTTATTACTATAATCTTCCCGAGGGTACAATTGATTTTATAAAGAGTACCAATGACACAACCTACGAGCTTCAGTCAGGAAGAAAGGTTAAAAAAGACGACGTACGCGTTGTATCAAACAATGCAAAGGTTGAAGAAAGCGTTGTTTCAGGTGTCAGTGTTTCAACTGACGATGAAATGACTTACGTTGAAATTAAAAATGACTGGAACGTGCCGTTTAACGTTGAAGCACAACCCTTTACCTATTCAAGCGGTAACTCGGTTACGGCATATAAACCCGACAAAGTTGTGATTACACTTGACTATACTGCGGATATTGACGTTTCTAAAGTAAGACTTCCGTCAGGTTCTGCTTTTTCGGATATCGACTGGTATACTACCAAGTCAGGTAACGTAAAACAGGGTGTTATCGAGCTTACTCTTTCCGAAAAAGGCAAGTATTACGGTGCTTATGCCGAGTACGACGACGGAACACTTACGTTGCGTTTCTTTAACCCGATAAGACGTCTTTCGGACGCACGTATTGTTATTGACCCTGGTCACGGAAACAATGGTGGCAAGAATAAGGACAGCGGTGCTATCGGTATCGACGGAAGCTATGAGTCCAAGTTAAACCTTGATAAGTCTATGGCTTTACGTGACGAGCTTGAAGCACGTGGTGCCACAGTTTATATGCTCGACACCGACAAAGAGGACTTCAAAGACCTTTATAAACGTTGTCAGACGGCATACGACTGGGAACCGCACATTTATATTTCAGTTCATCATAACTCGGGCTCTGCATCGGCGCGTGGTGTTGAAACCTACTATAACACACCATTCTCGATGCCACTTGCAAAGAATATCAACACTTCCATTTATCAGGCGTACCTTATGATGGAGTATAGCTCGGGCGCTAAAAACCGCGGTTATAAGTTCAGTGAATTTGCAGTTACAAGACAAAAACAGTTTGCATCCGTTTTAGTCGAATACGGATTCGTTACAAACTCTCAGGAAATGGCTGTCTTAAAGAAACCTGAAAACGTCACAACCTTTGCAAAATACACTGCAGACGGTATTACATCTTATTTTGCAGGAAATTAACTAAAATTTCCTAAACCCCTTGAAACTTTGTAAAATATGATGTATAATAGGTGTATTAAATAATTTTTGGAGGTACTAAAATGCCAAATAATCCCGGTACAATGGAAATGATTATTTCTTTCCTGCCCATGATTTTGTTTTTTGTAATTATGTGGTTTATCCTTATCCGTCCTCAGAAAAAACGTGAGAAGGAAGCACAGCAGATGCGTAACAACGTTCAGGTTGGTGACGAAGTTACAACAGTTGGCGGTATCGTTGGCCGTGTAGTTTCTTTGAGAGAAGATACTGTTGTTATCGAAACAGGCTCTGACAGAGATAAAATCCGCATTAAACGTTGGGCAATTCAGTCTAACGAAACTCTTCACGATACTCAGGCATAATTTTTGAATTTTCGCCATATTCATTTAAAAAAGGAGTGTGGCGGTATGAAATTTAAAAATACGGGTAGTATCCTTACTCTTTCGCTTTTGATGGGAGTAATTACTTCAGCTTTGACGGCTTTGGTTGTTTCAGTGCTTTTAGCTTTTGCTCTCAGTTTATTTTCTCCGAAGCTTATGCCGTTGATTATGACGGTAACCGTTTTACTTATGGGAGTTTCGGGTGGGTACGTTACGTCAGTAATCTTTAAGAAAAAAGGACTTCTGACGGGTGCTCTTCTCGGTGTTATACTGGCAATAATCTTAACGTTATTGTCATTACTGTTTACAGAGTTTTCACCGTCTGCGGGAGGGTTTATTAAATCAGTCGTTATTATTGTGTCGGCCATGACGGGAGGAGTTCTCGGGGTCAACGCAAAACAAAAAAGATAGGAGAATAAATTATGAAACACGTAAAAACTCTTAACAAATGCAATCTTAAGAAATCTGCAGCTAAAGGTGGTTGCGGCGAATGTCAGGCTTCCTGCCAGTCCGCTTGCAAAACTTCCTGCACAGTTGCTAATCAGAAATGTGAAAACACAGAAAACAAATAATCTTAAGACCCCTGCCTGACGGCGGGGGTTACTTTTAGACAAGGATGATTTTATGATACATAAATACCGTCTTAACGGATTTAATATAGTGCTTGACGTTCACAGCGGGGGAGTGTCGGTGGTTGATGATGCGGCATACCGCCTTTTAGACCTTATCACACCTCCCATGACAAAGGAATGTCCCGAAAAGGTTATAAATGAGTTGTCAAAAGAGTTTTCCAAAGAAGAAATTCTTGATGCCTATGCAGAGCTTTTTGAGATGTACGAAAACGGCATCCTTTTTTCTGAGGACGATTACGTTCAGTTTGCAGACAAGCTTGTTGCATCGCCTGTAAAGGCAATGTGTTTACACATCGCACACGACTGTAATTTAAGGTGTAAATACTGTTTTGCGTCTACGGGTGACTTCGGTCACGGCAGAAAGCTTATGGATTTTGAAACGGGTAAACGTGCTATTGATTTTCTCATTGAGCATTCCGAGGGCAGAAAAAATCTTGAGCTTGACTTCTTCGGCGGTGAGCCTCTGATGAACTTTGAGGTTGTAAAACAGGTTGTCGAATACGCAAGAAGCAAGGAAAAAGAGCATAACAAGAATTTCCGCTTTACAATTACTACAAACGGAATTCTTTTAACTGACGATAAAATTGAGTACATCAATAAAGAAATGTCAAACGTAGTCCTTTCCATCGACGGCAGAAAGGATGTAAACGATTATTTCCGTCCCCGTGTTGATGGGTCTGGTTCTTACGATTCCATCGTTCCCAAGTACAAAAAGCTTGTGGATCAGAGAGGTGACAAGGATTACTACGTAAGAGGTACTTTTACCGCTAAAAACCTTGATTTTGCTGATGACGTTTTCCATATGAACGAATTGGGCTTCGACCAGGTGTCTGTTGAACCCGTTGTAACTGACCCTAAGTACGATTACGCGTTAAGAGAAGAACATCTGCCCGTTATTTTTGAAGAATACGAGCGTCTTGCGGTAAGACTTTTAGATGCCAAGAAAAATAAAAAAGGCTTTAACTTCTTCCACTTTATGATTGACCTTGATCAGGGTCCCTGCGCTATCAAACGCCTTCGTGGTTGCGGTTGCGGTAACGAATACGTTGCAATTACTCCTGACGGTGATATCTATCCCTGCCATCAGTTCGTTGGTATGGAAGAATGGAAGATGGGCTCACTTTACGATAATACTTTCGATTTGGAACGTAAGGATTATTTTGCAAGAGCCAACATCTACGGAAAGGAAGAATGCCTTAACTGCTGGGCTAAATTCTATTGCTCGGGCGGTTGTAATGCGAATAACTTACAGTTTAACGGCAGTGTCTTGAAGCCTCATAAATTAAGCTGTGAGCTTGAGAAAAAACGCCTTGAATGTGCGATTATGATGAAAGCCAGTGAAGCTTTCGGGGAGTAAATTATGATTAAGCTTGGTGCTATCGGTTGCGGAAATATGGCAAACGCCATTATAAGAGGTGCTAAAAAAGGAATGGGGGAGAGAATTTCCTTTTTCGGTTACGATATCGATAAGGAAAAAACTTCGTCACTTTCCGACGTTGGGTTAAGTCCCGTAAATTCCGCGAAAGAGCTTGTTGAAAGCTCTGATTATATCCTTTTTTCAGTAAAACCACAGAACTTTTCTGAGATGTTTAACGAGATAAAGGGTGCTGATTTAAAAGGCAAGGTGTTTATCTCTATTGCCGCAGGAATTACTGCAAAAGCTATAAAAGAAGCACTCTGTGATGACGTTAAGGTTGTACTCGTAATGCCGAATACTCCTTTGCTTTTGGGACAAGGTGCTACTGCTATGGCGAGGGTTGAGCCTACAACAGAAGAAGAATTTTCGGTTGTAAAGGAGATTTTCTCCTGTGCAGGTACAGTGTGCGAAATTCCTTCCGATAAGCTACCTGAAGTTATTCCCGTGAATGGTAGCAGTCCTGCTTTCCTTTACGAGTTTGCAAAAGGGTTTATAAAATATGGTGCTGATAACGGCATCGGAGAAGAAACTTCTTTAAAGCTTTTCTGTCAGGCTATGCGTGGTGCTGCCGATATGATGGAGCATTCGGGTAAGAGTATTGACGAGCTTATCACGATGGTTTCCTCAAAAGGCGGTACGACGATTGAAGGACTCAAAGGCTTAGCAGAAAATAATCTGCAAAAGGCAATTGCCGATTGCTGTGAAAAATGCGTGAAAAGAGCATACGAGTTGTCGAAATAGTATTTAAGAGCAAGGGACAAACCCTTGCTCTTTTATTTTCGGGCGGATGATATCCGCCCCTACAACCCCTGATAGGGAGGCTTAAATTTTACACCGTTGAAAATTTTGAGAAAATGTGGTAAAATTAAGATAACAACATAAAGGAGATGAAGAAAATGAAAAAGTTAATAGTTTTAGTAATGGTTATTGTTTTATGTTCCGTTTTTGTTGTGTTGAGTGGGTGTGTCGAAAAGATGTCCGTTGAAGAAATCGTTGAAAGTGAGTCCTCACAGGAAAGTGATGTTGTTGAAAATGAGTCCTCACAGGAAAATGATATTATTGAAAATGAGCCTTTAGCCGAAAGTCGTGTTGTTATCCAAAAAGAACCATGGCAAGAACAGTATAATATGGGGATAAAATATTTCGAGGAAAAGAAATTCGATGAGGGTAAAGCTGCTTTCAGGAAAGCGATTGAACTCGATCCAAAGCAGGATAAACCGTATATTGCGCTTATTAAATTCTATGAAACACAAGAAGATACAAATATGTTGCGGAAAACCCTCAAAGAAGCTATCAAACAGGCGGGTAAAACGCCTGAAATTGCAAAAGTACTCGGAGAGTTGCCCACAGTTGAAAGAAAGAATTTTGGTGACAGCTATACCATTACCGAATATGACGAGAACGGAGATTACCTTCGTTGGACAAGCTATACCACAGATGGAACTGTGTCCATAATTCGTGAATATGAAAATGGAGTAGAGCTGAAGCATACAGTGTATTATCCTGACGGAAAAATTAAGCTTGTTTATGAAAATAATAAAGATGGTGAGTGTGTACGTTTTACAGAATATAACCCTGATGGAACTATGGAAGGGTACTTCACTTATGAAGATGATGAGAAAAATCATACATACCGTGAAACCAGACATAATCCCGACGGAACAATCAGATATTATTATATCTTCGAATATGAAAATGGGCTGATGAAATATTCAAAACTTTATAATTCCGACGGAAGCCTTGATTTTGTTTCTGAATATGATAAAGGGGATGCTGACGGCAGACAAAAAGAATTGAGAAGAACATACTATAATCCTGACGGAACGATTAAAATGGTGGTAGACGGAGATAATATCGCCCATTAAAAACGGATATTTGTAATAAACTTCATTTCTGGGGCATATATTTTGGTGTAAGTCAAAATACTTTACAGAAGGGAAGTTAAGTTATGAATGAAGTTTTATATCTTGATAACGAGTATGAAGTAAAGGTGGACAAAGGCAGTAAAAAGATACTGTTTAAGGTGCTTTGCCTTATATTTTTACTTGGGGTTTTCTACGGAGGATTTGTCTTTCGTGGTTCTGAAAAAGAAGTGCTCATAAAGGTTTCCGATACATTTTTTAAAATGCGGACTGAGAAAGATTTTTTATCCGTTTTCTTATCGACGCTTTTTTCAGGGTGCGTTTTTTTCTTGATTTTATTTCTTAACGGCTTTTCGGGGATAGGACAGCCCGTTTCGTTTTTTACAGTGTTTTTTAACGGCGTGGGATTTGGTACGGCAATTGGGCACATTTATTTAAACGAGGGGATAAAGGGAATACTGTTTTCTCTTTTACTTTTGATGCCTTCGTTTATAATTTCAGGGTTTTCCGTAATACTTTCTGCAAGGGAGTCTTTAAGGCTTTCAAACAAAATCTTCCTGAGCCTTTTAAAGGGTGGGGAGGAGATTTTTGAAAAAGCACTTTCAAAATATATAAAAAGGTTTCTTATAATCTTTTTGCTTATTGTTTTTTCGGCAATTATAAGCGGAATAACGAGTGAACTTTTTAAACGATTTGTAAATTTATAAATTAAGGCTTTTTTTACTTGACAAAACTCAAAAAATCCCCCATACTATTAATGTTAACGATTGGGGGAAATACTTTTTATGGCATTGTTCAATTACTCAAAACCCGGTCCCGGTGTAGATAAAGGGGAAACCAGAAAAAACCGATTTTTCTACTTCTGGGAGCTTTATTTAAGAAAGCTCTGGAAACTTATGGAGCTTAATCTTTTATACCTTTTGTGTTGCATTCCTGTTGTGACAATTGGCCCTGCAACGGCAGGTATGGTGTACGTTTTAAGAAATTACGCCGATACGCGTTCTACCTTTCTTTGCTATGATTTCTTTCAGGCTTTTAAGAAAAACTTCAAGCAGTCTCTTGCCATTTTCTTTATAGATATACCACTTACTGCAGTGGCAGGTTTTGCTTTTTATTTTTATCTTAACATTGATAGTAAGCTTAAATTCCTCCCTGCGGGTATCTCGCTTTTGGTGGTTATTATACTTACCTTTATGCGTTTTTACACCTATCTTATGGCGGTTACTGTTGACTTAAAGCTTAAACACATATTTAAAAATGCTTTTATTTTTTCCTTTATAGGTCTTAAAAGCAATATTTTCTCTTTGATTTTCTCAGCTTTGGTACTTGCTGTTGCATTTGTACTTTTGCCGTACGGATATCTTATTTTGGGACTTATTGCCTTTTCCACTATGGGATTTATTCAGGTTTACAACGCGTATCCTTATATTGTAAAATACATTGTGACACCTTTTGAGGAAAAAGAGGGTATTATAAAAGAGGAAGAAGAAGCGGTCTTTACCGACATCGGTACCAAAGAAAGACCCGCGAAAGCACCCTCAAAAGGCAGAATAATAAAATGACCTGTAAAGACTGTAAGTATTTTTACGAGGATTTGCGTGACACCGTTTACAGAAGGGACAACTGCTTTTTCTGTAAAAGACGCGGTGTTCATTTTTCAAGAAACGTAAAGCAGGGCGAGGGGAACAGAGTGATGCCCGACACCCCGATTTGCGAAAATTTTTCAAAAAAATAAAAAAAATTTTTATTTGTTACAAATTTTGACACATTTCGACAAAAATACGTGCTATAATAAGTATGTAACAACGACACAACATAATTTTTAGTCGTTGTTCTAATATTCGCCAGCCTCCGGGAAACCGGATTGACTGTTTTATCACACACGGAGAACCCGTCGCTTTATTGCGGCGGGTTTTCCACTTTCTTAAGCACTGAGTCGGTTTTCGATTTTACTTTATCGTAGTCGATGGCTTCCTTGTAAAAGCTTTCTAAGACGTCGTGGGTTTCTTTTGCATTTTTGACGGCACAGACTGCTTCGTTTAAAAGCTCGCCTGCGACTTTTAAGTTGAACTTCATACGCGCCTTACGGAATTTTAATTTTTCAGTATCGCAAAAACGGGTGTAGTGAATTGTTCTGTACGGTGTTATTGCGTTTTCAAGCGGTAAGAAGCTTGTGGAAGTTAAAAAGCCGAGTTTAAGCTTCGGGACAAGGATATGTTCGGGTTTTAAGGTGAGAGGGGAAATAGCCGTATAAATTTCAAAACCTTTTTTAAGAATTATTTTACGGATTTCTTCGATGAAAGCTTCACTCACACCGCCGTAGGGGTCTTTTAAAAGATAAATTTTGTCGCATACGTTTTTAACTGTATCGGTAAAAAGGATAAAGCCTTTCGGAGTAACTGATGAGAGAAAACGCTTTTTTTCAAGAGGTGTTTTTCCTTTTATCTGCTTTGTTTCACGGTCGGTGATACTTTTTACTGTCTTTTTGATTTTGTCATTTTTAATATACTGTGAGCAGATTTCAGAGTTGTCGCAAATAAGGGAAGATAAAGCTTTCAAAAGTGCGACGCACTGGTTATGATATGAGCTTACTTTTTTGGAAACGTCGATTATCTTTTCGCGGTTTTTTCGTAAAACGTCCTCATCCCAACAGTCCGACATATTGACAGTTGTTTCAAAAGCACCAGGGTACAAAGGCTCAACCGCGTGTGGAGGAGTGCCGTCAAGGGCAGCTACTTTTATCTCGGGGATAATGACGGCGTCAAGCGAAAAAGGGTCCGAAGAACAGTGGATACGTTCTGAAAAGCTTTTGTTTTCAACCATTTTTTTCATAAGGGTTGATTTGCCCGTACCGGGTCCTCCTTTGATTATAAAAAGTCTTTCAAGGGTAGTATCTTTTGTTATTTCGTCAAAAAGGGAGAGAAACCCCAGTTTGGTGTTCCCCCCTAAAAAGAAGTCAAGCGTTTTGATAAAAATCCCTCCCTGAAGTTGTTACTCTATCATATTCCGTTAAAAAAATATTTGACACAAAAATCTTTTTATGAAAAGTCTTGATTTTTAATTTTAACTATTGTAAAATACAAACGTTAAGGAGATGATATTATGAAAAAATGGTACGAAAAACCTATGGTGATTTCAGCTGTACAGTGCGAAATTCCCGATAGTTTTGAGGTGCTCAGAAATTACAGTTCAAAGCATTTTAACGTAGAACAGCTTTTACATACACACGCTAACGGATATTCTGCGATTTATGAAGAACATCTTCACGGCGAAAAGCTTACAAAATATTTAAAAGAAGCAAAGGAAAAAGGACTTCGTGAGATAGTTTACTATAACGTTCATTTTGTAAACGAAAAGCAGTTAAACGATTATCAGGAATGTCTTATAAGACAAAAAGACGGTAGCAGATTACCCGCTTATCATACGGGTGGATACCTTTGTGTGAACAAGCCGTATATGGAAAAGGTGAAAAAAGACCTTACAAACCTTGCAAATCACGATATAGACGGTGTTTTCCTCGACGGTCCTGTCGTTATGGGGAAATGCTATTGCCCCCATTGTGTGAAGGAGTTTAAAGAGCTTTACAAAAAATCTATTGACGATGCTACTCCCGTTGAAGAAATGAAGTACAACATTATGAAAGCTTCACGTTTTGTCAAAATGTGCAGTGAGGTAGTAAAAAAGATTAAACCTGAAGCAATTGTTTATCTTAACAACTCTGCTTTGTGTGCCGATATTTGCGGTTCAAATACCCGTGAGCTTAACCGCTACGTTGATTTTTTGGGTGCAGAGGGTGGATTTGTATGGGCAGATAAGACGTCTACCAACTGGCCCGTTTCACCTATGGCGAAAATCCTTGAAAGTCAGAGTGATGGTAAACCTACCGTTATCTTTATTGCGGGTGACTACAAGCCGTGGAGTTATAGTATGCACACTGCCGAGGAAACTTTGCTTTACTATGCTCAGGCTATTGCAAACGGTGCAAACGTCTGGTACGGACTTCACGGACCTACTGACCAGATTAACACCAAAGGCGGTCAGATGGCGCTTGAAATGAACAAGTTTATTCTCGGGAACGAGGAGATTTTTTCAGGCCATAAGTCTGTAAGCCGTGTGGCTTTGATGTGGAGCCAGAATACTGCCAATTACTATAAGTCGAGCGTTGCTATATCCGATTTCAGGGAGACCCTTGATAAAACGGTGGGGGATGGTGACGAGTTTTTCAGTGACCATTACAACGCTTTCTACGGTGCTTATGAAATGCTTTCAAGATGTCATATCCAGCACGACGTTATCGACGAAGTAAACGTGACAAACGGAGACCTTTCAAAATACGATTTGCTTATTATGCCGACCTGTGCATGTGTAAGTGACAAAGAAGCAGAAAAGATTAAAGAGTTTGTAAAAAATGGCGGTAATCTTATATTAAGCTACGATACAGGCTTCTTTAATGAGGATGGAAACCGCCTTGAAAAGCCTCAGCTTTCTGATTTGCAGAGCATTAAAAAGGTTTGCGGATATGAAAGCTATCACGCTCTCGGCAACGGATATATGATGGCAAGAGACAGTGATATTTTTGACGGCACAAGCTGGATTAAGCTTCCTTCCGCTTTGCTTTCTGTTAAAGCGGAAGTTTCGGGCAGGGTGCACGGTGAATACTCAAAGCCTATGTCGAGCCGATACACCGATTTCCCGACAGAATGGTATCCGTCGATAGTTGAAACTGAATTTGGCAAGGGTAAAGTATTTTACTTTACAGGCACTGTTTTCGAGTTTTACAAGACTTATTCCAATCCTGACGTTAAGAAGATTTTTGAAAATACCGTTAAACGCCTTGCAGACCCAATTGTTTATACCGATGCGCCCGGCTCGGTTGAAATGGTATTAAGAAGGACTAAAAACGGCTATGCGCTTCATTGCATTAACTTCACGGGTGAGATGGAAAGACCTTTAAACCGTATTATAAAACTTAACGACGTGAAGGTGAAGGTAGCGCTTGATGACGTTAAGGGTGAAATAAAGTCCCTTCGTGGTGCGAAATTAAGTGACGTAAGCTTTGCTGACGGATACGTTGAATTCACGGTTTCCGATATGGATGAATACGAAATTATAACGATAAAATAATTGACATATATCGGTATTTTTGGTATAATATTTAATAGTAAACCCGTCTTTACGACGGGTTATTTTTCTAAAGGGGGATGGAATATGCCGTTTGTTTTGCTTGTTTGTGCTTTGATTTTAATTATCTGCATTCTTTCAAATAAGTTTTCAAACCGCGTGGGCGTACCTGTGCTTTCGATTTTTATCTTACTCGGTATGCTTATGGGCTCTGACGGGATTTTTAAGGTTGAGTTTGATAACTTTAAACTCGCCGAGCAGGTGTGTTCTGTTGCTCTTATTTTTATTATGTTTTACGGCGGTTTCGGTACCAACTGGAAATCCGCAAAACCCGTTGCGAAGCAGTCAATTCTGCTTTCTTCTCTGGGAGTTATCGTAACGGCAACACTTACGGGATTTTTTTGTCATTTCGTTTTGAAAACTTCGCTTTTAGAAGGACTTCTGATAGGCTCTGTTATCGGTTCTACCGATGCGGCGTCTGTTTTCTCGATACTTAGGTATAAAAAGCTTAACTTAAAGCATAATCTTGCATCTGTTTTGGAAGTGGAAAGCGGAAGCAACGACCCCGTGGCGTATATGATGACGACTCTTATTCTGTCTGCTATGGCGGCGAATAAAAGTACGGATTTTATCCTTTCTCTTATTTTGCAGATTGGGGTAGGGGTGATCTTCGGGTTTGCAATTGCCTATATTTCTTCAAAGGCTTTAAAACGAATTGATTTTGAAAATAGCGGTATCGAGGAAATTTTCGTGGTTGCGATTGCACTTTTGTCTTACGCTTTGCCGACTATTCTTGGCGGTAACGGATTTTTGAGTGTTTACATCACGGGTATAATCTTAGGCAATAGCCGTATCAAAAAGAAAATCGAGCTTGTAAGATTTTTTGATGCAATAACCTGGATTATGCAGATTTTACTGTTCTTTGTAATCGGTCTTTTGTCCTTCCCGTCGAGAATTCCCGAGGTTATATTGCCGTCGGTTCTTATTGCGGTGTTCCTGACGTTAATCGCAAGACCCGTTGCTACGTTTCTTATTATGACGCCTTTTAAAACTCCCTTTAAGCAACAACTTTTAGTCGCTTTTTCGGGGCTTCGTGGGGCGGCGTCAATAGTTTTTGCAATTTATGCGGTGGTAAGCCCTGCATATACTAAAACCGATATTTTCCATATAGTTTTCTGCGTGGCACTTTTGTCGGTTACCCTGCAGGGGGCTTTGCTTCCAAAAGTTGCATCGGCGCTTAATCTTGTTGACACCGAAGAAACTGTTTTAAAAACCTTCAACGATTATCAGGATGATGACGATTTAAGCCTTATTGAGATAAAAATTGACAAAGGTCATTCCTGGTGCGATAAAACGCTTAAAGAACTTGCTTTGCCTTCGAGCATCACCGTGCTTATGATAAGAAGGAACAAAAGCTTTATTCTTCCCAAGGGGCCTACGAAAATTGAAGCTGAGGATATTTTAGTGCTTGGCGGTGCTCCTTACAGAGATTACGGCAACGTAAAACTTAAGGAAGAAGAAATTGATAAAAAGCATCATTGGGTTGGTAAGAAAGTAAAGGATATCTTTATTGACGATAATGCTCTGATAGCCGTTATAAGAAGGGGATACCGTTCTGTTATCCCGAGTGGCGAAACTGTGATTTTAACGGGGGATCAGGTAATTATCTGCAGTATGAATCAATGATGAAAGGAAGAAAATTATGAAAAAAAGATTATTCCTTGTGTTTTTTATTTTGACTTTATTTGCATGTCTTTTTGGTGTAAATGCAAATGCTGATGACGGCTATATGTCGCAGAATGATGCGAGATATTTTCTTGCTTTCGTTTACAATTCCGATACAGACCACGTGACAGAAGAAGCTTTGGCAGATGATATCTATTACAAAATGCTCACGGGTGAGTTAAGTAATAATCCTACCTATGAAAAGGCGGCAAAGGTTGCTTTTTTATCTTATATGGATGCGAGAATTACTGATACTCTTGAAAAAGCAAACGTTGCTACTAAAACGTCAAGGGATTATCTTATAAAGTATTGCTCTGACGAGCTTGAAGATGAGTCGAAAGGTCTTGTAACAGGTATCTACAAGGAAAATATTCAGAAGAGTATCTTCAAAATGGCGGATGCCGAGGATGCTCTTCCGCTTATAGACACAGTTACCGATATTGCAGAAAATCCCGACAAGTATTTAGACGATTTAAAGGCTATTTCGAGTGCGTTTACCTACGTTTACGGGCAAAACGTGACGAGTTTGTACACATATTTTGACGTTGCACAAAGCTGTGTATATTTAAAGAGCACAGAAGGTGCTTACGAAACCGCTATGGCGTATACGATACTTGCCTTAAAAGACAGTAATTTTTTAAGCTATGCCGTAAAACTGATACCCGGTATCTCCTCGTGGGAGGACTGGATTGACAAGATGGATTACTGGGCAGAATACGTGTACGATATGAAGAAAGAGCTTTCTTCAGGTAACCGTGATTTTCAGTGGATACTCTTTCACCCTAACTGCGACGAGCTTGAAACCGAGGTTTTATGGTATACGGGTGGTCAGGTGTATGCTCCCAAGATGGAAAGGGAGGGGTATATCCTCGAAGGCTGGTACCTTGACGAGGACTGCACCATAGGTCCCGTGAAAAATGATTTCGTGCCTGAAGAAGACGTGGTTTATCTTTATGCAAAATGGACGCCCAGGTATTTTAATATCAGTTTTAAGTCAAACTGCTCTGAGGTGGACGATTACAACTACAAGCTTGACAGATTAAACGTTAACTGGTATGAGCCTACTTTTAAACGTGTCGGCTATCTGTTCAACGGCTGGTACTGGGATTCTGGGTGTAAAAATCCCGTTAAAGGTGAGTTTGAAATTACGGGGGATATGACGTTTTATGCAGGTTGGGTGTGTCAGTACGCGTATACCTCTGTAAACGGTCAGGCAGGTATCTACGGCATTAATCACTGGGAAAAAGATATAGGCGGCAACAGAATAACCGACCTTGTAATTCCCGAAAAATTAGGCGGTTTACCCGTTACTGAAGTTGACCTTGACTTAGATGCAAGAGCTATAACCGGTCTCACATTTCCAAACAGTATGAAAACCATTAAAGAATGGTCATTCTCGTGGTTTACTTCCCTTAAAAAAGTTGTGTTGAACGACGGAATCACCGTAATCGAGGAAGGTGCTTTTGCAAGAAGTACACAGATTGAAACGTTAAGCCTTGGAAAGAATTTGAAAACGATAGGCGACGATGCTTTTGTAAACTGTTCAAAGATTACCGAAATTGATTTGCCCGAAGGGTTAGTTTCAATAGGAAGTGACGCTTTTTCAAACTGCGGAATGACAGAGGTTAAAATCCCCGATTCTGTGACTTTTCTGGGTGACAGAGCGTTCAGCTCCTGTGAAAACTTAAAGCGTGTCATTATCGGTAAAGGGTTAACCGATATAGATAGCTCGGTATTTGCATATTGTAATTCACTTGAAAGTATTACTGTATCGGCGGATAACCAAAGCTACACTTCGGTTGACGGCGTACTGTACAGCAAGGATATGACTATACTTTGTAAATATCCTTCTGCTAAAACGGATAAGAGCTTTAAAGTTCCTGCTACAGTTAAAACAATTGCCGACAAGGCGTTTGAAAATGCCACCTTCCTTGAAAGCATTGATTTTTCAAACGTTTTAGACTTAGGTGAGTCGACGTTTTACGGGTGTATGGGACTAAAAACTATTACTTTACCTGATGGTATAAAAGAGCTTAAGGGCAACCTTTTTTACGAATGCAGTTCCCTCAGTGAGGTTGTAATCCCCGATGGTGTCGAATTGATTTCCTGGGGTTGTTTTGAGGGCTGTACCTCTCTTACTTCAATAACTATACCCGAGAGTGTTACCGATATCTGGGATTACGCTTTCAGCGGTTGCCCGCTTACTGAGATAAAGCTTCCGTCAGAGCTTACCTACATATGCCAGGGAACGTTTTACGGATGTAAAAACCTTGAAACAATTAAAATTCCCGAAAAAGTGACAACTATCGACTCTTATGCTTTTTATGACTGTACTTCACTTACTGTGGTCGAAATTCCCAAAGCCGTTACCGAAATAATATGGTATGCTTTTTTAAACTGTACTGCCATTGAGGATGTATACTACACCGGTACCGAGGACGACTGGAATCTGATTACAGTTTACGTCGATAACGAAAGTGTCACAAACGCAAATATTCATTTTGAAAAGTCAATACCCGAAGTGACTGCCGTTACTGTTACGGGTAGTTTTAAAGCTTTCGGTGATGCTTTAAAAGAAGTAACTGTTGAGCTTTTGAACGAGGGGGAAGTGGTTGACACCAAAACTCTTGTGGGAAACAGCGGTACGTATACTTTTGAAGAAGTTACTGAGGGCAGATATACTGTAAAAGTTTCCAAAACAAAACACGCACCACGTGAATATACGATTACTGTTGAAGATGCCGACGTAACGCAGGACGTTGAAATCTGGCTTTACGGTGACGTGACAGCGGATGGAATTGTCAACAACAACGACGTAATGCAGATAAATCGCAAAAATGCAAACTTAAGCTCTGTTTTCAGTCTTACTGAAAACGCTGATTACAGATTAAAAGTTGCAAACGTTACTGCAAGTACAAACACCGATGCCATTATCAACAATACCGACGTAATTCAGATAAATCGTATGAATGCAAACCTCAGTTCAGTATTTGACAGAATAGCATAAAAAAAGCTCCCTCTGACGAGGGAGCCTTTTGCTTTTATTTGTTGTTTTCTGCGATTACGCTGTAAGCGTCTTCGTCAACGTAAACTGTAACGTCGGGGTGGAAGCGAAGAATGGAAGCGGGAACTTCGGGAGTTACGGGGCCGTATATCATATCGTAGATAATCTGTGCTTTGCCTTTGCCGTTAGCCATAAGGATAACCTTTTTAGCTTTCATAATTGTTCCGATACCCATTGTAATTGCTTTGGTGGGAACGTCGTCGATGCTTTCAAAGAATCTTGCATTAGCTTCGATGGTGCTCTGTGTAAGGTCTACAGAGTGTGTGAATTCGGGGAATTCAGAGCAAGGCTCGTTAAAGCCGATGTGACCGTTGTTGCCGATACCTAAAAGCTGAATATCGATGCCACCCATAGATTCGATTAAAGCTTCGTAAGCTTCACATTCTTTATCAAGGTCGGAAGTACCGCTGGGAACGTGGGTATTAGCTTTGTCGATATTTACGTGGTTAAAGAGGTTATCGTTCATAAAGTAGCGATAGCTCTGGTCGTTGTCACCTGTAAGACCAACGTATTCGTCAAGGTTTACAGTTTTAACTTCACTGAAGTCAACTCTTTCTTCGTTGTACTTGCGGATAAGTTCCTTATACATACCAACGGGGGTAGAGCCTGTTGCGAGACCCAAAACGGAGTCGGGTTTCAAGGTAATCTGTGCAGCAAAAATACGAGCTACCTTTGCACACATTTCGTCATAGCTTTTGGATTTGATAAGTTTCATTTAAATCACCCTTTTAAAAAATATCTATAAAATTATTTTACCATATTTTCCACATTTAGTAAAGGGAAATTATGTAAAATCTTTTATCATCTGTACATAACGGAGTTCTTCGTAGCCCAAACGCTGATACAAAGCACGGGCACGTTCGTTTACGTCGGTTACTTCAAGACGGAAACGGCGAACGTGGGGGAAATGCTCTTCAACGAATTTAAAAAGCTCAGTGCCGAGCCCGTTATTTTGATATTTCGGGATAACGTAAGCTTCTTCTAAAAGGCAGACCATACCGCCTGCTTCGTTTGAATAGGTGAAGGAAAGGAGTGCATAACCCGCTACGTTTCCGTCAATTTCAAAGATATAGCCTTTTGTATACGGGGAGTCGTTTAAAATTTCAATAAAAGTTCTTTCAAAATTTTCTGTGGGGACTTCGTGCAGACAGGCGGGGGAGGAGTAAAACTCCTTTGCGAGGGTAAGAAACGTCTCTCTGTCACGGTGGTTAAAAGGTCTTAACATAGTTTACTCCTTTTCAAAAGATGAGAGTTTATACATCGTAAAAAATCCAACTGTAAAGAGCAAAAGGCATAAAAGCAAATTAAAGCCTTCGGGGATAACTCTCGGGAAAATGTCAAAGACAGAGCCGATTATGAAGCCTAAAATTATAAGGAAGGTAGCTTCTGTGTATTTTGACATACATTTGTCGAGTACTTTTGTGATAGCAAATGTTCCGATAACAATACCAATTCCGATAGGAAGAAGGTAGAGGATGTTAAACGTGCTGATAGCGTCCATTGTTGAGAGATAAATTCCCATTATTAAAAGCATATGGGTAAGGCTGATACCCGGTAAAATCAGGGCAATTGCCGCTATAATCCCTGCGATGAAAAGCCCCATAAAGCCCACAAAACTGTCAGCGTTTGTAACGGGGAAAAGGTTTTGTGGCAAGCAGTCAAGAAGTAGAATTACACTCACGCCGATAATAGGGAAGAGAGCGGTTTTATAGCTTATTTTTTTAGCACCCGATTGTCTGTAAATCAAGGGTACGCTTCCTGCGATGATACCAATAAAAAAGTACATCATCTCGGTGTTGAAGTGGCTAACAAGGTAGGAAATCGGTTTAGAGAGCAAAACTATTCCCGTGCATGCGCCGAGACAGAAGGTGAGAAGGAACAAAACGCTGTTTTTAAAGTTCTTTCTCAAGGAGTTTATAGCACTGAGAAGCTCACTGTAAATGTTCATAATTATCGCCATAGTGCCGCCACTGACACCTGGGATAAGCATAGCGCTTCCGATAGTGAAGCCTTTTAGGATGGTTTTTAACGGTTTTTGTTTCATAACGTACCTCAAAAGATTTTAAAAATTTGAATAACACCTCATCCACCGCTAACGCGGTCCCCCTTCTCCCACTGGAGAAGGCTTGTGGGGTTTTGTGTGTATACGCAAAGGGTGTGGTCGGGGATTAAGTCGGAGTGGGTAAAATAGTTTAAATCAAAAACAGAGAAACTTTTGAAGTTTTCATCAATTCCCGTACCCGTAAATTTAACAAAGCTTTCTTTCATAGTCCAGATTTTGTAAAAATCAAAGCCGTTTTTTAAAGCTTTCTGTTCGTCGGGGTGAAAATAACGTTTTGCGATATCGTTTTTTAACGCACGTTTTTCCTGTAAGTCGATGCCGATTTCTTCTTCACAAAAAGCAACGGCAGTATATTCTTTACTGTGGGAGAGAGAAAAATAAACTGCGTTATTTTCAAAGTAAGGCTTATTTTTGTCGGTGCGCAAAACCTTTGGAGTTTCACCCTCATAAAAGCTTTTATAGGCTTTGTCTATTATATCTTCGGCATGAAAAACGCCTTTTATTACAAAAAGATTTACTATCATTCGGATAACTCTTTAAGCTGTTCTTTGGTTAAACGGTAGGTGTGCCAACCGTCCATACAGCGTGCCCCCATTGAGCGGTAAAAGTCAATAGAGGGAGTGTTCCAGTCAAGACAACACCATTCCATTCTGCCGCAGCCTTTTTCGTGGGCTTTTTTGGCAAGGTGCAAAAAGAGTGCTTTGCCGTAACCTTTTTTGCGGTATTCGGGCCATACGAAGATATCTTCGATATAAAGACCTGCTCTGCCCATAAAGGTAGAGAAGTTATAAAAGTAGAGAGAAAAGCCAACGGGTATGCCGTCTTCTTCTGCGATAACTACTTCGGCGTGGCCTTTGTCGAAAACCCATTCGGTAAGGAGTTCTTCGGTTGCTACGACTTCATCAAGCATCTTTTCGTATTCGGCAATTCCTTTTATGAATTTTAAGATGAGAGAAACGTCTTTTCTCTCAGCGTCACGTATTTTAAGCATAGTATCATCCTCCACCTTTCTATTTTATCACAACGGGAAAAAAAGTCAATAAATACCTTGAAAAGTGGGTATTTTTGTGGTAAAATTTTCTTAATGTTTTGAAAGGAAGCGAAATTATGCAACTTGAAGGGAAAATTATCAATTTTCTTGGTGACAGTATAACACAAGGAGTTGGGACAACGTCCTGTGAAAATACTTTTCATTATCTTATTAAGAAAAAATATAACGTAAAATATGCTTATAACTGTGGCGTTGGCGGAACGAGAATTGCACGTCATACAGTCCCCAGTATGGATGCCATATACGATCTTTATTTTGAACTTCGTGCAGAAACCATGGACAAAAATGCCGACCTTATCGTGGTGTTTGGCGGAACTAACGATTACGGACACGGGGACGCGCTTTTCGGTGACGTTGACAGTGATGATATCTGTACTTTCTGTGGTGCAGTAAATTCACTTATCAGCAAACTTGAAAGGGATTTTCCCAAAGCTGAAATAGTGTTTATGACCCCTCTTCACAGAATAAACGAAGAAGTACCGAGTAAGCCTGAAGGCAAGATTTTAGAAGATTACGTAAACGCTATCCGTACCATATGTAAAAAACGCGGTATAGCTTTGATTGATTTGTTTGAAATGAATCCTCTTGACCCGAATGACAAAGTTTTAGTGCCTGACGGACTTCACCCGAGTGACGCAGGACATAAAGTTCTGGCAGAGGTTGTAGGAGAGGCACTTTTGAAGATAAACTGAATTAGACATAGGAGGAATTAAAATGGCTCTGATTAACTGTCCTAATTGTAACAAGGAAGTAAGTGACAAGGCTAAAGTTTGTGTGGAATGCGGATATCAGCTTATTGATGACGTCAGCACAGAAAAAATGGTGAATTGCCCTGAATGTGGTGCGTCTACCGAAGGAATGGAGGGTATTTGCTCTAATTGCGGATATCCGTTAAATACTGTTGAAATTAAGATAGACGAAAAGAAGAAACCAAAAAGTATTTTTAAAAAGAAATGGTTCTGGGTTTTGTCAGTATTTTTAATGCTTATTATATCAGCGGTGTCATTCCTTTTAAGTTATATAAAGGCTGAAATTTACTACACAGATTTTACTACTGCGGTAAATGAAATAATGGTTGTTTCTGCAGAGGTTGAAGGTGTTGCAAATCAGGTATCCTCTGTATGGCACAATGCTATTTTTAATCCGCATAATAAAGATACTGAAAAATTCACAGGCAATGCCAATGATTTTAATGAGGCCTTGGCTAACCTCTTTGCTGATGAGGAGTTTTCGGGCAAAGTTGCATCTATCATAGAGAAAAACAATACAATTGATACCTATATTGCGAAATTAAAGAATCCGCCACGTAAGTTTGATGATGCATTTGATGAATTTAAAGATTTTTATCATAATTATTCTGAATATATGAATTTTGTACTTTCTGTCAAGGGCAGTTATGAAACATATACACAAGAGATTTACAAAAAAAGTGAGACATTAATGGAGAGTTTCACTGAATTAAAATTGGAATTGCTTGGATAAGGTGAATTATACAGAGGTTACGATGTACGATTACATATATGAAGAATCGCTCAAAAGGGCGAAACATAAGATATGGATTTTTTCCGATCTTCAGCAAGCTGACCCCTCAAAGGCAAAGGAATGCCTTGACGTTTCGATGGAGGATTTTCGTCTTTTGAACAGTCCTGCTGATATGATATGGTGCCTTGGAGATATGATTGAGGGTGTTGATAAGACAAGGCTTCAAAAGCTTTGCGATTACATTGAAAAAGCTCTTGAAAGCACCTCTCTTCCTGTCTGTTACGTGGCAGGGAATCACGAACTTGATTGTATGCGACATGATGAAAGTGAAGTTATACCTTTTTATGAAGTGGTGAAAAAACATAAAAACTGGTACTGTGCGGATGATATCGACGTGCCGTATTTCAAGGTATATCTTGGGGATTTTGCCTTTTACTTCTTCACCGATCATATCGCAAAAGACAAGTCCTGGGACACTACCCACGGGAATATTCACGGTGACACAGAAAGTTATCCCTACCTTGAATTTTTTAAAAATGTCCGCGACGAAATCGAAAAAGAAGACCGTCCCGTTATCACGGCATCGCATTATGCCTTCCTCGGTGGCAGCAGACATTCGAATCTTTTTACCAATATTCTGCCGCTGCCTTCAAACGTGAAACTTCACTTTTTCGGGCATGCGCATATCGGGGATTTTGTGTGGGCAGGGAATAACCCGTATCAGCGGATAAGCTTTATAAACGGGCATGATATACCACAGATGAACGTATCAAGCTTTGAGCATATACGCGGTTTAAAATGTCGCAGTGTGTTTTTACATATCTACGAAGATAATTCTTTTGGTATCTTTTTCAGAAACCATGATGACCATGAGTTTACTGAATGTTATTTTCCTTCCAGAAATCGTTTCCCTCATGCTCCTGAGGAAAATGGTTGCTGGTAAGTATGGAGGCTTTTTATGAACTATGTTTTTATGCGATTTCCCGGTGGGAAAGCAAGAGCTTTTACTTTAAGCTATGATGATGCTTGTAGATTTGACCCGAAGTTTTCGGATATTATCACGTCTTACGGACTTAAATGCACCTTCAACGTAAATTCAAATGGAGAAGGGAATTACGGGTGCACAGTTGATAAAATCAGAGAATATGCGTTAGACCGCGGTCACGAAATTGCTATACACGGCTATGCTCATAAGGCGCTCGGACTTACAAGACCTTTTGAGGGAATTGTTGACGTGCTTGACTCAAGAAGAAAGCTTGAAAGTGATTTTGGTATGATAGTACGCGGTATGGCGTATGCAGACTCAGGTATCAACCGTTTCACCAACACTTCAAGCTACGAAAAGGTAAGAAGCTACCTTGAAAACTTAGGAGTTAAGTATGCCCGTGTGACAAAGTGCGACGAAACCGATTTGTTTATGTTGCCTGAGGATTTTTATTACTGGATGCCTACCTGTCATCATAGCGATGAGAAGCTTTTTGAAAAGTTTGAAAAATTTATGGCGTTTGACCTTGAAAACAGCTACTGTGCGGGACTTTATCCGAGAGTATTTTACGTCTGGGGACACTCTTATGAGTTTGAGGGCAACAACAACTGGGAGCTTCTTACTAAAATCTGTGAAAAGGTGTCAGGTCACGACAACATCTGGTACGCCACAAACGGGGAAATTTACGATTACGTAAAAGCGTATGAGTCCTTGGAGTTTTCTCTTGATATGAAAACTGTTTACAATCCTACGCTTTTTGAGATTTTCTTTGTGGTGGATAAAACGCCTTACAGCATTAAACCGGGGGAAACGCTTAAATTATGATATTCCTGTTTGATTTTGATGGGACACTTGTTGATTCGATGCCGACCTTTGCAAATGCTATGATAAAGGTTCTGGAGGACAACGGCATTGATTATCCCGACGATATTGTGAAAATCCTGACGCCTTTAGGGTATCAGGGGGCAGCCGACTATTACATAAAGATGGGGATAAAAGCACCCCGTGAAGAAATTGTGAAAGAGATGCAGAAGTATGCTCTGCACGAATATACCTTGACGGTGCCTGCAAAGGAAAACGTGGTTGATACTTTAAGACTTTTAAAGGGCAGGGGAAAAAGCCTTAACATTCTGACGGCGAGTCCTCAGCTTGTGCTGGTGCCGTGTCTTAAAAGACTCGGTATCTACGAGCTTTTTGACAACGTATGGTCTTGTGAGGATTTCAATACCTCAAAGGCTGACCCTGAAATTTATAAAATGGCGGCGGAAAGGCTCGGCGTTACGGTGAATGAGATTATCTTTGTTGACGATAATACCGGTGCCTGTAAAACCGCAAAAACGGCAGGCGTTAACGTCTGGGGGATTTACGACAAGTCCTCGGAGGATTACGTCGGCGAGATGAAGAAAATCTGTGACAAATATATTTATGATTTTAAAGAATTAGGTGAAATTAATGTCTATTGAAACAGTCAGAGAGTATTTAAAGGAATTTAACCTTGACGACAGAATTATCGAGTTTTCTGTTTCAAGTGCGACGGTTGAACTTGCAGCCGAAGCGCTCGGTTGCGAGGGAAAAAGAATTGCCAAAACGATTTCCTTAAAGTCACCCGACGGATGTATTTTAATCGTAGCGGCAGGGGATGCCAAAATCGACAACCAGAAGTTCAGGGCACAGTTTAACCACAAAGCACAGATGCTTTCTTTTGATGAAGTGCCCGAGCTTTGCGGACACGCCGTTGGCGGTGTCTGTCCGTTTGCCGTTAAGGATACTGCAAAGGTTTACACTGATATTTCTTTAAAAAGGTTTGATATAGTTTACCCTGCGGCAGGGACTTCAAACAGTGCCGTGAAGCTTACTGTTGACGAGCTTTTTACGGCTTCAAAAAGTCTTCAGTGGGTAGACGTCTGCAAGGCTTGGGAATAATTTTTGTCAAAACTGCAAACTTCGACAAATTCTGCATAAAATTTGTGATAGATTTGTCTTAAAGCAGTTTTCAAGGCAAATTTTTGTCATGCAAAGACGAAAAACGGGTAGACTTACGTCTACCTGTTTTGTTTTATCAAAATTTATTGACTTTTATATCATTTTAAGGTAAAATAAAGGGTAGGCATAACCGAGAAATCCGAACCCGTTTTTTACTTACTGTTTTCCGTTGTTTCTTTGTCAAAATCCGCGTGAATACACAAAGTATTCACTGTGGTTTTGCCTTAAAAACACCTGAAAAACAGTGTGTAAAAAATTCGCCGAACCTGAAATTACTGAAAA
>JBGVGI010000011.1:0-1565 GCA_045121595.1 Oscillospiraceae bacterium | reverse complement strand
AACCGAAAGGTTAGGCTCCACTTTTGCAGAGATTTCGAGAAAAATTGAAAAAATCAAAAAAGTTAGATAAAAACACACGAATAAAGTGAAAAATCGAATGCTTGCCTCCTTTTCTATCTAACAGTTTAGCTAATTTTTTCAAATTTAGGCATGCAAAAGTAAGCCCGACCTTCATTTCCATGCGGGCTTTGCCTATCATTTGTGTATATCTGAAACCATGGTGCTCCTTGGCTGTGCCAAAAAGTCGCTCTATGGTTTCCTTTCTTTTATCATACAAATCCTTGTTTCCACATGTGTGTCGTAAATCTTCGCATATTTCAATATAGTTTTCCCATATGTGTTGTGTAACTACCTTTGTATGATTTGCGCTTGAAGTACACTTGCTTAAATATGGACAATTTACGCAATCAGAAGGACAACTCTTGTATTCTCGATACCCTTCTCGATTGGTGGTAGAATACTTCAAAATCTTGTTGTTTGGACATATGTAGCAATCGAAATGCTCGTCATATACATATTCATATTTGGGGAAAAAGCCTTCTTTTGTTTGTGGACGAGTATATGGGAATATTGGAGATATATTATCATCTATGAGAAGCTTTGCAATTGCCGGTGTTTTGTATGCTGCGTCTGCTATCAATTTGTCTATTTCGTAAATTTTTAATTTGTCATAAAGTGATTTAAAGGTTCTGCTATCGTGTAGATTCCCTCTATTTACGGCATATCCGAGTATCCAACCATTTTTATCACATGCTGTTTCTATGGAATACGCAAACACTTGTTTATGCTCACCCTTATGAAACCAACCACTGTCAGGGTCAGTTGTACTGCTTTTTTCTTCTTTTACCTCTCCTGCTCCGCCTTGATTTTCGTCATCATCGTTATCCTTTAATGGCTTTTTGTCATGATTTTCTCTATCAATATTGATTTCTTCTTTTAACTTTTGCTCATAGAATAAGGCTTCTTGACGTACGATTTCCTTGCTTATCTTTTTGTTGTTTGCACAAGCCTTTACATGTGTTGCGTCAACGAACACCTCTGAGGGATTTACATAGCCGTGCTTACAGCACTCACCGAGTATGTGAGCGAATATCTTTTCGAATATATCTGTTCCTTCAAATCTTCTGCTGTAATTCTTTCCAAAGGTTGTGAAATGAGGGACTTTATCCATAAAGTCTAAGCCCAAAAACCAACGGTATGCCACATTTACCTCTATTTCCTTGATCGTTTGGCGCATACTCTTTATTCCATACAAATACTGTATCATTGGTATCTTGATTAGTGTTACAGGGTCTATGCTTGGTCTTCCGTTATCTTGGCAATACTTATCTTCCACTAATTCATATATGAATTCCCAATCTATCGCTTTTTCTATCTTTCTTAGCATATGACCTTGTGGCACTAAATCGCCTATACATACCATTTGATATTGCTCGTTTTTTCTTCTTTCGTGTGTTAGCATTTTCATCCCTCTTTTCTTATCTCTATTATACCATATTTCTCTCTCCTTTTCTATACAAAAAAGAAAACAAAGTACCTTTCGATACTTTGTCTTCAGTCTGAAA
>JBGVGI010000010.1:0-1636 GCA_045121595.1 Oscillospiraceae bacterium | reverse complement strand
AATACTGACAATTATAGAAAATATTCGCCAACTGCCACAACGAAAATACGCCAACTGCCACAATGAAATTGCGCCAACTGTCACAACGAAAATGCGCCAACTGCCACAACAGAATAGGAAAATAACAAGGTTAAACTATTTTATTTGCTTGATATTCAGCAAAATATATTATTTTTGCATCGAATATAAATAACGATTTTATGAAAGAATATAAAGCAAGAATTAAGAAAAATCGATACCGATAAGATGAAGTCTCCATCTTTCAAAATGGTGCTGACCGGTGTAGGTAAATATGCCTACCAGCGTCCGCAGGACGGCGTATATGTTGTGCCGGTAGGGTGCTTTAGAGATTAGGATTCTATTTGTTTCTTTTCTCTATTGGAGGTCAGCCTGTGTTTTCATACGGTGTGGCGTCCTTGACACATTAATATATTATATAGGGGCATCTTTGTTTCTTGAATAGAGACAGAGGTGCCTCTATCATATATTAATAACTGAACTTTCGCATATCAGGAAATTAAAGGAGTTAAGGAAGTTAAGGAGTTAAGACGTACCTCAGTTCGGGATAAGAAATAGTGCCTAAAAAAGTTGGTAATCTCCGATATTTTTTGTATCTTTGTAGTTGAAATCCAATTAGTTACAAACATAAAAAGATATCATTATGGAGATTACCAAGGACAAAGTTACAGAATTATTTTGTATTATTGATGAATTTTACAAAGTTTTTGATGCTGAAAATGCAGGAAAATTGCTTTTGAGTGAAGATGGAGTAAAGCGCAGACGACGTAAAGCCTCTTTATCTGATAGTGAAATCATGACGATTTTGCTGTATTTCCATTTCGGCTCATTCCGAAACTTCAAGCATTATTACCTATTCTTTATTAGAGGAACATTGAAGTCATATTTTCCAAATGCAGTGTCTTATAACCGTTTTGTAGAACTTGAAAGTCGCGTATTCTTCCCTCTCATGTTCTTCCTGAATCTCCGTGCTTTTGGCAGATGTACAGGTATAACCTTTGTTGATTCAACCATGATACCAATATGCCACAATCTCAGGCGTTATGCCAACAAAGTGTTCAAAGGCATTGCCACAGACGGAAAGGGAACAATGGGATGGTGTCATGGGTTCAAGCTACATCTGGCTTGTAATGATAGAGGTGAGATAATTGCTTTTGTTCTCACTGGTGCAAACGTTAGCGACAAAGATCCAGCGGTATTCGATGTATTGGCTAAACGTCTGTATGGCAAGCTGTTTGCAGATAAAGGCTATATCTCGCAAAAACTCTTCGATTCGCTTTTTGAGGAAGGCATCCAGTTGGTTACAGGACTGAGAGTGAACATGAAGAACAAACTAATGCCGTTCTATGACAAGATGATGCTACGCAAAAGATACATCATTGAAACGATTAATGACCTGTTGAAAAATACGGCTCAGATAGTACATTCACGTCACAGGTCTGTTGCGAATTTCATCATAAATATTATTTCTGCATTAGGGGCATACTGTTTCTTTGACAACAAGCCCAAGGCACTTACTGGATACGTTATCGAAGATACGAAACAGCTTAGTCTTTTCTAACATTGCATATTTTACAGGAGGATTTTGTCTCAGCAACCATCCAAGATATATAGATGG
>JBGVGI010000009.1:0-2964 GCA_045121595.1 Oscillospiraceae bacterium | reverse complement strand
CTCATGGTGAATCGCCTTGGATGGATGCTAGAAAAAATTGTTTGCCGGGTGAACCATCTAATGAAGTGATATCAAAAGAAGCAATTAAAGAGTATTTTTCAGAAGTTGCTAGAAATTATGAAATAGACAGTGTTGATGGTATAAAAAAATACATCAGCAGTAAGCTGCATATGGTATAAGTTGTGTAAGAGGAAACTCTAAACTTATGGAAGGAAAATAAATGGTGAGGTATAATTCTTAAGGAAAGTATCATAGTCAGAGCAGTCAAAAAAGAACAGTTTTACAAAATATAAAACTGCTCTGACTGTGATTCTTTCTGATTGTACCAAGTCGCGACCGTGTAGCCGATATTTATATGGGGATAGTATTCACTTGATTATTCAAAAATAGTTTATTTTAAAGTAAAAAATAACACTTTTGGATATATGATGAAACATTTTTTTATTTTTGGGCATGCTTCGCAGACCACCCATAGGCAGTCTGGTAAAAGGGAATATTTGGTAAAAATATATTTATGACTTATAGGAACGCCCAAGGTAGACCATGGTGCTGTTTCCACATACAGGGCACTGGCAAATATCAACATTCCATACTTTTTTGATTAAATCCTGCATGGAAAGATCAGTGTAGCGTCGCTTGAAACGCTGATGTCCCTGAAGTTTAAATATTAGTTTTAGGTTTTCGGTTTTTTTGCGATTGTTAAGGAAACCATAATAACGTATCTTTTGAAAACCTGATGGCAGCACATGCATTAAAAAACGACGGATAAATTCCGTATTAGAAAGTTTAATGGTCCGTTTTGCTTCTCCCGGTTTTTTACCCCGGGCAGAAAAAGTAGTTTCCGTTTGAGTAACTGACAGGATTCTGTTGTTTGAAATTGCAATCTTATGTGTATAGCGTCCAAGATATTCGATTGCATTGCCAAAACCATTAAAAGTTTCCTTGATGTATGGACACCAGTCTTTCTGGTAAAGTTTATTTTTGAATTCGCTCCAGAAATAACTGTTTTTCATTTTTTCACAGGAATGGGAAAATATAAGTTTTTCCTGCTGATACAGTTTTTGGAGTTCAGCAAGAAACTTACCTTTAAATTTATCACGTAAAACATATACAGGTATAAAAAATTTACCTTTGGATTTTTTTAGTTTTCCGGTTTCAGTAATGCCACCACCAGAAATGATGCAGTGCATATGAACATGGTAATCCAGTTCCTGGTTCCAGGTATGCAGAACCTGAATAATACCGGGTGTTGCTCCGAGATACTTCTTGTCTTTTGAAAGTTCAAGAAGTGTTTCGGCGGAGCATCTGTGCAAAAGTCCATAAAGAAGTGTCTGGTTGCAGTAGAGTAATGGATTCAATTCATGAGGCAGTGTAAATACCACATGAAAATAAGGAGCGTCCATGACTTCTGCCCTGCGTTTGTCAACCCAGACTTCTTTTGAAACAGCCTGGCAGTTGGGACAGTTGCGGTTTTTGCAGGAGTTGTTGTGGATTTCAAGATGTCCACAATCAGTACATTGGTTTACATTGCATCCAAGATTTCCGGTTTTGCAGTTTAAGATTGCACGGGATGTTTTGTCCTGCACCGTGGAACGCAGTGGGTATCTTTCGCAAAATGCATCATAAGAAAAATTCCAAATCTGTTGTATCTTTGAATTATTCATGTGCAGCACCTCCCATTTTGTCGAGAGGATTTATCACGTCAGAAAATGAGGTAGATGCCAAATGAACATAGATTGTCGTGGAATTCAAAGATTTATGTCCAAGAATGGCTTTTATAGTCAGTAAGTCGGTGCCATTCTCATAGAGGTGGGTTCCTAACGCATGCCGGAAAGAATGACAGGTGATACGTTTTGGCCATCCAAGACGTTTTTCATGCTCATGAATGTGACGAGACAGGAAAAAGGTATCAATCGGTTTGGATAGATTTGTCTGTTTGGGAAAAAGCCATTCTTTCGGTCTGCCACACTCAAACCAGTATTGAGTAAGAATATCGAGAGCAAACTTGGAAAGTGGTGCAAAACGTTCCGATCTGTTTTTCGACTGACGGATATGTACCCTCATGGAACTGCGACTGATATCATCATAGCGAAGATGACAGACCTCGCCAATACGAAGACCGGAAGAATACATTACAGCCACCATGGCTTTTTGTTTTATGTCAGGGATGGTGCTGATGAATTCAAACGTCTCTTTCTGAGAAGGAACAAAGGGAAGATATTCATCGAATTTTCGTTTTGGAAGCTGATTATCGTCCCAAGGTTTATGTAAGACATAGATAGTAAAAAAGCGAAGCTGTGAAATGACACAGTTGATGGTGCGGTCAGCAAGGTTTCGTTCTTTTTGAAGCCATTTGATAAAATCCCGCAGTTCCTGCCATGAAACATCCTCGGGAGATTTGTGAAGAATATTTTGCAGATAATCAAGGTAACTGCGAATGTAAGTAGAATAACTTTTCAGGGTATGGTCAGTGAGACCGCGAAGTGAGATCATCTCACGATAAAGATTAAAATATTTGTCCATAATGGAACCTCCTTTAACTGATTGAATGTAATAAAAATGAGATAAACAATCATTTGGGGAGGGGGACGAATAAAAAATTTAGATATTTGGTTGTTGTTAAGTTTCGAAAAAAATGTTATCATAATCATAGCAGTTGGCGGTATTTGTGTGGCGTTTGGTGTGGTAACTTAACAATACTACAAATATACAAAAACTGCTATTTTTATTTTTAAATAGTGGGAAATTAATTGTAACTGGGGCTAGCCGTCGCGCTAGCGACTTGGTACAATAAGTAGAATGGATGAAAAAAATAGTTACAGTTCAGAGGGTGCAATTCGTAAGATGCCAGATATACAGAATGACTAAAAATATTGTTTGTGGCTGGGCATTTTACTCATTACGCCGTTATCGGCTATACCTGAGTATGTGCAACCTGTACCTTATCCGCAAGCGCAACTGTAC
>JBGVGI010000008.1:0-24104 GCA_045121595.1 Oscillospiraceae bacterium | reverse complement strand
CGAACCTGAAATTACTGAAAATTTGTGATTTTTTGGGGGCGGCAGGGCGAAGGAATACTCGCGTCTTTCAAGCCCGACAACGCAGAAAAAGCCGAATTTTGAATAATTTCAGGCGGGTTCGGATTTGTCGGTTATGCCTATGGTAAAAAATTCATTACTGGAGGTAAAACCATGAAGAAGATTTTGAGTTTATTTTTGGCGCTTATTATGGTAACAGGCCTTTTTAACGGCGTTACCGTATCTGCTGCCGAAGGGGAGTCCGCTAACTTGATTTACGGACTTAAAGCTACTGCTGAGTCGGCTCTTCCGACTTCTTTTGCTTATCTTGCTAAGCAGGATACTGCAGTGCTTACAGACGGAGTTATAACATCCGACTCCGATTCCTACAAAGGAAACTACACTTTTAACGGTGAAGCAAGTCAGGTTGTAAGCTTTGCTTACGAAAACGTGATGAGCTTTAAGGAAGTTAACGTTGCGACTTGTAACCCCACCGATTTGCCTGTAAAGGGTATCAAGAGCTTAAAGGTTGAAGCACTTGTTGACGGTGACTGGTTTATCCTTGCATCTGTTGACAATCTTCCTTCCGACCAGCCGGGTCAGGTTTATGCTTTCACATCCTCAACTGCTATTGATGCAGACGGTGTAAGAGTTTCTATGACTGTTAACCGCACCGGTACGGGTTACAATACTATTTCACTTTCCGAAATTCAGGTATTTTCTGAAATCGCTACCGAAGATGCACTCGGTACAATGGTGCTTAATTCCGAAAAGATGGAAAAACCCGTAGTTTCCATCAAAAACGGTGCATCTGAAACCGTAAGGGAAAATGCTTCCGTTACTCTTGAAGCAGAGGCTTCTTCAACAGACGGCGGTACAATTTCTTATCAGTGGTATAAAGACGGCACTGCAATCGCAGGTGCTTCTTCAAGCATTTACACTATTATAAACGCTACGTCTTCCGATGCAGGTACTTACAAGGTAGTTGCTACAAACTCAGGTGATATGAACCCCGCTACTGCAAGTGAGGAAATCACTCTTTCTGTAAGCGGTACTGCAAAGAACTTTGCTCTTAATAAGTCCTATACCTGGGTTGATTACGAAGCTTGTATTATTGCGGACAACGGAAACTACAAGGATTCAGACCTTAAGGAAATGACAGACGGACATATCTCCAAAAACATTGCTTATTCTGACTCTGCCTATACGGGCGCTAAGGGTGGTTATCCCATTACCTTTGTTATCGACCTTGGAAAAGCAGAAGAGTTTGACGAAGTAACTGCTATGCTTATGTCTACAAACTCTGCAGGTATCAGTATGCCCGGTAAGGTTACTGTTTCTTATTCTTCCGACAATAAAGCTTTTACTGAAATGGGCGTGTGGACAAACCCCACTCCGACACTTTTTGGTATCTATGCCGCAACTGTCAAGGCTTCAGCACCCATAAAAGCACAGTACGTTAAGGTTTCTGTCGACGGTGGAATTAATATGGGTCTTCACTTTATGTCCGAAGCTTTGGTATTCGGTGATGCACCCGAAGAAGAGCCTTCCGAAGAGCCCTCCGAGGAACCCTCCGAAGAACCTTCCGAAGAGCCTTCCGAACCCGAAGGTGACCCCAACCCTGAAACTAACCCCAATCTTCTTCTTAATAAAAAATATACTCACAACGTAACAAGCTGGTATGCTGACAGAGCAAACGACTCAAACTGCGTATATCTTACCGACGGTAAGAAGGGCGGCAGCTTCTACGGAAGTGAATACTTAGGCGCTCTTAATGCACCCGCTACTATCGTATTTGATTTTGATACGCCTATTGAAATGAGCGAGTTTTATATGGAATTTATGCCCGACTCTGCTGCGGGTGTTAAAATTCCCTCTAACCTGACACTTTCTGCAAAGCTTGACGGAAGTGACAGTTATTCTGTAATTTACAACGATATAATCCCCGATAAGAATTTAGTTCTTACTACCGATAACAAGGTGTTTAAAGTAAGTTCTCTTAAAATTGAGCTTCCCAAAACACAGTTCCTCTTTATAAAGGAAGTTGAAGCTTACGCTAAGAGAACGGGTGCAGTATCCGACGGCACACTTAAGGTTATGAAAAACCTTGTGAACATTGCAAAGGGACGCGCTTATACTTCAAAAATGCTTGCAGGTCAGTGGTACAACGGTAACACAACCGATAATAACTACCGTCTGACAGACGGCGTTTACGGAAATCTTTCTTCATATAATAATAAAGCATGGGCAGGTTGGCTCAATGCAGGTTCTGTTATCATCGAGATGGATTTGGGCTCTGTTGCCGAAATTTACGAAGTAAACACACGTAACTTCAACACAGAAATGCACGGTATCACTTCCGCAGGTGGTTATGAAGTTTACACTTCAAACGACGGTATCAACTGGACGGAAGTATACGTGAACAATACGATGCACGGCAAGGAATGGCTCAAGTTCCAGACTGAAGAACCCGTTTTCGGACGTTTTGTAAGAGTTACCGTTTCAAGAGGTAATTCAAACTTTATCTTCCTTGACGAGGTTGAAGTTTTGGGTATTGGCGGAAAAACTCTTCCCGCAGATCCTAACCCCGACGTTACTGCAGTGCAGTCTGCTTCAAAGGCTTATAGCCTCGGCGCAGTGAATTCTGTGGGTAACGCAGTTGAGATAAGCGGTGACAAGTCTATGTCACTTCTCACTGACTCCGACAAGAATACTCTCGTTTCTACAAGCGGTTCAAAAGAAGTTACCTTCACTTTGAACTTAGGTGCAGTCAAAGCGGTTTCCGCTATCAATATGTATACAAAGAATATGCCCACTGCTAAGATTTACCTTGCTGACAGTATTGTAAACGGCAAAGTAAACTGGGTGCTTATGGACACAGTTAACAAGGCTGATACATATACTTATAACTGCGCAAAAAATTATAAGGCACAGTTTGTGAAGATTGTCTTTACTTCTTTCGGTGATTCGGGTATTTACGAAATCGAAGTAATGGGTAAAGGTAACGTTACAGGTGGTGTTTCTCCCACCGACGGACTTATTGACAAGCTTACAAAGCTTTCAGAAGGTATGGATTACACTGATTCCACTTACGTTGGTAGCATTGCAGACCTTACAGACGGCGATACTTCAAAATATATGAGCTACGACCATCTTTCGGGCGTTACACGTTACGTGAAGTTTGACCTTAAAGGTGTTTATGAGATAAATGCATTTGAAGCTTATTTCAGTGCCGATAATCTTCCTTCCAACGTACAGATGATGGTTTCCACCGATAATGCGAACTGGACACTTGTAAACGAAGTAAGCGCAAACGTTAAGACCAAAAACGATTACATCTTAGGCGAGGGCATCAAAGCTCAGTATATTATGTTTACTTTCTATAAAGCAAGTGGCGTTACTGCAGTTTCCGAAGTTGCTTTCTACGGTAATCCCGAAAAGGTTTCCGACGGCATTAAAGAAGAAGGCGGATACCTTGTTCCTTACAGCAACCCCAGAAGTGTTGCGATTGTTAATGACACTACTGATCTTGCAGTCGTTGATTTGATTGTCAAAGCAGGTTTTGACGGAGTGTGGTATAAAGGAACTCCCGCTGAAGGCAAGGTGTTCTTTGAGGCTCTTAACGAAAAAGCTACAAGTAAAATCAAGGTTGATTCTTTAAATACCATCGACATTTCAGAGTTTGAAAATCTTGAAAAAGTTTATCTGCAGGCTGGTACAACAACTGCAAGTATTGAAATTGCTAAAGAAAAAGGTCTTGGCTTGCAGGTAGTTGTTAACCTTCCTTTTGCTCAGCTTATGTCCGAAATGGACGAAATGGTGAGAGAAGGTGCTCAGGGCAGATACGTTTACAAGGTTGTAAATCTTGACTTTGATATCTTTGAAACATTCTCCGAAGAAGAAATTGATAAGATTTTTGAAAACCTCGGTAAAATCAATAAAGGTACTCTCAAAGCTTCCAACAACGTTGAGGTTGAAGCGGCAGAGGTTGCTTTGTTCGGCGAGGACTGGGTAAGTCTTGCTCCCGTTGACGGCTACGAATACTCCATCGACGGCGTGGAATGGGGCAAAGACCCGACCTTTGCAGGTCTTACAAAGGGTGTAACTTATACCTTCTATCAGCGTGTGGCTGAAACTGCTTCAAAAGAAGGCTCTCTCTACGATACCGTTATGGCAATAGCAGGTGAGGGCGAAGTTGCAGACCCCGACGATGCTCCCGTAGTTCAGCTTCCCGGTGCGTTTGAATTCAGTATGTATGAAGTGCTTCCCGGTGAAGAATTCGTTATGACTTTTACAATGCCTGAAGAAAGACTTGCTTCAAGCCTTGGTCTTAAAGTTGAATTCAGTAACGATTTGTTTGAAATCGTTGAAATCAAGGAAACACAGTGGTCTGATATGCAACCCAACCTTGAGGGTTGTAACAGAAACGAAAACGTTATGATTTCCTGGTGTGACCCGACTTTCAACGCAAACACAGTTATCGAAAAGGGAACTGTACTCCTTGAAGTTAAATTTAAAGCTAAAGAGGGTATTTCACTCGGTTATAAATCCTTTGTAATCACCGACTGGAACGTGCTTGGTGACTACAACCCCGATACCTACGAAATGGAAGATATTACTCCCGACGCAGGTCCTCTTACAAGAAAGATTAAGATTGTCAAGGAAAAATCAGGTGTCAACGTAACGGGTAGCGTTAAGGCTTACGGCGGTGCGAACGAAGACGTTACAATCGAGCTTATCAAAGACGGCAACGTTGTTTCCACCAAAACTGTTACAGGTAAGAGTGGTACTTATACCTTTGAAAAGGTTACAGAAGGTGACTACACTATTAAAGTTACCAAGACTAAGCATACCCCCAGAGAGTATGCAGTTACTGTTCTTAAGGAAAACCTCACTCAGGACGTTCTTATCTGGCTTTACGGTGACGTAACGGGCGACGGTATGGTTAACAACTCCGACGTTATGCAGATTAACAGAAGAAGTACAAACCAGGCTTCTATGTTCGACCAGGCTGCAAACAAGGATTACCGACTCCTCGTTGCTAACGTAACCGCTATCACGGGTACCGATAAGCTTATCAATAACGTAGACGTTATGCAGATTAACAGAAAGAATACTAACCAGGCTTCTGTATTTGACAGACTGGCATAATACGGTTAAAAGTTAATAATAAAACCGCTTGTCGAAAGACAGGCGGTTTTTTTAGGTAATAGTTATGAGTTTAGAGTTATGATTTGCCTGAAGGCAAAGTTATGAGTTGCCGTTGACGGGTTCGGATTTGTCGGTTATGCCTAATGATTTTAAAAAATTTTCAAAAAGTACTTGACAGAGAAGGGAAGATGTGATAAACTTGTAACAGTTTAACGCATAAAAGCTTTAAAGTATAAAAGAAAGGTGAAGAAAATGCAACAGATTGTCACATGGGGAGTACTTGCCGTTTACTTTATAACAATGCTTATTGCAGGTGTTGTTGGGGCAAGACACACTCATACGTTAACAGAATTCGTAGTCGGTGGAAGAAAGGCGGGGCCGTGGGTTTCGGCTTTCGGTTTTGGTACTTCCTATTTCAGCGCTGTACTCTTTATAGGATACGCAGGTCGCTCGGGCTATGATTACGGACTCTGGGCAATTTTAATCGGTATTGCGAATGCAGTATTCGGTGCATTTTTAGCCTGGAAGGTGCTTGGTAACCGCACAAGAGAGGTTACAAGACGTCTTAAAATAAAAACGATGCCTCAGTTTTTTGAAAAGCGTTACGATTCAAAGGCTATGAAAACTCTTGCGGTACTCGTGATTTTCGTCTTTATGACACCTTATTCCGCATCGGTTTACTCGGGTCTCGGATACCTTTGCGACAACGTTCTGGGAATCGGTTACAATACCGCAATGATTTTAATTGCCGTGGTGGCTGCTTTGTACGTGGTGCTCGGTGGATTCGTTTCCTCGATGATCGCGGATTTCATTCAGGGCGTGATTATGATTTTCGGTGTTATTACGATGATTATCTTCGTGGTACGCACCCCCGAAGTCGGCGGACTTTTTGAGGGCTTTGAGAGAATGGGCAACATTATGCTTGACACAAGCCTTTTCCCACCTGCAAGTAAAACTGTTATCGGTGTATTAAGCCTTGTAATTCTTACTTCTTTCGGTACCTGGGGTATGCCTCAGATGGTGCAGAAATTCTACGGCATTGAGTCGGAAGAAAAGGTAAAGAGTGCCACTGTGATTTCCACTGCATTCTGCCTTTTGATTTCAACGGGTGCTTACTTTGTAGGCTCACTTTCCCGTTTGTTCTTTGATGAAGTGCCAAAGCTTAACGGCAAGGCAAACTACGACCTTATTATTCCCGAGATACTTTCAAAGCTTCCCGTAATTTTACTTGCGGTGATTTTGGTACTCGTACTTGCGGCATCGGTTTCAACCCTTTCGGGAATTACGCTTACTTCCTGTTCTGCGGTTGCGATGGACTTTATCGTTCCCGTTATAAAACCCAGTATGAAGCGTGAAAATACACTTTTGCTTACGAGAATTCTCTGTGTGCTTTTTATCGTTTCTTCTTATTTCTTAGCGACGATGAAGTCACCGATTTTAACCCTTATGGCTTTCTCGTGGGGAACAATCTGTGCGACCCTTTTGCCGAGTTACCTTCTTGGGCTTTACATAAAACGTTTTAACAAGGTTTCGGCTTTTTGCAGTATGGCTTCGGGTCTTGTTTGTTCGCTTACTTTAGCGATTGCATCGGGCTTTAACTCGGGCAACGCTCCGCTTTTCGGAATTGTTTCAACATTAGTAAGCTTCACTGTTGGTTTTATTGAGATGGCGGTAACAAAACCTCATAAGGATAAGACGGGATTTTTTAACGCATAACTATTGCAAAATGCGTTGGATTATAGTATAATAAAGGGTGCATTATTTTGCATCCTTTAATATCATTTTGAAAGGAAAAAATGAGATGTTTTTTCAAAAGGAAATTGAAACACTTTCGCGTAAGGAAATTGAGTCCTTACAGCTTGAAAGACTTAAGTGGCTCGTCGATTATTGCGACAGAAACGTAGAATTTTATCACAAAAGACTGACAGAGGCAGGGGTTACTGCCGAGAAAATCAAGTCTTTGAAGGATATTGAATATATCCCCGTGACTACTAAAGAAGATATCAGGGATAACTATCCTTTCGGTCTTTTCGGACAGCCTTTAAAGAATATCGTGCGTTTACACGCATCATCGGGTACTACGGGTAAGCCTACTGTTGTAGGTTATACCAAAAAGGATATCGATACCTGGTCTGATTTGGTTGCACGTCTTTGTATGGCGGCAGGTGCAACTGACGAGGATATCGTACAGATTTCTTTCGGCTACGGCCTTTTTACGGGTGCTTTGGGTCTTCATTACGGACTTGAAAAAATCGGTGCTACCGTTGTGCCTTGTTCTTCGGGTAATACCGAAAAACAGGTTATGCTTATGAAAGACTTTGGTACAACCGCTTTGGTCAGCACACCGTCTTATGCGTTACATATGAGCGAAGTGGCGCACGAACTTGGAATTAAAAACGAAGAACTTAAGTTAAGACTCGGTTTGTTCGGTTCGGAAGGATGTACTCCCGAAATGCGTGAACAGATTGAGAAAAGCTTTGATATTTTTGCTACCGATAACTACGGTATGAGTGAGCTTATGGGCCCCGGTGTATCGGGCGAATGTGAATACAGATGTGGTATGCATATCGCAGAAGACCACTTCTTGCCTGAAATCGTTGATTCTGCTACTTTGAAACATCTCGATGCAGGTCAGACGGGTGAGCTTATCATCACAACCCTCACAAAAGAAGGTTTCCCGATGCTCCGTTACCGCACAAAAGACCTTACAACTTTAAATTACGAGGAATGTAAGTGCGGAAGAACTCACGTAAGAATGGATAAAATCAAGGGCAGAAGTGACGATATGCTCAAAATCCGTGGCGTTAACGTATTCCCGACACAGATTGAAAGTGTTCTTATGCGTCAGGAACATATCGGCGGTCATTACGAGCTTGTGGTAAGACGTGAAGGCTACCGTGATACCCTTGAAGTCAAGGTTGAGCTTGTATCTCCCGAGCTTCTTGACCGTTATGGTGAGCTTGAAGCTTTGAGAAATAACATTCACGCACAACTTAAAACTGTGCTTGGAATTGACTCGAAAGTTACTCTTTGTGAGCCTAAATCCCTCCAGAGATTCCAGGGTAAGGCAAAACGAATTGTGGATTTAAGAAACGAAAGGAACTGATTTTTTGAAAAAGTTAATGCTTGGTAACGAAGCAGTTGCCAGAGGTGTTTACGAAGCAGGGGGCAAGGTTGTTTCAAGTTACCCCGGTACACCTTCTACTGAAATTACTGAATTTTTAGCTAAATACGACGATATTTATTCCGAATGGGCACCTAACGAAAAGGTTGCTATGGAAGTGGCAATCGGTGCGTGTATCGGTGGCAGAAGAGCTTTCTGTGCTATGAAGCACGTTGGCTTAAACGTTGCTGCAGACCCTCTTTTCACTGCGTCTTACACCGGTGTTAATGCAGGACTTGTTATCGGTGTTGCAGACGACCCCGGTATGCATTCTTCCCAGAACGAGCAGGACTCCCGTCATTATGCAAGGGCTTCAAAAGTGCCGATGGTTGAGCCTTCCGATTCTCAGGAATGTATCGACTACGTCAAGGAAGCGTACGAGCTTTCCGAAAAATTTGATACTCCCGTAATCCTTCGTATGTCTACAAGAATTGCGCATTCACAGAGTATTGTTGAAACTAAAGATGCTCTTGATTTGCCTATCAAAGAGTACAAAAAGGATATTGCAAAATACGTTATGATGCCGGGTTATGCTAAAATCAAGCATCCTATCGTTGAAAAACGTACTCTTGATCTTGCTGAATACGCAGAAACGAGCTTTTTAAACCGCGTTGAAGAAAATAAAGACGCTAAAATCGGTGTTATCTGCGCAGGTACTACTTACACCTACGCAAGAGAGGCTTTAGGTGACAAGGCTTCTTACTTAAAGCTTGGTATGGTTTATCCTTTGCCCGTAAAACTTATCCGTGATTTTGCCGAAAAATATGATACAGTTTACGTTATCGAGGAGCTTGACAGCTTTATCGAATGTCATTGTAACGATATCGGCGTAAAAGTTATCGGTAAAGAGCTTTTCGGATACATCGGTGAATTTTCTCAGAAATTTATCAAGGAAAAAATCGAGGGTACAACTCCCGACACAGTTTCCTTTGGTGAGGTAATTCCCGTGCGTCCTCCCGTTATGTGTGCAGGATGTCCTCACCGTGGTGTTTTCTACACACTTAACAAGCTTAAACTCAACGTTTTCGGTGATATCGGTTGTTACACCTTGGGCGCTCAGGCACCTCTTTCTGCAGTTGATACCACAATCTGTATGGGTGCTTCTATCTCGGGTCTTCACGGCTTTAACACAGCGCGTGGGGAAGAGAGTGCAAAAAATTCCGTTTGTGTAATCGGTGACTCAACCTTTATGCATTCGGGTATCACGGGTCTTATTGATATCGCTTACAACAGAGGCACTTCCACTGTTATTATCCTTGATAACTCGATTACAGGTATGACAGGTCATCAGCAGAACCCCACAACGGGCTTTACAATTAAGGGCGACCCCACTGCGGCAGTTTCTCTTGAAAAGCTCTGTGCCGCAATCGGTATCAACAACGTAAGAGTGTTCGACCCTTACGATTTGGACGAAACTATGGCGGCTATCAAAGAGGAAGTTGCAAAAGACGAGCCTTCTGTTTTGATTTCAAGACGTCCCTGTGCTTTGCTTAAATACGTTAAACACAAAGCACCGCTTAAAATCGACAACGATAAGTGCCGTGGTTGTAAGATGTGCCTTAAAATCGGTTGTCCCGCTATCAGCGTACCCGGTGACAAGGCTAAGATTGACGAAACACTCTGTGTTGGTTGTAATCTTTGTGAAAAACTTTGCCCGTTTGGCGCGATAGGAGAATAAGAATATGAATAAAAATATTATGATTGTCGGTGTCGGCGGACAGGGAAGTTTGCTTGCAAGTAAGCTTTTGGGAAAAGTTGTTATGGCATCAGGCTACGACGTAAAGGTTTCCGAAGTTCACGGTATGTCCCAGCGTGGTGGAAGCGTTGTAACCTACGTTAAATATTCCGATGAGAAGGTGTATTCTCCCGTTATCAACGAGGGTGAGGCAGACCTTATCATCTCGTTTGAAATGCTTGAAGCGGCAAGATGGATTCCTTTCCTTAAAAAGGGAGGAAGTATCGTTGTGAACGCTCAGGAAATTGCTCCGATGCCCGTTATCACGGGTGCTATGAAGTATCCCGAAAATATCGGTGAGAAGATGGGCGCACTCGTTGAAAATTTGACCATCGTTGATGCTTTGAAACTTGCTAACGAAGCAGGAAACGCAAAAGCTGTAAACGTGGTGCTTATGGGTGTTGCTTCAAAGGTACTCGGTTTCTCCGATGAAGACTGGCAGAAGGCACTTGAATCTTCTGTTCCTGAGAAATTCCTTGAAATTAACAAAAAAGCATTTGAACTTGGAAGGAACTGGTAAAAATGAAAAACGTACGTGCTCCTCAATTTGAGTGTATGGAGCGTGAGGAACTTAAAAAGCTTCAGGGTGAACGCCTTGCAAAGACGGTAAAAAGAGTTTACGATAACGTTCCTCTTTACAGAGAAAAAATGGATAAAGCGGGACTTAAACCCGAAGATATCAAGACGGTTGACGACCTTAAAAAGTTGCCGTTTACAGTAAAACAGGACCTTCGTGATACCTATCCTTACGGACTTTTTGCTTGTCCGATGGACGAAGTTAACAGAATTCACGCATCCTCAGGTACAACGGGTAAGCAGACGGTTGTAGGTTATACTGCAAACGACCTTGAGATTTTTGATGAATGTGTTGCCCGTGCTATCGTTGCGGCAGGGGGAAGTGAGAAGGATATCTTCCACGTTTCCTACGGCTACGGACTTTTCACGGGTGGACTTGGTCTTCATGGTGGTGCTACAAAGGTCGGTGCGGCGGTAATTCCCGTATCTACCGGTAACACAAAACGTCAGCTTCAGATTATGAAGGACTTTGGTTCCACGATGATTTGCTGTACTCCTTCTTATGCTTTGTATATTGCCGAAACTATGGAAGAAATGGGTATGACTCCCGACGACATCAAGGTTAAGGCAGGTATTTTCGGTGCAGAACCCTGGACTGAGGAAATGCGCCGTGAAATCGAGAAAAGACTTGGTCTTAAGGCTTACGATATCTACGGACTTTCTGAAATTATGGGTCCCGGTGTTTCCTTTGAATGTGAAGAACAGGCAGGAATGCACGTAAACGAAGACCATTTTATCCCTGAGATTATCGACCCCGATACGGGTGAGGTTTTGCCTTACGGAGAAGAGGGTGAGCTTGTTTTTACATGTATCACAAAAGAAGCGTTGCCTTTAATCCGTTACCGCACACGCGATATCGCAAAGCTTGATATTTCTCCTTGTAAATGCGGAAGAACCTTGCTTAGAATGTGCAAACCCCGTGGCAGAAGCGACGATATGCTTATAATAAGGGGTGTAAACGTTTTCCCTTCACAGGTAGAAAGTGTGCTTTTAGAAATGGGATTTGCTACTCCCAACTATCAGCTTATCGTTGACAGACAGGGTAACCTTGACTCACTCGAAGTGCTTGTTGAGATGGATGCTTCATTCTTCTCCGACACCGTTGCAGGTATCAGGGAAAAAGAACGCCAGATTGCCTCTGCTTTAAACGGAACTTTGCAGATTGCGGCATCCGTTAAGCTTGTTGAACCCAAGTCTATCGCACGTTCAGAAGGTAAAGCTGTCCGTGTTATTGATAAGAGAAAACTTATTTAGGAGGTCTCACTATGATTATTAAACAGTTATCAATTTTCGTTGAAAACAAAAAAGGACGTCTTGCTGAGATTACCGATACTTTGCATAAAGCAGACGTTGATATCCGTGCGCTTTGTATTGCCGATACAAAGGATTTCGGTATCTTCCGTCTTATTGTAAATAAACCCGACGTTGCAGAAAAAGCACTTAAAGAGCACAACTGCACTGTTGCACTCACCGACGTACTTACTATCCGTATCGACGATCAGCCCGGCGGACTTGCAACTCCTATGAAGGTGCTTTCCGACAACGATATCGCCGTTGAATATATGTATGCTTTTATTTCAAAAGAAGTAAATTCTGCTTACGTTATCATTCGTGTTGACGATAATAACAAGGCTATTGAAGTACTTAGTAAAAACGATATTACTATGGTTTCTGCTGACGAAGTTTACAATATGTGAGGAATGAGTTATGCATAGAATTTCTACTGAAACGGCATCCCTTGTAAGAGCAGGGTATTCCCATAAAGAAGCTATCGGTGTTATTGCCGATGCGGGTTTTGATGCTTACGATATTACTATCTGCGAACTTGTGAGATATAACGAGTTATTGAGAAAGCCTGAAATTAATTCTGATTCTCCTTTTATGAAGGATGATTACAAAGAATACTGCGCTATGCTCAAAGCTTATGCTGACGAAAGGGGAATTGTCTGCAATCAGGCTCACGCGCCCTTTTCGGTAATGGCTCCCGTAATTTATAAATTGCTTCCGAGAAGTATCGAAATCGCAGGTCTTTTAGGTTGTGAAGTTATCGTTATCCACCCCGGTAACGACTGGACACCCGAAGAAAACAAGAAGATGTACTTTGAACTTTTGCCTCTTGCGAAAAAATACGGTATGAAGATTGCAACTGAGAATATGTGGAACTGGGATATTAAAAAGGATGAAGCGTGTTTTGCCGCTTGTTCCAATGAAACTGACTTTGTTGCAAACTTAAAAGCGGTTGACGATGAGGACTTTATCGCTTGTCTTGATATCGGTCACGCCGAGATGCGTGGACTTAACACAACTGCCGAAAAAATGATACACGCTTTGGGTGACAAGCTTTTAGCTTTACACCTTCACGATAACGATAAATGGCAGGATAGCCACGCTATTCCGTTTACGATGGATATTGATTTTGATATTGTCTGCAAAGCACTCAAAGATATCGGCTACAATGGGGATTTCACCCTTGAATCCTGTCATATTTTCGGTAAGAGAAAACGTGAAGAAGTGCTTCCGTTACTTCGCCAGATGAAAGAAGCAGCAGCAAAAATCAGAGAAATGGTTTTGAATTAGAGTATAACAAAAAATCCGTACCGACAATGGTACGGATTTTTTTATGTTGCAGAATAAATCGTTTTGATGTATAATAAGATAAAAGGGAGGCGATATTATGAAAATTTGTGTTTTTGGTGCGGCGAGTGGCCGTATTGATGATTTATATATCGAAGTTGTTGAACGTCTTGGTGAAGAAATCGGAAAAAGGGGACATACCCTTGTTTTCGGTGCAGGTTGCACGGGACTTATGGGTGCGGCTGCAAGAGGTGTAAACCGCGCAGGTGGAGAGATTATCGGCGTTATCCCTCATTTTTTCAGGGAAGAGGCAATTGAAGTCATTTACGATCAATGCACTGAGATTATCTATACAAACACCATGGCAGAACGCAAAGGTAAAATGGGCGAGCTTGCCGATGCTTTTATCGTTGTTCCCGGTGGAATAGGTACTTTTGAGGAGTTTTTTGAAGTTGTTACCTTAAAGCAACTTGGTCAGCATACAAAGCCGATTGCTCTTATGGATATAAACGGATATTATGATAAGCTTGAAGATTTCCTTAATTATTCCATTGAAACGGGATTTATAAGAAACGGAGTAAGCCATCTCTTTAACTGTGTTTGTGACCCCAAAGAGGCTGTTGATTACATTGAGAATCATGTGCCTAAGAGATACTCGGTTAAAGACCTTAAATAATTTAAATAAAACTGCCCGAAAGTTAACAATTTCGGGCAGTTTTTACTTGCAAAATATAGTTTTTGGTGGTATAATGTAAGGATAATGGGATAAGTGTGCCAAGAGGTGCACAATGAAATCCGCTTTTGGCGGGTGACGGGACGTCGTCCTCGACGGTTTTTGGGGAGACATTGACGGGCGAACACAGTTCGCCCCTACGATGCGATATAAATTTCCGTTGGAAATTAGCGATATGTCGCTACGCGACGAGGCAACGCCTGACGGATTTGAATAGACTACCCTTCAGTCAGCTACGCTGACAGCTTCCCTGACAAGGGAAGCCTTGCCTCCACCTGACGGGGGAGGTGGATTTTGCGGAGCAAAAGACGGAGGGAGAGAAAATGTTTGCCACGCAAACGTGAGATAAATTTCCGATGGGAATTAGCGATATGTCGCTACGCGACGAGGCAACGCCTGACGGATTATATCGAATGGAAGATGGGGGTGCGGTTTTCGAAGGTGCAGATTTCAGTGAATCCTGAGTTTTTTGCAACCTCGATTCCTTCTGCGACGTGCATACCTATCTGCGCTATATTGTGAGCATCTGAGCCGATGGTGAGGATTTTACCACCAAGGCGTTTAAAAAGACTTACGATATATTCATCGGGGATAGCTTCCTTTACCACTTGACGGATTCCTGAGGTATTGATTTCAAGACCTTTATTACGTTCAACAACTCTTTTTAAGATAGCAATAAGTTTATCTTCGTACTTTGAAAAATCTACCCAGATATCATCTCTTGCGGCGTAACGTCTTATGAGATTTATGTGGGCGAGACAGTCAAAATCGTATTCGTCGGCAATTTTATATACAAGCTCTAAGTAACCGTTTACGAGATAGTCGATACTTTCTTTTGTGTATGTAAAAGAGTAAAGGTCGGTATCACCGACTGCATGAACCGATGACAGTACAAAGTCATAGGGAACAGCGTTTATAAGCTCTGTAAACATATTGGGTTCAAGGTAGCACTGACCGATTTCAATACCGAATTTAACGGGGATGCCACTCTTATTTTCTTCACAGAAAGCTTTATATTTTTCATAGTAATCGATAAATTTTTCAACCGAATCGTGACAACCGCTCGGACGAAAGTTAAAGTGGTCGGTTATGGCAATTTCCGAAAGCCCTTTGTTATATGCTTCGTCAATTGCTTCTTTTAACGTGGTGGCGGAGTCGGGCGACAGTTCAGTATGGATATGATAGTCAAAAAGTTTCATTAAAAACACCTCAAAGGGTATTTTAGTATTTTATAAATGATTTGTCAAGGAGGGTTTAAGTTGAGAATACTCGGTATCGACCCTGGCTATGCAATCGTCGGGTGCGGAATTATTGAATATGACGGACACTCCTTCCGTACTATAGAATACGGAGCCGTTACGACTCCTTCCGATATGGAGTTTTCGGACAGACTTCTTGAAATTTATAAACAGGTTTCGGAGCTTATAGCGATTTATAAGCCTGAGGCTATGGCTATTGAAAAGCTATTTTTTAACTCAAACCAGAAAACCGCTATCGACGTGGCTCAGGCAAGGGGAGTTATCGTACTTGCCGCAAGGGAGGCAAATATTCCCTGCTATGAGTACACGCCACTTCAGGTAAAACAAGCGGTTGTGGGATATGGACGTGCAATAAAACGTCAGGTTATTGAGATGACTAAAAAAATTCTCAACTTACAGAAAACACCAAAGCCCGACGACGTTGCCGATGCACTTGCGATTGCAATTTGTCACGCGCACACCGCACCGAGCAGAATTTTTAACTTGAAATGAGGAAGTAATTATGATTTACAGTTTAAAAGGCAAACTTATAAAAACTGAGCCTAATTTTGCAGTGGTTGAATGCCAGGGGGTAGGCTATGGAATAAGAACGTCGGCTGTGTCGGTTTCAAGACTTCCGAAACTCGGTGAGGAGGTACTCTTTTACACCTACTTACACGTGACGGAAAATATGATAGACCTTTTTGGTTTTGCCGATGAAGAGGAGCTTAATTGCTTTAAGATGCTTATCTCGGTTACAAGGGTAGGGCCTAAGGCGGCACTTTCGATACTTTCCTCGGTTACTCCCGAACGCTTTGCTTTATGCGTGGCGTCAGGGGATGCAAAGGCTATAGCTTCTGCACCGGGAATAGGACTTAAAACCGCACAGAGAATTCTTTTAGAGCTTAAGGACAAGATTTCAAAAGAACAGATTTCAAGCGGTATTTCGGATATTCCGTCAGTTAGTTTTGATAACTCGTCGAATGCTTCCGAGGCAATTTCCGCACTTGTTGTTTTAGGTTACGCACAGAGTGAGGCAACTAACGTTATCACAAAGCTTGACCCCAATATGTCGGTTGAAGATATGATTAAACACGGTCTTAAGGCGTTAGCCGGAAAGATTTAAGAGGAGTAAACTATGTTTGAATCACAGTTTGAAAAAGAAGATTTTGATTTTGAAAACCGCATAACTGCTCCCGATTATCAGAACACTGAGGACCATGACGTTGAGTTTTCGTTAAGACCGAAAACCTTAGATGAATACATCGGTCAGCAGAAGGTAAAAGAAAACCTTTCTGTATACATCGAGGCGGCAAAGCAAAGGGGAGAGGCATTAGATCACGTTTTGCTCTACGGCCCTCCAGGTCTTGGTAAGACGACTTTGTCGCAGATTATCGCAAACGAGCTTAACGTAAACCTTAAAATCACCTCGGGACCCGCTATTGAAAAACCCGGTGACCTGGCGGCACTCCTTACAAACTTAGGCCCCGGTGACGTTTTGTTTATTGACGAAATCCACCGTCTTTCAAAGGCGGTTGAGGAAGTTTTGTACCCCGCTATGGAGGACTTTGCTCTTGATATTATGATAGGCAAAGGACCCTCCGCAAGGAGTATAAGAATTGATTTGCCACGTTTTACCTTAGTTGGTGCGACTACAAGGGCAGGTCAGCTGACTTCACCTTTGCGTGACCGATTCGGCGTACTTTTAAGACTTGAAATGTATACCCCCGAGGAGCTTTCCGAGATTATTTTGAGAAGTGCGGGGATTTTGGGTATTGACTGCGAAAAAGCAGGTGCATTAGAACTTGCAAAACGTTCACGCGGTACACCACGTATTGCAAACAGAATGTTAAAGCGTGTAAGGGACTTTGCGCAGATTATCGGTGACGGCACTATCACAAAAGATATCGTTGACACGGCTTTAAACCGTCTTGACGTCGATAAATTAGGTCTTGACAACAACGACAGAAGAATGCTTCATGCGATTATCACCCAGTATAACGGCGGTCCCGTCGGTCTTGAAACGATTTCGGCACTGCTCGGTGAGGAAACGGTGACGATAGAAGACGTTTACGAGCCGTATCTTATGCAGATTGGCTTCCTTTCAAGAACACCGAGAGGAAGATGCGCAACGGCTCTTGCGTATAAGCATTTAGGACTTGATAAGAATGGGCAGACTTTGTTGTAGCCCAAGGCTACAACAGTTTTATTCGCCATATGGCGAGTGATATTGCATCGCAGTGGTATTTGTCTTGAGACAAGTGATATTCGCGTTGCGAGTTTTATTACGAATAAAATATCACTAAAACTAAAAGTTTTAATAACACTTTTGATTTATCAAAAATATCACTCTGTGCAAGGCACAGAATATAACTATCATTACAGGAGTTAAAAATGAGAATTGCAGATAAATGGAATGATTATAAGATAATTGACACATCGGGCGGAGAAAAGCTTGAAAAATGGAAAGAAACTGTTCTTATAAGACCTGACCCTCAGATTATCTGGGATACCGAAAAAACTCATCCTCTGTGGTACAAGGCGAATGCACGTTACCACCGTTCCGACAAGGGCGGGGGAAGATGGGAAATCTATAAAAAACACCCTGATTTCTGGACTATCGACTATAACGGTCTTAAGTTTAAGATTTCGCCAACGGGTTTTAAGCATACGGGACTTTTCCCCGAACAGGCGGTAAACTGGGATAAGTTTTTGGAGTGGATTCCTGCTGCAGGGCGTGAAATAAGAGTGCTTAATCTCTTTGCTTACACGGGTGGGGCAACTCTTGCCTGTCTTAAGGCGGGGGCGAGTGTCTGCCACGTTGACGCATCAAAGGGTATGGTGCAGTGGGCAAAGGAAAACGCTGAGCTATCGGGACTTATTGATAAGCCCGTGAGATGGATTGTCGACGACTGCGAAAAGTTTGTGGCAAGGGAAATAAGACGTGGCAAAAAATACGATGCTATTATTATGGACCCACCTTCTTACGGCAGAGGGCCGTCGGGTGAAGTGTGGCAGCTTGAAGAAAAGATTTATAATCTTTTGGCACTTTGCAGCGAGGTGCTTTCGGACAACCCGTTGTTTGTGGCGCTTAACTCCTATACTACGGGACTTTCACCCTCAGTTATGGCGTATCTTTTAGGCGTTACTGTTGGTGATAAGCACAAAGGGTACGTTGTGGCGGATGAGATAGGACTTCCCGTTGAGAATTCGGGACTTACATTGCCATGTGGGTCAACCGCCTTCTGGCTTGGTGAGGAGATAGGGTAGTTTGCATCAAATTGCTGAAAATTTGGCTCTTTCTGTGTTAGTGTCGCTCGGAATATCGGCATATTCCTTCGTTCCACTGCCTTGAAAAATCACAAATTTTAGCAATTTACGGAAGATTTGGATTTTGTAATCGGAACGACACACAGGTCGTTCCCTACGATTAAAAATCACAGATTTTTGCAATTACGGGGAATCGATATAAATCCCTTGTGGGATTTTTGGAGGAAATATGAGTTACATTAAGGTTAATGACCTTTATTTTGAATACAAGGATGAGGAAAAGGTTTTTCCTGTTTTAAAGGATATAAATTTAAAGGTTGAAAAGGGAGAGTTTGTGGCTGTTTTAGGTCACAACGGCTCGGGGAAATCTACTTTGGCAAAGCATTTTAATGCGATACTGATGCCGACTTCGGGCAAGGTGTTTGTAGGGGAATACGATACGTCAAGTGAAGATAATCTCTTTTCAATCCGTCAGCACGTGGGGATGGTTTTTCAAAACCCCGACAACCAGATTGTTGCCACCATTGTTGAAGAAGACGTGGCGTTTGCCCTTGAAAACTTAGGGGTTGAGCCTAACGAGATAAGACGCCGTGTTGACGAGGCTTTAAAGATGGTTGGTATGTACGAGTACCGCGAACACGCACCGCATCAGCTTTCGGGCGGACAGAAACAGCGTGTTGCGATTGCGGGGATTTTGGCAATGCGACCCGACTGTATCGTACTTGACGAGCCGACCGCAATGCTCGACCCTAAGGGCAGGGAAGAGGTTTTAACTACTGTAAGAAAATTAAATGAAGAGTTTAACACCACAGTTATTATGATAACCCACTACATGGACGAGGCGGTAAAAGCGGACAGAGTGGTAGTTATAGACGACGGGAAAATTCTTCTTGACGATACACCGAAGGCGGTTTTTTCCGAAGTGGAGCTTTTAAAGAAAGTCGGACTTGACGTGCCTCAGGTGACAGAGCTTATCTACGAGCTTAAAAAAGAGGGGATTTCACTCCCCGACGGAATACTCACAGAAGATGAGTGTGTTAAGGCTATAATGGGGCTTTTTGAAAGGAAATAAAAATGGTAATCAAAGCAGAAAATTTAAGCTTTATATACGGCAGTGGCACTCCGTTTGAACACAAGGCACTTGATAATATTAACCTTACAATTGAAAGTGGGGAGATTATCGGTGTTATCGGGCATACGGGGTCCGGTAAAAGTACCCTTATTCAGCATTTTAACGGACTTTTAAAGCCAACGTCGGGTAAAATCACCATTGACGGGGTTGACATCAGGGAGAGTAAGGAAAAACTTCACAAGGTGCGTTTTGACGTGGGACTTGTGTTTCAGTATCCCGAGTATCAGCTTTTTGAGGAAACGGTGTTTAAGGATATAGCTTTTGGCCCTCGCAATATGGGTCTTTCCGAAGAGGAAATCACAAAACGTGTTTTAAAGGCTTGTGAATTCGTTGGTATCCGTGAGGAGCTTTTAAATAAAAGTCCTTTTGAGCTTTCGGGCGGACAGAAACGCCGTGTTGCAATTGCGGGTGTTATCGCAATGGAGCCTAAGGTACTCATTTTAGACGAACCTGCGGCGGGTCTTGACCCTAAAGGCAGAAACAAGATTTTAAACCAGATAAAGGCTTACCACGAGGCTACGAAATCTACTGTACTTTTGGTTTCCCACAGTATGGAGGACGTTGCAAACTACGCCGAGAAGGTGCTTGTTATGAACGATTCCAAGGTATTTTTATACGATGAGACCGAAAAGGTTTTTGCGAGATCTGACGAGCTTAAAAAGATAAGACTTTCAGTGCCTCAGGTGACAAACGTCTTTAAAAAGCTTTCTGAAAACGGACTTTTGATTGCAGACAACGTTTACACTGTAAACTATGCTAAGGAAAAGATTTTAAATGCTCTTAAAAAGGAGGATTTAAATGCTTAAGGATATAACGATAGGGCAGTATTTCCCGGGAAATTCGGTTGTACACCGTCTTGACCCGAGAATGAAGCTTATTTTAACCATTTTATATATTGTGATGCTCTTTTTATCGTCGTCACCAATAGCGTTTTTAATCTCGGCACTTTTGCTTGTTTTTTGCTACAAGGTGTCGAAAATCCCCGTAAAGATGATTTTAAAGAGTTTAAAACCGCTTCTTCCCATTCTTATTTTTACGGCGGTGCTTAACGTTTTCTTTATCTCAAACGGTAAGGTTTTGTTTGAATTTTACTTTATAAAAATTACTGCGGGTGGTCTTTACACCGCCTTTTCAATGGCTTTGAGGATTGTGCTTTTGATAGCTTCGTCTTCACTTTTAACTTACACGACCTCGCCGATTACCTTGACCGATGCGATTGAAAGGCTTTTAAAACCTTTAAAGGTGATAAAATTCCCCGTACACGAACTTGCGATGATGATGTCGATAGCTTTAAGGTTTATTCCGACACTTATCGAGGAGACCGAAAAGATTATGTCGGCACAGAAAGCAAGGGGGGCAGACCTTGAAACGGGGTCGGTATTAAAACGTGCAAAGGCGTTAGTACCTATCTTAATTCCGCTTTTCATCTCGGCGTTCAGACGTGCCGAGGACTTAGCCCTTGCGATGGAATGCAGATGTTATCACGGCGGTGAGGGACGTACAAGAATGCGTCAGCTTCATTTGAGAATGGCTGATTTTATGGCACTGACTTTGCTTATTATAGCTACGGCTTTAATTATTCTTTTAGGATGATTTTATGAGAAAACTTCTTTTTAAGGCTTCCTATAACGGGAGCAGATACCACGGGTATCAGGTGCAGGAAAACGCTATAACCGTTGCCGAAACGCTTCAGGACGCTATAGAAAAGGCTTTCGGGAAAAGGGAGGATATCGTCGGATGCTCACGCACCGATACGGGCGTACACGCAAGAGAGTATTTTTTCCATCTTGAAACCGAAAACGATATTCCGTGCAGCGGGGCGGTTACGGCACTCAACAACCTTTTGCCTTCGGATATTGCGATACTTTCGTGCAAAGAGGTTTCACCCGATTTTCACGCAAGGTATAACGTAAAATATAAGGAATACGTCTATAAAATCCATAACAGTGCGATAAAAAATCCTTTTTTAAGCGGTCAGGCGCTTTGTTATAAATATGAGCTTGATGAAGTGTTTTTGAATGAACTTGCAAAGGAATTTGTGGGGACTTACGATTACAGTGCTTTCTGCAGTGCGGGGGGCAAACCTATGGACAGTTACGTAAGGACCATCTACGATGCCAAAGTTACAAGAGAGGGTGAATTAGTTACCTTTTCGGTGACGGGTGACGGATTTCTTTACAATATGGTGAGGATTATGGTGGGGACACTTTTGCTCACACCTATCGGTAAACTTAAAAAAGGTGATATTAAAGATATCATTTTGTCACAAAACCGCGAAAACGCAGGAGTTACGGCACCTGCAGAGGGATTATACCTTAACAGGGTAAGCTACGAAGAATATGTAAAGTGAATTACTTTACAACTTTTAGGAGTGTAAAAATGAGTAAAGATAAAGTTTACGATATCGAAGAATACCGCAGAAAAAGAAAAGCGCGTACTTTAAGAAACCGCATTATTACTGCAATTGTCGTGGGGATTTTAGCGGTTATCACCTTTATCGGCGTTTATTTTTATCAGAACTACGATATTGAGGACCTTATTGCAAACGCAAAGGACAAGACGGTAAAAAGCGGAGAGCTCGGCGAGAATTTCCCCGTGTCACTCAGTGGTATTACCCCCATTTCGATAACGGCGTCGGGGCATTCTCTTATCCTTTTGACCGACGAGGAGGAGATGTTCTATTCGGGCTCAACTACGGGACATCACTTTAACCACCGATTTACAAATCCCGTTATCAAAGAGGTAAAAGGAAGGGTACTTACCTACGACCGAGGCGGTTATTCTTATCGTATTGACAGTTCAAACGGGTTGCATTTAAGTGACAGTACCGATGATATTATCCTCACTGCGACGATTTCCGACAGTAAGGATTATGCTATCGTGACAAAAGCGGAAAGGTACGCAGGTTGCGTAACTGTTTACAACCGCAGTAACGACGAGGTTATAAAATGGTATTCTGCCGAGGAGCAGGTCGTGGACATTTCGATTGCACCGAGTGGAAGATACCTTGCAGTGCTCTGTGCAGGATTTGATAACGGCATTTTAAGCTCTAAAGTTTACGTTATCGACCTTAAACGCAAGTCCTTTGAGGCAAAGAGCGTTATAAACTTTGATAACTCGATGCCCGTGGCGGTTGATTACAAACGAAACGGCGAAATTCACATAGTTACCGATAACTCTATCTGTATCGTTTCAAAGAATTTTGAGAATAAAAGGGAAGTAAACTTTAATAACTCTCTGAGAAAATATCTCTTTAACGGCAACCGTACCTACGTTATCACTTCGGCTACAAACTCGGTTTCATGTACTGTTATGATGACCGACGGCGAGGTTGAAAATTCAGAGGTTTTAAAGCTTGATCTTTTAGACGTTTCCCATAACGGCAGAAAGATTTTTATCTTGGGTAAAAACCAGATTAAGGTGCTTGATCGCGAGCTTTTTGCCATCGGCACACTTAAAGTGAAAAACGACGTTTACTCTATCGAGGCTATCGGCAACCATATCTATATGTTAAGCGGTAATATGCTTGACGTTATGAGCGCCGACGTTCCGGAGGTGGGATAATATGGAAATTGGTGCTTTGATTTTAGACGGTCTTATTCTGTTTATCTTTCTTTTCTATTTTATAAGGAACTGGAAAAGGGGATTTTTGGCAAGTCTTTTCAGGGTGCTTGGCTTTGCGATCGCTTCGTGCGGAGCGTATATCGGAAGCAGGGCACTTGCTGAAACTATCTATCAGCTTTTCTTACGCCAGAAGCTTATTAAAACAGTTTCCGAGGCACTCAGTACGGCATCTGCAGACCTTACAAAGTCGGTTGAGGCGGTTACGGGGTCGGTACCGAAGCTTTTGCAGGGATTTTTCTTTGATTTCTTTGGCGGCAGAGAAGGTGTTACCGATGAAGTGGGGTCTTTGATGTCAAATTCTGTGCAGAGTATGAGCGTTTCTGTTACCGACGAGATGATTTATCCTATTATCTACACAGTTTTACAGGCTTTGTGCTTTATCCTTTTGTTCTTTGCCATTATGATAGTGGTAAGAGGACTTTCCAAGATTTTAAGAGGTGTAAAGCATATTCCGCTTTTAGGCCCTGTAAATTCACTGCTCGGCGGTATTTTGGGTATTCTGCAAGGGGTACTTATGGCGGTTATTATCGTTTTGGCACTCAATCTCTTTAACGGAATGACTGCTAACAACGTAAGCTGCGTCAACGAGCAAGCTATCGGAGAAACCTACGTCTTTAAGTATTTTTACGAATGGAATCCTATCGGAGGACTTTCGGCAAGTGTCGGAGATTTAGGTTTTTCGGGGATAGAATTAACATAATGTTTAAGAATAAGAGATTATTTGGTTAAAAGTTTAAGTATAATAGATAAGTATAATAGAATTGTAGGTTATAGGCATAACCGACAAATCCTAACCCGTTTTTTACTTACTGTTTTCCGTTGTTTCTTTGTCAAAATCCGCGTGAATACACAAAGTATTCACTGTGGTTTTGCCTTAAAAACACCTGAAAAACAGTGTGTAAAAAATTCGC
>JBGVGI010000007.1:0-3801 GCA_045121595.1 Oscillospiraceae bacterium | reverse complement strand
CGTGAGACAACATCACGCAGATTCTGCAGAGCCCACAGGAATGAACTGTGGCAGGGAGACATCAAGTATGGACCGGACATCAGGCTGTCAGACGGAAGGCTGATTAAGACCTATCTGTCTTCACTGATTGATGACTGGAAGCGGATGGTGGGTTAAAAAGTAAAGAGATACTATTTGAAAAGGATATCTGGTTTTATAGGGAGGTATTGTGTAATGACAGTTGGTGAATATGAGTGCATGAGAGTAAAAGAAGCCGGAGGTGAAATAATAACATATTACAAAATTCAGTCTACTGGAGAATATGCTATTCAGAGAAGCTACCTGAATGAAGCTGGAGATCAGTGTGTTGTTGATAATTATATTTTGGATGAAAAAATGATTCCTCAATTTGATTTATTTAGGCTGCTTGGTATATTAATAGGATTCGATGAAACAGAACCTTCAGATAGTCCTTATGGAATTGGCAATACTGATGTAATGGAAGATGCTAAGGAATTGACAGAAGAGGAATTTTTTGAAGCTATTTCAAAGGATAAAGAAGCTATATTAAAGATTATAAGAGAAACGAAAAATCCATATCGCAAATAATAAGTTGTTTTTTGGTGGAGTCTGGCTAGTCGATCAGGCGCCTTTTTCCTTTGGAAGTGGTTGTATATATGGATGTCTGTTAAATTTGGTGTGTTAGCCAACCTATAGTTGGCTATGACCTGTAAAGTGGTGGTAAACTGAAAGGTGATTGCCATGATGACTGTAGGATTACCAGCGCATGATAAAATATCTAAGTAATATTTCGTATTGGGGGACATATCTTCAAATAGATTATTGTATACGAATAGGTTGTCAATTGGTCATCTTGTACAAATTAAAGGACAGAACGGATGTTCTTTTTCTACTTGCGTAAGCAGTCTAATTGGTACTATAATTTAACCATGATCAGCGAGAAGTATATGGTTGGTGGGCTGCTTCTGCCGTGGAATTGTATCTGCTACTGCAATTCGTATAGGAGCCAACTGTGAACACCGATTCATCAACGGTTTTCATTCCCTTATCCGTTTGAGTGAAGAAGAAATATTCGCTTGGAGGATTGTTAGATGAATAATACAGAGAAGAGAATTAGAGTTGTAACCTGCCCGGTATGCGGCAGAGTGCTTGAAAAAGCAAGAATATCATCAAAAGAGAGCTCATGTAAGTGTGGCAGTGAAGTCACTACTCTTGCAACTAAGGGATTTGTTGCAACAATTATTCATGAGCCGGGAGAGGACGAGGTGTCGTTCAATGAAAGAATACGTGGATTTCAGAAACAGTTATCAATGTTTACTGAGCTAGTATAAATCCCAACTAATTTCATACAGTGAGATAGCCAGTGGTCAAGATGGAATGATCCTGAATCATATGGTCGCACTGACTATCAAAAGTTATGCTAGAAACTGAACTTGACGAAGCATTGAGTTCTAGGCTCATAGAAGTCTGATTGGCAAAAGATGCTTGTAACATTATGAGAGTCTGCAAAACGGAAATATGACCTTAATAGGTTTTATTTTATAACGTTTTGCAGGCTCTTTTTGTATGCTTTGAACACGGTTGTATTTCCGTTTTCAGACTCCGGAAACGGAGAGGAAATATGACAAATAATTCATTAGGAACAAGAATCAAAGAAAAGAGAAATGAGACAGGTTTATCACAGGAGTATTTTGCAGAGCTGCTTGGAGTATGTAGATCATCAGTGTTTATTGTAAAATAGAATTCTATTTTACAATAAACAAATCAAATAATTAAAGCGTAGAAGATAAGTGATTTGGGATAGGTATTTTTATTGTGATTTATTAGCAGAAGTTATTGCTTTTTAAACAAATTTCTGTTATTATTTAATTGAACAAAGAAGGTCGTGGTCGTTCGGCTCACGATTGGAGTTCCCAAATGAGAGTTGGTTCGCTCTCCCGAATAGGCTGTAGAGTTGAAAAACAAGGAACCATACAAAAGAAGTATTTGTGCTCCTGATTTTATATCAGGAGCATTTTTCTTATAAGTATACGAAGTTATTATGAATGATTTACTGGCAAAATATAATGATTATATTCGACTGAAAAACTGTAGAGTAGAATATCTGTTAACAAATGGAATGATTATTGATTTCACGTATAAAGAAGAAAACTTTGTACATCTATTAGCCTGAATTATTCACGAGCAGATAAAATGCTCAAAATCACAAAACCTTGTTTCAGTTCTTTTTAAATCAATCAAATTACCTGTAAAAAAGGATAAACTACCCCTGTGAAATTCGATTGAGTTATTTTGAACTGTCAAGGTACATCAATAGTTGCTATTCCAACTGTACAGTTAGTCGCTGAATGTTCTCAAGCGTACTGTAGAATTCCTTTTTATAAGGACAGCTACTGCACAGTTTGAAGGTTATATATCTTGCTGATCGGATTGCCCTCGCAGCAATCTTCATCAGTTTTAAGCGGATGGTATCAACCTGTTGCTTTCGCATATTTGCAGGAAGTACCAGCCGTCTGAACCAATTGAATAAGTTGTAGGCAAGCATGTGAAGTCTCATTCGGTTAGCATTTACCACTTTGGAATGACTGCTGACAGCAGCAAAGTCAAATCCACTTTTGCCTTCTTTGATAAAGTTTTCCATCTTGCCACGACCGCAGTAAAACTGGATGATCTGATAAGGCTTCATATCCATGTTTGTAACAATAAAGGTATACATGTGTGTCAGCTGACCGTATGGTTTTTCAATTTTGAAAACCACACGTCTTGGATAATCCCATGAACCGGCCTGATACATGAATTCCCCATAAGTTACAGCATAACTGATTTGGTCATCTTTAGTTGCCTGGTACAGTTCTTCATCTTTATCAGAAGCAAGGGCAATGAGTGATGCGTTCTTTTTTAAGCGGATGGCATAGGAACAGCCATTCATCTCACAGGTTTTATACAGCTTGGGAGACGAGAAACCACTATCACCTCGAAGATAAGTTTTAATATCTCTTTCCATGTATTCTTGAAAGATGGATTCCATAAATTTATCTGCATCGTTGCTACAGTGGCGTGTTCCATCGCGGAGTTCTGCCTTCAGAAGATCTCCAGTCAAACCGTCATAGCACAGTAACGGATGATATCCATGTGCCTGATAATGGAAGTTGAAGCCTTCACCTTCCTGATTACCGTAAGTGTAAAACAAAGTACTGTCCAAATCCAGAAGCATATGCTCCGGACGCTTGATAGCATAGATAATGTCCCTGAGACTTTTATCGATGTCATCAAACTGTAGGAGCGTATCTTTATCCATGCGGTTGAAGAATCTTGAAATTGTTGGCTGGGATGCCAGACTTTTCTTTTCAAGAATGGCACTGAAAACTGGGTCAGAAGTTAATTCGTCTGCACAGTCATCTTCGAAATATGCAGCGATTATCTGGTATATCATCTGCATTAGATTTTCATCATCCTTATGGATACGAATCGATTTATCATTGGTTTTAAATTTATTTTTAATCAGCTTGGTAAAGCCAATCTTTGCAGCGAATTCTTTTATTAGGAGAAGTCCTGCATCGGAGGATAAATCGCCTCCGTCAAAATTTAGTTTAATTTGTCTATTGCTTTCAAGCGATAAGGTGTTTACAATACTCATAAAGGGCTCCTTTTGGGTTATTATTTAAGATTCGACACCTTAATTTTACCACAACTGGATGCTCTTTTTCTATTCACTTAACAAATGAAATGCAATAAACAGTTTAAACACAGTAACTTTGTGACTTTGAGCCGCTTTCACCGTACAACGGTGAATAATTCAGG
>JBGVGI010000006.1:0-49080 GCA_045121595.1 Oscillospiraceae bacterium | reverse complement strand
CTGTTTTCCGTTGTTTCTTTGTCAAAATCCGCGTGAATACACAAAGTATTCACTGTGGTTTTGCCTTAAAAACACCTGAAAAACAGTGTGTAAAAAATTCGCCGAACCTGAAATTACTGAAAATTTGTGTTTTTTTGGGGGGCGGCAGGGCGAAGGAATACTCGCGTATTTCAAGCCCGACAACGCAGAAAAAGCCGAATTTTGAATAATTTCAGGCGGGTTCGGATTTATCGGTTATGCCTATAGTTTACAATTTTAAACAAAAAAAGTCAAGCATTCTTCCCTTTCCCGAAAGTTGATTTTTCTTGAAATATATGCTACAATACTCTTGCGGTGCCGATTTTTTCTCTGTCACTTCTTCCCTGCCCGGTGTCAGATGCTGTGCGGCTTCCCGTAAATCTTGTTGCAGGGTGAAAGGATTGAAAAATGACAAAAAAACTGACAACAATTGCATTAATCGGCGCTTTGTACACGGCTTTAACCTTTGTAAGCGCCCCATTCTCGTTCGGAGCGATACAGCTACGGCTCAGTGAAGCCTTGTGTATTCTCCCACTGTTCTCCCCGATATCGGTCTTAGGACTAACTTTCGGGTGTTTAATCTCAAATCTTATCGGCTTTTTCACGGGATTTAACCCGTTAGGACTAATCGATATGGTAATCGGCACGTCGGCAACCCTTATCGGTGCCGTACTTACTTACCTTATCGGTAAATTAGTCCGCAAGAAAGCTTTTTTATACATCTTAGCACCGCTTCCGCCGATACTCGCAAACGGCTTCATGGTCGGTGCAGAGCTTTACTTCCTCTTTAAAGGAAGCTACCTTTTCCACTTCTTCTCTGTGGCAATCGGTGAAGCAATTATCCTTTATATTTTAGGAAGTATGCTTATCTCGGTTTTATCAAAACGAAACATATTCAAATAAAACAAAAGGCTCCCTCTGACGAGGGAGCTGTCGAACGCAGTGAGACTGAGGGAGAGACCCCTCGACAATAAAATAGCCTCCCCGACAAGGGGAGGCTATTATTATTTAGCAGCTTTCTTTTCTTTAAGCATAATAGCAGTGAGTGTAGCGAGAAGCAATACACCGCCAATAGCAAGACCAAGCCAGCCGTTTCCTGTGAAACCTGAGATAGCGTAAGCAATTGTACAGAAAAGTGCAACGAGCAAAGCGTAAGGAATCTGAGTGGAAACGTGGTCGATGTGGTTACATCTTGCACCTGCAGAAGAAAGAATTGTCGTATCGGAAATCGGTGAGATGTGGTCACCGCAAACAGCACCTGCGAGTACGGAAGATACTGCGATTACGAAAAGCTGAGAGTCAACACCGCCGAATACCTGGTAAACGATGGGAACTAAGATTGCGAAAGTACCCCATGAAGTACCTGTAGCAAATGCAAGACCCAAAGATACAAGGAACATAATAACGGGCAACAAGCTTAAGATAGAAGTATTACCGCCAACGAGTTCAGCAACGAAAGCACCTGCGTTTAAGTATTCGTCACCGCAAAGACCACCGAGGGTCCAAGCAAAAGTAAGAATAAGGATAGCGGGTACCATAGCCTTGAAGCCTTCTGCGAGAGAGTCAGCAAATTCTGTGAAAGTGATAACTTTTCTGGGAAGGTACAAAAGACCGATGAACACAATAGTAGCAATACCACCGAGTGCCAATGACATACCTGCAGAGCAGTCAGCAAATGCAGTGATAAAGTCAACGCCGGAAAGGAAGCCACCTGTGTAAAGCATACAGAAAACACAAGCAACGATAAGGAAAACGATAGGCAAAACAAGGTCGATAACCTTACCTACTTTTTCGCCTTCTGCCTGAGCGAATGCGTCACCGTCAACTGCGTGTTCTTTTTCGTATTTCTTCATCTTACCAAAGTCAAAGCCGAAGAAAGCAACGAAAGCCACCATCAAAAGTGTGAACAAAGCGTAGTAGTTAAAAGGAATAGCTCTGATGAAAAGGCTAAAACCGTCGATTGTAGAATCAGCGGGCAAAGAAGAAGATACAGCAGCAGCCCAGCTTGAGATAGGTGCGATGATACAAACGGGAGCAGCAGTAGCATCGATTATGTAAGCAAGTTTAGCGCGTGTGATTTTGTGTCTGTCAGTAACGGGTCCCATAACTGTACCAACTGTGAGGCAGTTAAAGTAGTCGTCAACGAAGATAAGGCATCCAAGACCTGCAGTTGCAAACAAAGCACCGCGTCTTGATTTGATGGACTGAGAAGCCCAGTTACCGTAAGCTCTGGAAGCACCGGATTTTGTAACGAGAGCAACAATCATACCGAGCAAAACAAGGAAAACGAGAATCGGTACGTTGTCCCCTACCTTAGCGGACATAGCGTTGATAATTGTCTGCAAGCCGTTGCCGAGGTTAAAGCCCTCGAAGAACAAACCGCCTGCTAAAATACCAAGCATCAGTGAGAAATAAACTTCTTTGGTGAGAAGCGCAAGACCAATCGCAATAATCGGAGGTACGAGCGCCCAAAAGGTTCCTACCATAATTTAACATCCCTTCTCCGGAAATCCGGATATATTTTAGCACATTATAACATAAAAGCACAAAAATTGCAATAGTTTGTTATAATTTTTGTAACATTTTCTTCCCCACAAACAACCTCCCCCCGTAGGGAACGACCTGCGTGTCGTTCCGCTATAGGCTCCCCTAAGGCGGTGAGGGGTTGTCACCATAACATTTTGCCCTGCAAAATATTTCATTTGCCGGATAAAAATAATAAGTGATATTGTGAGACAGGTCTCACAGTTATATTTTGCATTATGGCAAAGTGATAATATTATATTCGCCCTAAAACTCGCAAAGCGAATATAACTTGGGCGAAGCCCAAATATAACTGCGAAGCAATATAACTCGCCTTTAGGCGAATATAACTGAGACGCACTTCCTTGCGAAGTGCGTCTCTTTGGGTGCCTTCATTTTAAATCATTGAAACTATAATTTCATCGCCTTCGGACGAGATATAGATTTCCTTTTTATTCTTATGTGTCGAGATAACAAGTGCAGATACCTTATCCTCAACTTCTTTTCTTATAGTGGTTCTTAAATCCCTTGCCGCAAACTTGCCGTCTGCGGATTTCTTCGCAAGTACCTCTAAAGCACTATCCTCAAACTTAAGCTTAAGTCCTAAGTCAAGAAGCGGTTTTCTCATTTCCTCGAGCATAAGACGTGCAATATCCTTAAGGTTATCAATACTTAACGGATTAAAGACGATAACGTCGTCAACTCTTCCCAAAAACTCGGGACGAAGGAACGCAGAAAGACCCTTCATAGCCTTTTCCCTTGAAACTTCCTTTTCGTTTTTGTCAAAGCCTACGATACCCGATTTATCACCCGACCCTGCATTTGAAGTCATAACCACAACGGTATTTTCAAAGTTTACAGTTCTACCCTGAGCGTCTGTGATTCTTCCCTCGTCTAAAATCTGCAAAAGGATATTCATAACGTCGGGATGAGCCTTTTCGATTTCATCAAAAAGTACAACGGAATATGGACGGCGTCTTACCTTTTCGGTAAGCTGACCTGCCTCGTCAAAACCGACGTAACCGGGAGGCGAACCTACAAGTCTTGACACTGCGTGTTTTTCCATAAACTCCGACATATCAACGCGGATCAGCGGGTCAACCTTGTCGAAAAGTCCCTCTGCAAGTACCTTTACAAGCTCGGTTTTACCGACACCCGTAGGACCTACGAAGATGAAAGACGCAGGACGTTTTTTCTCGTTAAGACGTACCTTTGAACGTCTTATAGCCTTGACAACGGCTTCAACCGCCTCGTCCTGACCGATGATTTTTGACTTAAGTTCCTCTTCGAGTTCCTTAAGCTTATCCGACTCGTTACGGCTTATCTTCTCTGCAGGGATACCCGTCCAGAGCTCGATAACCTTGGAAACGTCCTCCATCGTAACGCAGACGTCTTTGATTTTAAGCTCGATTTCCTTAAGGTTTTCGCGAACTACAATAATCTCGCCTTTTGTCTTTGCAATAGCCTCGTAATCAGGCGTTTCAGCCGTTTCAAGCTCTTTTTCCAAATCGGTAAGCTCTTTAAGGCGTTTGTTGAGTTTTTCGTAATCGGTTAAAATGGTGCTCTTAATAGAAGCACACGCCGCCGACTCGTCAAGCAAATCTATCGCCTTGTCGGGTAAAAATCTGTCGGTGATATAACGCTCGGACAAGGTCGCACAAGCATTTATAATCTCATCGGAAATTGCCACCTTGTGATGAAGCTGATAGTATTCTCTGATGCCTTTAAGCACTTCAATAGTCTGTGCAATAGTCGGCTCTTCGACCTTGACAGGCTGAAATCTTCTCTCTAAAGCAGAATCCTTTTCGATATGTTTTCTGTACTCACCGAAAGTAGTAGCACCGATAACCTGAATTTCACCACGGGACAAAGCAGGTTTCATAATATTAGCGGCACTCATCGAGCCTTCGGAGTCACCTGTACCGACAAGAGTATGCACCTCATCGATAAAAAGAATAACGTTTCCTCTCTCTTTGACTTCGTCAATAAGTCCCTTTACACGGCTTTCAAACTGACCCCTGAACTGAGTACCCGCAACGAGTGACGTAAGGTCTAAAAGATAAACCTCCTTATCAAGAAGTCTGAAAGGCACGTCACCGCTTACGATTTTCTGTGCAATACCCTCGGCAATAGCGGTTTTACCGACACCAGGCTCACCGATAAGACAAGGGTTATTTTTCTGTCTTCTTGAAAGAATCTGCACCACTCTGTAAATTTCGGACTCACGTCCTATAATTCTGTCAAGCTGATTATTTTTAGCCTTTGCGTTAAGGTTTGTGCAGAAGCTGTCTAAGAATTTACGCTTTTTATTATCCTGTTTTGGAACTCTTTTTGCCGATTTAGGCTCCTCGGGACCCGACTGAGAAGGTACGGGAGAGTCATCACCAAACTTCTCAAAACCGAACATTTTCTGCATAAAAGGAGGCAAAGCAACGTCGGCTCCACCAGGCTCAAACTCACTGCCGTAGAATTCTTCAAGCTGATCCTCGTAATTTTCAAGGTCATCCTTTGTAAGTCCCATACTTTCCATCATCTGTTCCACCTGAGGAAGTCCGAGTTGTGCCGCACAACGCATACAGTAACCCTCGTTGACAACTTCCTTTCCGTCAAACTTTGCCACAAAAAGCATAGCGGGACGTTCTTTACATTTACAACATAGCATATCCATTTAAAACTAAAATCCTTTCAAAACGTTAGGCATAACCGACAAATCAGAACCCGCCTGAAATTATTCAAAATTCGGCTTTTTCTGCGTTGTCGGGCTTGAAAGACGCGAGTATTCCTTCGCCCTGCCGCCTTGAAAAAACACAAATTTTCAGTAATTTCAGGTTCGGCGAATTTTTTACACACTGTTTTTCAGGTGTTTTTAAGGCAAAACCACAGTGAATACTTTGTGTATTCACGCGGATTTTGACAAAGAAACAACGGAAAACAGTAAGTAAAAAACGGATTCGGATTTGTCGGTTATGCCTACCGAAAAAGCCTCCTGTACAAAGGAGGCTTCTCGGAAGAAAAAGAGATTTATAAGAAACGGAGAAATCTTAAACAAGTGCACCGGAAGAGCTTAATCTAAATCCCTCAACAGTGGTGTTATAAGCCATTTTCCCATTATCAGGAACAAAATAATACCACTCATTTTCAATAAGCTTCCATCCTGTTACCATAGCACCATCATTATCCAGATAGTACCAGTCGTTAAGATATTTTATCCAGCCGTTTTTCATTGAACCGTTGCCGCCGAAATAGTACCATCTGCCTTTTACTTCAACCCATTCGGTATTTGCCATACCGCCATGGTCGTGCAAATAATACCATTTACCGTCATCAAATATCCAACCGGTTTTCATTGCACCATTACCGCCAAAGTAATACCAGGTGTTTTGAACCTTATACCATCCTGATGATACCATAACTCCGTTATCCTTAAGATAATACCAAATATCACTATCCTTAACCCAACCGGTCTTCATATAGCCGTCTGAATCAAGATAGTACCAGTTATTTTCAACAGATACCCAACCTTTTACAAAGTTGCCGTCTTTGCCTTTAAGCTTGTAACCGTTGGTTGCAGTTACCCACTTGTAGTCATCTCCCACAGGTGTTGCAGTTTCAACAATTTCGGTTTCGGGTTTATAGTAAGCTCCGCCACCTGCACCACCGGTGCCGCCCATTCCACCGTATGCAGCATTACCTGAGTATTCTTTACCCTTATAACCTTCCCACTGAACGTCGCCAAAACTTTCGATATAATCCTTATGGGTGTAAGTACCCTGAGTAAGCTGATATGCATAATCATAGAAAGCACGTATATGTGGTTCTGTTCTGTATGCAGCATGAGTAAGTGAGAAACTACCGTCATACCATGCTCTTAAAGGACCGGGGCCCGACACACCAAGTTCAGCAAATGCATTGAAATAGTCAAGTCCTTTGTTGTAGAAATCAACTCTGGTGAAATACCTGTCGTCGAGTTCCACTTCAAGGCCCAAGTTTCCGTACTGGGCATGTCTTATCATATTTTCTACGTGACCGTTTCCGATCTGTCCGTTGGAATCAGGAGAGTACGCATCCGAAAAGAAGTGACCGGGCTGCAAAGCAACAACGTCAAATCCTACGTCTTCCGACCACAAAAGTCCGTTTGCAGCGGGCATCGGAATCCAGAACATCTTGTATCCTAATTTATGTGCTTCATTGATACCATCAATTACCATCTCAGGCACAAATCCAACCTGTTCATCAAGCCAATAGAAGCCTATGAAATTAACTTTATCGTAATTTCCTTCTTCAAAGCGCTTGATAACTTCGGTATACCACCAACGTGCAGCTTTTGTCCATCCATCAGCTGTATTAAGGTCAAGATATTCCCCGTTAACGGGGCCGAAATCTCTGTCCCAGTAATATGTTGTAGGATACATAATAAGGCAGTTTACTTCATAATCAGGATCGCCAAGTTCTTCGGCAGCTATGTGAGCCGCTTTGTTAAGCTCATCAACGTCGCCACCCTCACGGAAAGTCTTTTCAATATACCATTCCCAGTCTTCAAACTTCGTTTCCTCGGTGATACCATCATGAAGGAAACCACGTCCCATACGGGAACCAAGTCCCAGGAATAAAACTGTATCCATAAACGTATCGACAACGTTACCTTCATTATCAAGGTAAGTCAGAATAGGACGGTATTCACTTGCAGACCAGTCACCGGTATAGTCCTGCTTAACTTCGTCGTATCCGTACCAACCATTGTAGCAAAGGTAAATATCCTGAGCACCGAGAGTTTCTTCACCTGCCTGAAGGAAATCACGACCGTTATCAAGGTCTCTTCCGCCTTCGGGGATAAGTGCACCCTCGATAATTCCGTCATATCCCATAACCTCGATTTCATCAAGCAAGTTATGATGCAAGGATTCGATGTCAACTCTTATGTAATTAGCTGCAACTGCCTCGATTTCAGGGTCAATGAAATCTCTTCTGGCAAATCCGATATTGGTTATACCACGCCAGCTGTGTCCGTAATTACCTTTTGTCCACATATCAACACAAGCAGTTCTTGCAAGATATGTCCAATTAACACCATCCATTGAAGCGTAGATATGAACACCCCATGGTTGAACACTGGTTAAACCTGCAAGCAACGTAGTCTGAACGCTTGTAACAGATTTTGTACCCTCAAGGTCAATAATAATAGTTCTTAAATATCTTGCACTACCCATAGTGCCGTTAGGCAAGTCGCCACGCCAGAAACCTACCCATGCGGGGTCAGTTTCATCTTCGATACCCCTGATACCATCTGTGAGCTGAACGCCACCAATATCAGGCATTGTAGGTGTAGGGCCGATGTCTCCGTATGTATACGGCTTATGAAGTGCTACGTTATATGCACCACTTTCATCACCAGGAATGCTCGCCGTAGAGCATTTGCCTTTTTTACCTATAATCTTAATTTCATCAAGGAATGCATAAATTCCTTCTTCGGAAGGCACGTCGAACTCAATCTTAATGCATCTTGTATAAAGCATATCAGCATTTTCATCAAGTGAATTGAATCCGTCTTCCGAAGCACTCCAGTTGAGAGAAACTTTGCCTTCTCCCACGTTTGTAGAGGGGATAGTTGTAAGTTCCATCCAGTCAATATTGTTGGAAGAAACAGAAACTCTTATATTCTTAGGAGTAGTAACGTTTGCCGCTTCATCCTCCATAGAGCTTAAGATGATTTCGGAAACAGAGTTGCTTGAAAGCATATCAAAAATCAAAGTGATATGATTATCAACGCCGTCACGTTTTCTTTCAAAGCCTGTCCAGTTATCGTCATAAAGACTTGCTGAATGTGCATACTTACCGTTTGTAAGAATACCGGGTGTACTTCTGTGGTCTGCTGATCTTGATACAGAATATTCAAGGCCCCTTACAAGGTTTTGCATAACTCCAAGATCAGGATTTGCCTCTGTATCAATTACTATATCAGCGTCTTCAAAAACTTCGATTTCATCGATAAACACAAGACCTTCGGATTCGATTGTAAATCTTATATATCGTGCAGAAACCGCTTCACCGTCGGTAATAAGCCTTCTTACACCGCTTTCGTTATCCCAAAGAAGGAATTCCCAGTAATAGCTCTGCCAGTTTTCATTGTCAGAAGAATATTCAATATCGACAATCAAAGGATAATCAATATTAAGGGAAATCGAGTGAGATTTCAAAAATCCTGCTTTAATCTGTTCAAACGTCTTGACGTCACCCAAATCGAGAGTTACTGTCATAGTTTTCTGTTCTGTAAGATCGTAACCTAACCATTCGGGAGTATTATAGAGGTATCCGCCATAGTTACCATCGGTAAGAAGTCCTGTATCAGCACCATACAAAACGTCAGCATCAACAGTGTAAGCTTTTTTGTATGCTAAGTTATTTTCGTTTACATACTCTGTATCCGTCTCACCATCGGGAACAATGTTTTTCTCTTTTCTTACGATGATTTCGTCAATATACGCTTTTTCTGTTACAGGGAAGGTAATTCTTATCATTTTCCCTTTAACGGAATTATCAAGTGCGTGTTCCAGAGTGTAAACGGATGCTTTTGTTTCATCCACAGACGAAATATTTTCAGTGCCAAGATTATGCCACTGTCCGTTAACGTCAGAATATTCAAAAGTTACTTTTGAAGGCACCTTAATACCATTTGCAGTATCATTTAAAAATCTTACGTCAACCTGACCAAACGTCTTGTTACCGCCTAAATCAATAATAATCATATTATCGTTAGCGGAAGGTTGGAAGTCAAGCCAACCACTCTTGGTATAATCTTCGTTAGAGATAATTCCGTCAGTAAGTTTTTTAGGTACGGTATCAGGTTTTTCTTTAGAAACACCATTTGTAAGATACACAGCACCAAGTGCTAAGTTTGAAGCATTCTGTGCAGATTTTTTAGCTCTTGACCAGAGTTCAATTTCGTCAATAAAGAGCCAACCCGCATTTTTAACAATATCAACCTTGACATAACGTCCTGAATATACCTTATCAAGGGTACAACAGATTTCGTGGATATACTGACTTGCATTACTGATAATAATACCGCTCGTTGCAACAACAGTCCACTTTTCATTATCATCGGAAACTGAAAGTTTGACTGACTGTGCAGGATAAATTGCCGCATATCCTAGCTGCAAGAAGTTTACGCACAATTCTTCAAACTCTTTTGTATCACCTAAATCGAAAGTATAACTGATGTTAGTCATACTTCCTACCCAGGAAGCATTATTCCAGTCAAGTGTTCCTTTTTTACCGTCTGTAATTTCTTTGCCACTGTCAGGATATGAACCTTCAACCAAAACAGAAGCTTCATATTTAAGGCCGTTAAGAAGATTCACAGAAGCATTACTGTCAACAATACGGAGAACACAAACTGTACTTTCTGCAGTATTTACAAGATCACCGTTTGTATTTGTAACAACAACCTTATAAAAACCTGCATCGGAGGGTGCTAAGTTTTCAATAAAATATTCGGGAGAATTTTCCCCAACGGGTTTTTCATTATAATACCACTGATAAGAAAGTGTACCGCCGTCATCAACGTTTGCAGACACGTACAAATTAAGATCACTTCCCGAATCAGCAGAAACGTTCATATTAAGGTCTTTTACAAAGTGGGGCTTATCAGCAATTTCAGAAGCATCTGCAAGTTTTACGGTTGCCACGTTACTTGTAGCTGTAACCGTGCTTTCGCCTTTTTCCTTTGTTACGACAACCTTATATGAGCCCTCATCGGCAGAAGACATATTGTAAATTGTGAAAGCACTGCTGTTACCACCGATTTTTTCGTTGTCCTTATACCACTGGAAGTTTAAGTTTTCACCCGCATTCACCTGAACACGAACAGAAAGGTTTACAGTTTCGCCCTCTGTTGCCAGAACAGAAGATTCAAGATTATCAATAAACTTAGGAGCAGAAAGAGGTTCAATTTCAGGATTTATATTAACCTCCTGTCTGCTTGCTTTTTTGTAAACACCGATTTCATCAATGAAAACCCATGCTTTGTCAGTACCTTTGATGCAAAAACGGATTCCGTTTGTAGCAAGTGACTCATCATCAGGCACTCTGTAAATATATCTTACTTTGGATTCACTGTATCTTTCGAGTTTTCCTTCGTGAATCTTTACCCAGACACCATTTGCATTTTTGTTTTCAATAACGATTTCTGTTGGTAAAGATACTTTGGGCAACTCATTCTGGAATGCATCAAATCTGATTTCGGTAAAAGTTTTTTCTTCGTCAAACTCGAAAGTAAAATCGCCTTCTTCATAGAAACCTACGTTAGCGGGTGAAGTCCATGAAGCAGATTTTGCATAATATCCGTCAGTAAGTCTTTGCTTTTTAACGTCGGTATAACCTGCAAAAAAATCATCTTTTTCAAGAGAAGTTTCGTATTTTACACCACGCAAAATGTTATTGTTGTCTGGAAATACGGTTTCCTCACCGAAAATCTGAATTTCACTTATAAATACCCATACGTTTGCAGGGAAAGTAATTCTTACGTATTGAGCGTTAATATATGCATCAGACTTATAAACATATTCATACTTGCCGGGAGAAGGTGCATTGTCAGGAATTGTGCCTGTGTGAACCTCGTCAAAATTTTTCCCGTCATCTGATACCTCAAAAATAAGATACTCAGGGTAAGTAACGCCACCTTCACCTTCCATAGACGTTACAGAGATTTTATCAAAGCTCTGTAATGCACCAAGGTCAACGGTAATTGATACAGGGTTTACTTCTGCAGCCCATCCTGACCACGCTTCTTCATATATAGTCCCTTCACCTGTAATGCCGTCGGTAAGAGAACGGTAATCTTCATCAGGATAAGAAGAATTAGGTGCACTTGAACATTCATAATTACTGCCGTATGCAAGGTTTACTACACCTGGAGTTTCGGGTTCAGGCACTTCGATTTCCTCATCGGTATCGATACCAAAAACTTTGATTTCACCAAGAAGTGTCCATCCCATAGGGAAAGTAAACTTAACGTATCTGCCCGATACACTGTCAGTGGGTGTACAGGTAAGAGAGTAGGACGTTGCAGTTGTCACTTCAGAAGCAGTTGGATAATAGACAGTTTCAACCTCTGTGAAAAGAGCATTATTGTTTGAAACTGAAATTTTTACGTTATTCGGAAGAATAAATCCGTCTGCACTGAAATGTGAAAGAGTTACTATTTCAAACGAAGTAATTTCCTTGATTCCCTCAAGGTCAATTGTAACTTCAGGTGCGGCACTAATCCAGTGCACCCATCCGTTATCGCCCCAATAATCGGGTGCAGGAATTTTTCCGTCTGTAAGTTCCAGATCGTCGGTATCCCCTCTGAGTCCGTCCATGTAGTCGCCCGTAAGAGTAGGTGCTACTGATTTTGCATAAGATTTACCAGCTGCAAGGTTTACAATCTCATCTTCAGAATTTGCAAAAGCAGACATAGGTAAAGAAGATAATGCAATTATTAAAGTGAGGAGCAGAGAAATAAATCTTTTAATTTTCATATCCATCCTCCTTTATACCAAATCTTCACTGTAGAAGTAGCGATAACTACCTCTGTAAGAGTGAGTAGTTCCTGCAGGTACAAAACAGTTATCCCTGAAGAAACTGAAGTATCCTTTTCCGTATGCCTCAATCATTACAGATGGTGTTGAGCCAAAGTGTGTACCCTGACCAAGCCCGTAAGTAGGATCATAGCTTATCTGCATATGATAAGGACCTTTTTTAGCGATATAGCTTGAGCAGGTCTGGTTACCACTGTTATGCTGTTTGTTTGCAGGATACCATTTGTTATCAGCGTTGCCAACGTACTTGATACCGTCGGTTGCCCAACCGATTACAGCCTGGTTGCCGTAGTACGGAGTGATAGTGACATTTTCAAGTGCTGTAATATCATTCTGAATATTGAACTGTTCACCATCAAACACCATATGATAATGTTCGTTCATAACCTCTCTACCACTTCCGTCAGGCTTTTTGGTGTTGGCTGCCTGAATACCGTTCACCCAGTCGAAAGTAACAAGGTCTGCATACATACCATTACCTTCGGTAAGTAAAACGTCGTCTGCATAAACGTTAAGAGTTATGCATCTTCCGGTAGGAGTATTCTTTGTACCCGCACTTGTGTCACCAGAGTTTTCGTGACCGTGGTTGCCGCCTGTGAAAGTACCTGTGTACTCTTCATAACCGTTTTCAGCAACAACACCGTAAGGACCGAAATGGTCAGTATTACTCTGCATAAGCAACCAACCACCATCTTTGATTGCATCTTCGGGAGAAAGACCTGCACCAACAAAAGAAACACTCATGATTTCAAAAAGTTTATTAGGACCTTTTCTACCGAGCTTTACGAGAATATTTTCAGTACGGCTGAATTTTGAAACGAGATAATATTCCCCGTTTTTCATTGCAATATAACTTTTACCTTTAGAAGACATTTCCATAGCTTTAAGTTCAGGGAAGGTAGCCTTAAACGTTAAAGTATTTCCTTTTTTATCCTTGTCAACAGTACCCTCACTTACGCTTACAGCACCGTCAACAAAAGGAGTAAGTTTTTTGAATTTTGCGTGACCACTTGCCTTCAAAGTAACAAAAAGCGAATACTGTCTGCCACTTTCAAATACGCCAGAAACCTCATTTTCACCGTCAAGCCACTTATAAGAAACTATTTCATAATCAACACCGTCAGCAGTGATAACAGAAGGAGCCTCACCCACTTCAGGTGATTTTGCAGTTATTTTAACGTTATCAATAACAGTTGTTGCAAGAGGTGCGGGAGCTTCGGGTTCAATAAGAGCCTTTATGCCAAACACTGCAGTCGGAACTGCCAGAATTACAGCTAAAGCTATCAAAATTAAAGACGTCTGTTTTTTAATTCTGCTCATAATTTACCTCCTGACTACTGTATCATAGCGCCGCTTGAAGAAAGCTTATAACCGTCAACGATGGTCGCCGATGCCATTTTACCGCTTCCGTAGAAGTAGTAGCAACTGTTTCCTACCCAGTTCCATCCGATTGCCATAGCACCATTCGGTTTTAAATAATACCAGTTTCCACCGTCATTTAACCAACCGGTTTTCATATCGCCATCAGCATTTAAGTAGTACCAGTTACCACCTTGTTCAAGCCAACCTGTAGCCATTGCGCCATTACCTTTAAAGTAATACCAGCTACCTTTGACTTCTACCCATTCGGAACTTGCCATACCGCCGTGGCTATGGAGATAGTACCATTCACCGTCATCTTTAAGCCAGCCGGTTTGCATAACTGCATTTGATTTAAAGTAATACCATACGTTATTCACTTTAACCCAGCCTGTCTGCAAAATTCCCTCGGCATTTGCATAATACCATCCGCCGTTTGCTTTTATCCAACCTTTTTGCGGAACACCCAAAGTGTTGAAATAGTATGCATCTGAGTCTATCTCTTTATATCCGGAAACTGCTTTGTTATTTTCAAAGTACATCCCGTCTACCCATCCGTCAACCGTAGGTTTTTCCGTGGGTTTGTAGTTCTGCGTAATACCGCCGTGAGCAGAACCTCCACCGCCTCCTCCACCGGAGGAACCACCGCCCATATCACCTTCAGAAGAACTTTCTTCAGGTGCTTTTGCAGTCTTTATTTCAAGAATTGCTTTTTCGGAAGGTTCTTTGGTAGCAGTACCACGGATTCGCTGATAAAGAGTATAATCCGTATCGGCAGAAAGATTTGTGAACACGGGATCAACGGTAAAGCTTTCTCCGTCAACAGAGTATTCATAGCCGTTTACTTCGGCAAAACCTATCCAGTTGCTTGTAACCACCTCAACAACGGGTGTTACTGCAACTTCATCACTTGTCTTTTTAAGTGTACCTCCGATTAACTTAGCTGTACACTCATATTCATAATCAGAAATCTCAGGAATAACCTTAATTACTTTGAACACGTATCTTCCCTGTGCTTTTTCTTCAACAAGGGTATCAAGTGTATCCTTATAATCACCGTTCATCTCGATATATACACCAAGATTTTCTGCTCTTGCTTTGTCAAGGTTATCGGATACGTTTTCAAGAACGTCTTCAGAAATAATTGCAAAGCCTTTATTTTCCATAGATTTTTTGTTGCTTCCCGTAATGCAGAAAGCATCAAAAATTGTGGCATATTCCGTGAGCACTTCATCATTCCACTGAAGGTCTGAGTCAATTAAAGCAACACTTCTGATGCCATCTTCGGGTACTGCATATCCTTCTTTAAGCAAAGGATTTGAAGGTTCTGTGGGAACGTCGGGTACTACTACAGAGGGTTCAGACTTTTCGTTACTGAGAATTTCAATTTCATCAATAAACACACTGTTTTCTGCGCCCTGCATATAAACCATCACATACTGCGCTTTTACTGGAGTAACAGAAAAATATCTGTATTTATGAGATGCACCAAATCCTGAAACGTTTTTCTCTGTTAAAACCGCCGTCCAGTTTTCACCGTCTTCGGAAACAGAAATATGCATTTTTACGGGTAATGAATCTGCCTTAGCATTAACCATAATACTATGCAGATAACGGATTTCACCAAAATCAAACTCAATACCTGCAGATGGATATTTCAATGTAAATTCATTCCATGCAGAATCATCGGAGGAATCAGCGTACTTTCCATCTGTGAGTTTGTTCTCATCATCGGAATAGTTATCAGCACCACTGACAGTATATTCCATGCCATCGGAAATTTTAATAAGTGATTTTGCAAAATAATCGGATGGGTCGGTAGCACCCTCTGTACTGCCTTTACCTGTTACTTCGATTTCAACAAGAGGCATATACTTACTGTTTTGTGTAAGAATAATTCTTACAAAACGAGCAACAATTGCCTCATCAGGCATATCGCAAACAAGATCATCTGCACCCAAAACCTGTTTGTCGCACACATTTACCCATTCAATTTTATCAGGATTTGTAGAGCTTGAAACGTCAATTTTGATATTTGAAGGAAGGCCCATTTCACTGGTAAACTCAGAAACTGTAAAAACAGTAATCTCTTTTACGGATTTTGCAAAATCAAAATCAAATTCTGCAGTTACATAAAGGTCTTTTTCGTTTCTCTCCCAGGATACGAAGGCATCATCTATGATTCCATTGGTGAGTTTATAGTTCGCATCGGGATATAAAGGTTCAGCATCGTTTGCATAAAGCTTATATTTTTCGTTTGATGCAAGATTGGTTTCCATATCAGGAGAAATAAACTCGGGACAATCAGCAGTTTTTATAGCCTTGATTTCACTGATAAGATTCCATCCTGCAGGTAAACTGTATTTTATGTATCTGCCTCTTAAGGCCTCGGGATGTTTGTAACAAAGCGTATAAGCTGTAGCAGTAGTCACTACAGAAGAATCAGGGAAGGTTTCTTTTGTAATCTGTGTCCAGGAGGAATTATCATCGGAAACAGATATGGTAACGTCTGTGGGAAGAATAAAGCCGTCTGCACTGAAATGCGAAAGTGCCGTAATTTCAAGTTGATTGAAAATCTGTGGTTTTTCAAGGTCCACTATAATGTCAACACTCGGGCCAATCCAATGTACCCATCCCGCATCTCCCCAATAATCGGGGGTAGCAGTATTGCCGTCTGTCAATTCCTTGTCATCGGTATCTGCACGGACAGCATCCATATAGTCCCCCGTTAAGGTTGCAGGAGTGGATTTACTGTATTTTTTACCAAAAGAAACTATCTCGTCCATAGGTTCTTCTTCAGGTGCTTCATCACCCTCGATACCAAAAACTCTGAGTTCGCCTATAAGATTCCATCCCGCAGGGAAGGAAAATTTTACATATCTTCCGCTTACTTTACTTGTGTGAGTATATGAAAGTTCATAAGAAGTCGCAGAAGTAACCACTGAAGAATCAGGAAAATCAACAGTTGCCACCTCTCTGAAAACAGCATTATCGGCAGAAACTGAAATTTTAACGTTTGTGGGAAGAATAAAGCCATCAGCACTGAAATGTGATAACGCCACTACTTCAAAAGTATCAAAAACCTGTTTTTCCTGAAGATCAATTGTGATTTCGGGAGTCGCACCTATCCAGTGTACCCAACCATATTCACCCCAGTAATCAGGTCTCGGTAAAACACCATCCGTAAGCTCTGCATCATCAGTATCAATACGGATAGCATCCATATAACTTCCATCGGTGGAAGGAGTAAGTGATTTTTTGTAAGTTTTTCCTGCTGCAAAATTCACTTTTCCATACAGTTGATCGGAATAACCGGATATATCCGACCTTTCGGATGTATCAGAATCAATATCTGCAAAAACCTCAAAAGGCATTACAGAAATTGTCATAGCAAAAGCTATGATAACTGAAAGAATCATTTTAATTATTTTCATATAAATCCTCCCCTTTTATTTTAAAACAAGATAAAAAAACGGATAAAAATATATCTTTCGTTACTTACACAATAACAGTAATAAACTAACTTTTCAATAGCAAAACAAATGTAGGTCAATTCAAGTTACTGTTATGTCAATTTTGATGCTGTTTGTGCAAATACTGGCAATAATTCCCTATATATAGGCAAAAAAATAATATCAATAATGATGTCTCTTTTATCAACAATTATAAATAAAGAGGCGAAATAAATTTCGCCTCTTACTCTGTTAATTCCAACCAAAAGTCAGTTTTTTCATTAAGTTCTTCTTTCAATTTTTCAAGCAAATCACAAGCATCCTGTATCTTCTGATAATCGTTTTCAAAAACCTCAGGATTTTCAAGATTTTTTTCAATTTCTGAAATCTGATTTTCAAGATTTTCTATGTCAGTTTCAAGTTCTTTTATCTTAATACGTCTTTTGGTATCCTCTGCACGTTGCTCTTTCGTGCGGTAACTACCGCTTTGGGGTTTCTTTTCGGGAGAGGGTGTTGTTTTCACCTCACGGGGTTTTGATTTTTCGATATAATAATCATAATTGCCTTTAAAAACTTCTACCCTGTCGTCAAAAATTTCGATAATTCTGTCAGGCACTTCCCTTAAAAGATAACGGTCATGGGAAACTAAAATCATAGTGCCTTTAAAATCTTTCAGCGCAGTTTCTAAAATTTCCTTACTCGTAAGGTCAAGGTGGTTTGTAGGTTCGTCTAAGATAAGCACGTTGCCTCTTTGCAACATCAAAAGCGCAAAAGCAAGTTTTGCTCTTTCGCCACCACTTAAAACACCTACTCTTTTATAGACGTTTTCACCCGTAAGAAGAACCTGACCAAGTAGTTTTCTCACTTCGGTTTCAGTCATTCTCGGGTATCTGTGCCAGATTTCTTCCAAAACTGTATTATTGGGGTTAAGTTGTCTGTTCTCCTGCTCGAAATAAGCAAGTTTTATCTCTTTACCCCAGCGGTATCTTCCCTGTTTTAAATCAATAAGTCCTTGTATTGCTCTTAAAAGTGAAGTTTTACCGATGCCGTTTTCACCAATAACGGCAACCTTGTCACCACGTTCTATTATAAAGCTTAAATTCTCAAAAAGTTTTTTCTGTTCTTCACCGACGCAAACCGAAGCATTTTCCACGTTAAGGACTTCCTTTACGGGGTCACGGTCAAAATCAAACCGCAAAGAAATTTGCTTGTTATATTCTCTCGGGCGTTCTATTCTTTCCATACGTTCAAGTTTTTTAACTCGCGATTTTGCACTTTTTGAAGTAGTCGCCCTGACTAAATTTCTCGCAACGTAATCTTCTAAATCCGCAATTTCTTCCTGTTGTGCCTCGTATTCCTTTTCCCAACGTGCCATAAGTTCGGCTTTCAGAATCTTGTACTTACTGTAATTACCCGTAAAAACTCTCATATTACAGAATTCCACTTCCCAGATTTCCGAAACTACTTTATCAAGGAAATAACGGTCATGGGAAACTACAACAATTGCACCCTTATAGCTTTCAAGATGTTCTTCAAGCCAACGAAGTGTTTTGAAATCAAGATGGTTTGTAGGTTCGTCAAGAATTAAAAGCTCAGGCTCTGTCAGAAGGAGTTTTGCAAGGGCAAGACGTGTCTTTTCGCCACCGCTTAAAGTATCTATAATGGTATCGTGAGGGGTATTTTCAAATCCCATACCGTTTAAAACGGTACGAATCTTTACGTCTATAATATAGCCTTCGTTTGATTCAAAATAGCTTAACTTTTCATCGTATTCCTTTGAAAGCTTTTTGAATTCATCGGTATTTTCGCTACAGTCAGCCATCATAAGGCGCAAATCGTCAAGCTCATCCTTAACCTTTAAAATAGGCGCAAAAACAGAGCGCATCTCGTTAAAGACAGTGTTACCGCTTTTAAGACCGCTGTTTTGCTTTAAGTATCCGATTTGCAAATTTGGTTTTTTAGCAATATCTCCCGTTTCGGATTCAAGCTCACCGCTTATAAGGTTTAAAAGAGTTGATTTACCACACCCGTTTGCACCTATAAGACCTATACGTGAGTTTTCCTTGATATCGGAAGAAATTCCTTCGAGTACGACGTTTCCGCCAAAGGAAATACCCGCATTCTGCAACGAAACTAACATCTTTTTTACCTTTATTTATCTGTTTTGATTTTAAGTGAGATATCAAATGCTTTTACCGAATGGGTAAGTGCACCGAGCGAAATAATATCAACGCCTGTTTTGGCAACGTCACTTATATTGTCAAGGGTTATATTGCCCGAAGCCTCAAGCACTGCTCTGCCGTTTGTTATTTCAACTGCTTTTGCCATCTGCTCCGGGTTCATATTATCAAGCATAATAACGTCTGCTTTCACTTTAAGTGCTTCATCTAAAAGTTCAAAGGAGTCAACCTCAACTTCTATTTTCACCATATGTCCCACTTTTTCTCTCAAAGCGTTCACCGCATTTGTAAGACTTCCGTAAGAATCGATATGGTTATCTTTAAGCATTGCCGCATCGCTTAAATTATATCTGTGATTTTTACCTCCGCCAACCGTTACCGCATATTTCTGCAAGGGACGAAGTCCCGGGAGAGTTTTTCTCGTATCCACAACAGATGCCTTTGTACCGCTGACAAGCTTGACACAACGGTTTGTCATGGTGGCAATTCCTGACATATGCTGCAAAAGGTTAAGAGAAGTTCTTTCCGCTTTTAAGATAGACTTAGTTTTACCCTTAACAGTAGCAATAACGTCACCTTTTTTGATTTCGTCACCGTCTTTTTTGAAAGTTTCAAAGGTAAGGGTTGAATCAATAAGCTCAAATACTCTTAAAGCTACGTCGATACCCGCTAAAACTCCGTCATCTTTTGCAATGAAATTCGCAGTGGAGGTATGGGTATCAGAAAGCAGATAATCAGAAGTAACGTCAAGATAATTAATATCTTCCGTTACCGCCTTTTTAATTATGTCATCAACGTAAAACTGTAAAAGTGCCATATCTTACACTCCTTTAGATAACTTCTTTTAAAATGATATATGCTATCGTAACGAGGGATTTTGCTTCTATATAATCCACGTTAACGAGAAAATCACCGTTTTCAATGAGGTTTTTAAGCTCTTTTATGCGTTCAAAACCTTCAATGGCAGCAAGGGTATTTGGCAAAACGAAATGACTTTTTTGCATAATTGCCCTGATTTCGGTACGGATACCCTGAGGGATAGGCTCAGTACTTTCGTGACTTTGAAACTCATAAGGTACGACGTTGTTTCCACCGTCTGCCGTAGCCTTTGAATTTATATCTTCGGCAATCTGTTCTGCGAAAACAATCGCTTCCAGAAGCGAGTTACTTGCAAGTCGGTTGTTGCCGTGTACGCCCGTATGAGAGCATTCGCCTGCCGCATAAAGATTTTTAATAGTGCTTTCGCCGTTAAGTCCTACGTCAATTCCGCCCATAAGGTAATGCTGACACGGATAAACGGGGATAAGCTCTTTGGTCATATCAATGCCCTCGGCAAGAAGGCGTTTGTATATCATCGGGAAACGTTCTTTAACAAATTCGGGGTCTTTATGGGTAATATCAAGATAAAATCTGTTATCTCTGAGTTTTAAAGATTCCTCCATAATGCAATGGGAAACAACGTCACGGGGTGCAAGTTCAAGACGGTCATCATAACGTGACATAAAACGCTGACGGTTGCCGTTTAAAAGATATGCCCCTTCTCCCCTTACAGACTCAGAGATAAGAAAACATTCTCTGTCCTTGTTTGCAAAAGCAGTAGGATGGAACTGCACTAAATGAAGATTTTTAATCTTAGCCCCTAAGTTGTACGCAAGAGTAATTCCGTCACCTGTTGCAATTGCTGAGTTTGTGGTAAACTCATAAACTCGTCCGATACCGCCCGTTGCAAGAACACAGTAGTTACAATTAAAATAAATATGTTCCTTTTCCCTCAAAACGTCAAGAGAAAAACCACCTTCGATCTGCTTTAAGTCGCAAACCACTGCCTGATCAAGCAGAGTGATATTTTTGTAAGACATCGCCGCCGTAAGAAGCTTTTCCACTATTTCTCTACCCGTGTTATCTTTATGATGGAAAATACGGTGTCTGCTGTGACCACCCTCAAGGGTAAGGTCATAACTTCCGTCTTCTTTTTTATCAAACTCAACACCTAAGTTTATAAGGTTCAAAACCTCTTTCGGGCCTTCGTTAACGAGCACTTTAAGGCTTTCAGTATTGTTTTTGAATCCACCTGCAATAAGGCTGTCGTTAAGATGCATATCAACGTTATCGTTCATAGTATCGACAACTGCAGCAATACCGCCCTGAGCAAGGGCAGAGTTACTCAATAATAAATCACGTTTTGATAAAACCAAAACTCTGAGTTTAGGGTCAAGGTTAAGTGCCGTATAAAGTCCTGCGGCACCCGAACCTACTATAATTACGTCATAATTTTTCTGCATATTTTCACCTTCTGTCAAATCCCTTATGCGTCCCTTGTGATAAATACCGCAATCGGCGGACAATTCGGTCTGTTGTAAAAATCAACGGTAACAACCGTATACTTTTTACTGTCAATTGTTTTAAGATACTCCATCAAAGCATCTTTTTCTTCAAAGCCACTGTCACCGCCGTAGTATATGCAAAGGCTCATAACACCGTTTACTTTTAAAAGTGAAAGTCCTTTTTCGATAGCCATAATACTGCTTTCTGCTTTAGTACAGATATTATGGTCACCGCCCGGAAGATATCCGAAATTAAAAACTATTCCGTCAACCGTTTCTTCTTTTGCATAACTGTCCATATTATGGTGACTATCTTTTATTACCTCTGCGTTGGTGACACCATTTTTCTCAAGAAGAGCCTTGGTGCTTTCAATAGCAGTGCTTTGAATATCAAAGGCGATAACTTTTCCGCTTTCGCCCACAAGTTTTGAGAGAAAAAGAGTATCGTTTCCTCTCCCTGCGGTGGCGTCAATCCAGAAGTCGCCTTCCTTTATGCGCTCACTGATAAAACGGTGAGCTATTTTTAAAGTATTAACTGTATTCATTTAGCTAAGTGCTCTTTCAACACTCCAGTAGAAGCTTTCTTCTCCGACTGCTTCTACGATACCACTTCTTGTCATTGTTTCTTTTACAGAATCAGAAACGCCACAGATATACACTGCTTTGTTATCCTTTTTAAATTCTTCGATAAGTTCAAGGAAAGCCTGAGCGCCCGAGATATCCATATAGGAAGTACCTCTCATTGAGAAGATAGCCATATCCTTCTCTTTAAGTTCTTCTGCTACCCCTGAAATCATCTTGGTGTTTGCAAAGAGCACGGCACCCGTGATATAAATAACCTTTGCATTTTTGTATTCATCCGAAAGAGGGGTTTTCATTCTTTCGGGGTTTACGTCATCGTAATTTATTTCAAGTTTTGAAAGTCTTGAAACCAAAAGAATAAGTGCAATTACAACACCGATTGCAATAGCAACGGTAAGGTCGAAGATAATTGTAGCAATCATAGTTGCAAGGAATTTAAGTATTGCACCTTTGAATTTTTTGGAGAATATGTATTTTATGGTTGACCACTCGTTCATTCTGAATGCCGTAACCAAAAGCACACCTGCGAGTGCCGAAAGAGGTATGTTTGCCATCAAAGGACCTAAAAGAAGCATCGAAACGAGTAAGAAAAGTGCATGGAAAATACCTGTAAGTCTTGTTTTTGCACCCGATTTAATAGCTACACTTGTACGGGCAATAGCCGCAGTTGCAGGGATACCACCAAAAATAGGAGAAAGAATATTTCCGACACCCTGAGCAATAAGCTCTCTGTCGTTATCAAGTGGCACACCCGTCATTCTGCCTGCACTTGCACCGCAAAGCAAACTTTCAACCATACCGAGCGCCGCAATACTTACTGCGGGAGTGATAAGTCCTTTAACAGAAGCAAAATCAAGTCCGTTCAAAGTAAATCTTTCGCTTAAAATAAGTGAAGAAGGAATTGCCCCAACAGTCGCAACATCGAGTTTAAATATCATTAAAACTGCAGTTGCTAAAATTATCGAAATCAAAGAAGCAGGAACAACTGCATTCCATTTTTTCGGGAAAACTACCATAAATACGATTACCGCAAGTCCGATAATCACCGCCGTAAGGTCGGGGGAAAAACCGTTTGTAAAATAACTTGCAAATTTTGATACTGCGGAATCTCCAACCGAAGTTACACCGAAAAAGTTATCGAGCTGACCGAGTGCGATAATCACCGCTATACCCGAGGTAAAACCTGCAATAACGGGCATTGGAATATATGCCGTAAGTCTTCCGAGATGGAAAATACCCGCAAGAACGAGCATAATACCCGCCATTACAGTTGCAACGAAAACGCCTTCCATACCGTATTTTGCGATAATCGACATCAGAATTGCCGCCATCGCACCGGTAGGACCTGAAATCTGGTAGAAAGCTCCACCAAAAAGACTTATTGCAAAACCTGCGATAATAGCAGTCAGAAGTCCTGATGCTGCAGTAGCGCCACTACTTACACCAAACGCAAGTGCAAGTGGCAAAGCAACCGCCGCAACGGTAAGACCTGCCATAAGGTCTTTTAAAAATCCACTTAAATTATAACCTTTAAATTCTTCTTTTAAATCAGTTTTAAACTTTTTCACTTTTTATACTTCCTTTTAGTAAATCATATCTTTGAGTCTTAAAAGAGTAATTCTCTTTCTCATATAGGGTGAATATTTTACACAGTTTTTAAATAACGTTTCGTCTTTTTCAATATCTTTGACTGTTATTTTACATTCTGCTTTTTCCATTGCCTTTTTACATTCTTCGTAAGAAGGCACATTCTTTATTACAGAAACTATTTCTTTCCAGCTTTCAGAAAGCTTTACAGGGTCAACCGATTCTATAATATCTTTTGGTATATGCAGTTTTTTTACGTCGTCTGCCAGAGGACCGTAAAACTCATAAACGTCTTCCCAGTCGACTTCTTCAAATTTTGTGTTTATCTCTTCACGTTCTGCCAATGCGTTATAGTATTTGAGCATTTCAAGAGTGCAAACTCCAACGTCCTCGCCGTGGTAGTTCGGAATAATTCCATCCTGAAGCTCTATACACTCTAAAAGATGTGAGATGATATGCTCAGATCCACTCGCGGGACGGGAATTTTGCATAAAGCTCATTCCGACACCCGTTTTAAGCAAAGCTTCAAAGATTTTACCCGCAGTGTATTCATCGTTAACGGTAACCTTATCCGCCATTCCCATAAGCTCGTCAACGGCTTCACGTGTAAGGGATGCTACTCTTTCGCAGTACTTTTCACCCGTAAGAATTGAAGAAATCTTCCAGTCAACAAGTCCAACGTACTTTGCAATCATATCACCAAATCCTGCGGATTTGAGTTCTTTCGGGGCATTTGCTAAAATCTTTGTATCACCGATGATAACTTCGGGGCTTTTAGCGTCGTAACTAAACTTAAAGCCGTTACATACAATCGGTGCGCCATACGAAGCAAACCCGTCCATTGAAGGAGCCGTCGCAAAAATGCAAAGCTTTTTGTCCTGCCTTGCCGCAGCAAGACGGCACGGGTCGTTGACAGACCCTGAACCAACCGACAAAATACTGATATCCTTATCCTTTACAAGGCTTTCGAGTTCTTCGACGTGTTCCATCGTTGCAACGCGGATATCATCGTAAATTTTATATTCAAGTTCAAAATCCTTTAAGCTTTCCTCAATACCCACTGATGCCTTAAGAGTATTTTTGTCGGCAACGAGCAGAAGTTTTTTGGTAAAGCCGTTTTGCTTTAAAATCTCACCGACCTCTTTAACAAGGCCCGAACCGATACGGATATCTTTTATTGCGGTTTCGTGATACTGACCGCAAACACAGTCACCTCTTAAATCGTCAATTATTTTCAGAATACTGGACAATTTCCTTTTCTCCTTTCAAAACATCGTATATAAAAAGTCCATAGAATGCAAGATAAATTATAACGTGCCATTGTGTTATTTCAGGCATTTTAAAGAGATATTTTCCGTAAGTTAAAAAGTTTATAATAATATTTACCAGAGTAAATTTAAGGTATTTTACATTTATAAAAGCAAGTATTATAAAGAGTATATCGAGAAAATAGGAATATCTTTCGTGCATTGCGGGTAAGAAAAGTAAGGCAGTCCATAAAAACATTGCCGATACTGAAACGATGCTTTCAGCGTCTTCAATCTTCTTGTATCCTGACATTATCAGAAGCAAAAGTATTCCGAGTACCGCCATCGTCACGAACACGGATGCGGTGTGCAGCCATTTGTAATCCTTTCCTACAATCTGCCAGAAGGACGGGAAATTAAGCCACATCTTCTCATAAATCTTAACCTGGTCTGTATAGACTTTTATGGGCTCGAAGAAGTTTCTTCCAAAGAAAATTCCTAAACTGTTAAGTCCGTAGAAAACACCAAACGAAGTGAGAAGATTTAAAATTGAAAAACGTTTTCTGTAAAAATAATAAGCAATTATAAAAGGTAAAGCAAATATTGCCTGAAGCTTGAACGCCAGTGCAAAACCGTAAAAAACGAATGCCTTAGTATACTTTTCTTTGTAAAGATAATAGGTAAAAATAATCAAAAATGAGGTGTAAATCGAATCGCACTGTCCCCAGAACGCGGAATTCAAAAACACAGTAGGCAAAAACAAAACTACCGTATAAGCTATATTAAAAGTACCACTGAAAATCTTTTTACCCTTTACGTCAGCTACAAACAAAGCCGTGTAAAAAGCAAGGAGATAGTCAAAAATCACTGACAAAATCTTGTAAAGATGCACGGAGTCCATCTTTATATAGGTCATAACCGAAATTAAAAACTGATAGATTACGTTATATTCCCCTACCCTTGTGCCAAGGCTTTTGATACCGCCGAGATTTTGTACTCTGTCAAACCAGTTTATAAGGTAGCCTTTCATATCCTGAGAGATATAGTCAAAACCCGATATACGAACTAAAAAAGCTAAAACTGTCACAACGGCAAAAAATATTATATTTTTGTTTTCATCAAGAAAGCTTTGTATTTTGTTTTCTGTTTTAGTCACACAAACCCCTCCCTTACTCTAAATTACCATTATATCACAAAAATTTACCAATAGCAAGAAAAAACCCGTGTAAAACACGGGTTTTTTGTTATTCAAAATCTTTGATATTGAAAGACCAGGGTGTTCTCTTTCTGAAAGGATCTTTGAATTTCTTTGTGAGTACACCTTTTTCCTCTAAATGAACGTAGCATTCCATATCACACGCACGGCCACAGATGGAGCACTGATAAGCGTGCTGTGCGGGAGGATAGAAGTAAATGTTATCAAGGATTTTCTTTGCAGTTTCGGGAGTAACTTTAGCTTCCCCTGCGATAATTTCAAGACGGTTATCAAAATCCTTGAAAGCATCGGGACCCATAAAAGGGTTTTTAAGTCCGTTTGCACCGTTATAATAAACGGCACACTGCCAAAGGTCAGTTTTACCGTTTTCGTCAATTGCTTTACCGGGACAAGCTTTTACGCATTTGCCACAGTTATCGCAAAGGTGAGGTTTAACCATTTCAGTTTCCTCAATTACTGCATCGGTAAGGATAAAACAGTATCTTACCATAGGTCCGAATTCGTCTGTCAAAAGAACGTCGTAAAGACCTTTTTCACCGAGTCCGCATTTTACTGCAGTATCAAGAAAATCAATCTGGGTTTCTGCTTTTCTTCCTCTGTAGATTGCATCGTAAGCAACTTCGGGGTTTACACTGTCTTCCTCAGCCATAATCTGCTGATGTTTACGCTGAGGCAAAGCAATAAAGCCGTCCTCTTCAATCATCATAGCAACTTTAAGCTGAGCCATAGGCATAACAGTTTCTTCCATATTTTCAACAGCCATTGTGGTGTACTGATAATATGTACTGCCTTCCTCGATACCTCTGTAGATACCTCTTAACACTCTGAAAGCAAGACCGATAACAGTTTTGGTTTCGGGCAAGATTTTAAATATAGGACTATCTTTTTCAAATCTGCTTGCAGGGGCAAAACCTACAATATCAGCACCATTTGCCTTAGCAAGTTCAATAATTCTTTCCCTCATATTAAAACTCCCCTTTCAAATGTTTGTAACAAGCAATATCACATTTTCTTCCGCAAAGGCAGGGAGCATATCCCCACTGAGTGTTGGGAAGGAAGTTCATTTCCTTGTAAATTTCTCTTGCACTTTCTGCATCGAAACGTTTTTCACCGTTTAAAATTGCTTCTCTTTCGGGATTGCCTTTAAGGAAGTCGTCGGTGATAAAGGGATTTGATTTATGAGCACCCTTGTAATAAACTGCACACTGCCAGGTGTCAAGGCCGTTTTCGGATACAGCGTTTCCTGGACAAGCCTCGATACAAGCACCACATTTATCACAGATATTTTCAGAAAGCTCTTCGTCGAGTTCCAAAGGAGCATCAGTGATAATGAAGCAGTATCTCATAAAAGGACCGTATTCTTTGTTGATGATTTTGCCGTTAAGTCCCATTTCACCAAGTCCACAAGCTTTTGCAGCCTTACCGAAGTCAATGATAACGTCAGGAACGGGTTTGCCTTCTTCAACTGCTTCTGCATGAATGAGCTCATAAGTATCGAGCACTTCGGGGTTAGTTGTTTTGTCACCTTTGATACGAAGGTTGGGAATAGCTTTCTGCAAGCATGCATCATAACCTTCGTTTTCAATCATTCCGCCTATTTTAAGGAGGAAGATTTCAGCCATTTCTTCGTCAATATATTTTACACCGATTGTAGTGTAAGTATAGTACTGACTATTTAAATCCATAGATTTGTAAAGACCTTTGGGCACTGCAAAACCGAAACCGATAATGCATTTCGCATTGGGGAGAATCATTTTGGGGTCACGCTGAGGATTACTTTCCTCATAAACTTTACCTATACGGCAAACAGTAGCACCAAGTTCTTTTGCTTTTTTCTTAATAATTTCACTTGTAAGCATCTTAACACCTTCTTTTAAGCTTCAGGTTTTAAAACCATATAATCCACAGCGGGAACTACATTTCCATTAATTTCAAATTCCTTATCGGAATAGTTTGCGATAATTCTGCTTCCGTCTGAATAAGTAACTTCGAATACGTCGTCTGCAAGGCACTGATAGTCTTCAACAGTTTCAGTCTGCAGATAAGAAGTTTCGAGGTACTCATCGTGAGCCAATTTGATAGCGGCAACTGCCTTTTTAAGCTTTTCTTCGTCGTGAATCTGCAAATCCTTATCGCCCATCCAGTGGTAACCGTTATTCATAAAGCAGGAATAAGCGTAGAAACTGGGGCGTCCGTTAAACTCCGCAAGCTGAAGTCTTGAAAGCGGTGTTTTAATCGGATAGTTTACAGTTGTAGTACCTGTATTTGCAAGAATGATTCCGTGGAATACGAATTCCCAGAAAGGAATACCTTCGTCCATACCAGGTTCTGTTTCTCTGTCAAACTTGTTATAAAGGCTGTAGTCAACGTAGTGAGCCGAATGGTCCCATCCACCTTCGGAAGCGTAACCACCGAAAAGTTCTTTCGTAAGGTCAGCAATCTTTGTAAAATAATCCATCGTCTCGTTAGCATTACAGGGGTGGTTCGGGTCAAAACAGTTTCTTACGGGTACAATGGACATTACGTCGATATAATGTGTACCTTCAAAGCCAAGATCGGCAATTTTAGGAAGGATTTCCTGAGCATATTCCCATGCACGGATAGGACAAAGGTGCCACATAACACCGCCGCTCCACGCATAAATATCTCTTTCCCATTCGCCCTGCTTATCTTTGTTTACGATTTCACCGCCGTTAAAACGTTCCGAGATGTTGTAACAGTCGGTACTGTTAGTATGGCAGACAATCTTATATCCTGCATTTTTGGCAAGTTTGATAAGCTCTCTTAATTTTTCCTCGCCACCAAGTAAAGGTTCAACCGGGAAAGCATCAGGCCATCTTCCGTCGTGTCCGCTCTTGTTCCAGCCGACAAGACAAATCTGAGCTTTTCGTATACCCTCTCTGCGCATCGCACGGACAAGGTTCATAACGTCTTCAAAGGTACAGGCAACGTGGATATCAGGCTCGTTTTCGAGGGTCTGCTCAAGTACTGTGGGAGGAGCAGGTTTCCACGCCATACGGATACGGATTTCAACCGCATCTTTTACGTATTCAAGGGCTTTTTTAGTCTTCATTCGTTTTTTGAGAGGAACACATCCGCCCTCTGTAAGCATATATTTACGGTATTTTTTCGCAAAGTCTATATATGTAGCTTCCTTGCCGAATTTGATAATCTCAATAACGATGTCTTCGTAAATATCAACTTTTGTAACGTCGTAGAAAAATCCCAAAGTATACTCGTTATCTTTTTTCTGAATACGCCAGTTGAAGTTATACTTCATACCGGTAAAAAATCCCAAGTATGCTCTTTTTGAATTCTTTACGCCGAAAGCACCGATAAGAGTTCTTCCTCTTTCAAATTTAAAGTCGTCACGTTCTGTAAAATAGGTAAGGAAGGAAGAATAATTTTTAAAATCGCATCCGCAAAGGAAGTAGCCTTCGTCACCTACGCGATATTTAAACTCGTCACTCGTTACGTAAAGTTCTTCTATATTTTTGGGTACACTGTTTGCAGGAATTACAAGTCTTAAACGGTCTTTGCCCTCTTCAGTGTAGCCTTTAATAATTCTTCCGTAATTATCTACTGCATAAATATTCATAAGCCACTCCTAATCAACGAGCTTTTTCTCGGTGTTTTCTTTGGAAGTGTTGTCATTTTCAACCACCATAGCAGTAGCATCTTTACTCATCACGATATGATGCCATACGCCTTTGGGAATGTTATAAACCACACCTTTTTCCATTTCAACCGATTCTTCGTCTGTGTAAAGAGTTGCTTCACCCTTTAAAAGGATGAACGCTTCATCGGTTGCAAGATGTCTTTCCATAACCTTGAAGTCGGAAAATCTTTCACTCCAGTTGATAAGACCTATTGCCCAGCTATCAGAGGAGAGAACCTTTTTAAAATCTTCGCCTTCATATTTAAGTACTTCTATCATCTGTCCAACCTCCAGGCTTTCTTAGTTCTGAGAGGTTCTTTAAAGCGGTCAGCCATACAGCCACCCTTTTTCTCAAGCATAGAAACACAGGCTCTGATACAACCGCCACATTTAGCCATATTGTATCCTACCCAGCTCGGGAAATATTTCTGCAAAGCTGTATAAACTTTCATAATTTCTTTTTCATCGGCAATATCTGTTACACCTTCCATAAGGTCAAGTGCACCGTCTTCATTTGCATCCCATACTTCTTTGGGAACGAAGGGGTTATAATATCTGCCTGCGTGGGTGTAGAATGCATAGCATCTCCACATATCAATATCGCCCCACTCTAAAATCTTACCTGCAAGGTTTACAGTTACCGTCTTACCGGAATTCATAGCAGGGATACAGCTACCGGGGCATTCTCTTACACAAGCTCCACATTTTCTGCAAAGCGGTTCACCTGAATACATTTCGTCGTATTCGTCAAACTCAGCATCAGTAAAGATAAATGCAACCCTCTGCAAAGGACCAAATTCAGGTGTCAAGAGCATTTTACTCCAACCAATTTCACCAAGTCCGCAGGCAACGGCAGCAATTCTGAACTGGAACTGCAAGTCAGGTGCAACGTTGTCATCTCTTGTGGGTCTTGTAAACTGAACGCTTCTGTGGTGAGCAGTAGAAGTTTTTGCATTCTCGTTAACTTCAATCTGTTCTTCGGGAGAAAGTGTGTTTCCGGGGCTTCCGTCCATATCGGACACAACGCCTCTGGCACCTGTGTTTCTGTACACAAATGCTTCATATCCTGCATCTTCAACGACTTTACCTACCTGATACAAAACTGCGGGTGCGAAAATTTCGTTAATTCCGCCGTATGCCATTGAAGGATACTGGTAAAACTGTGTTCCTTCTTCGATTCCTCTCTGCACACCTCTGGGAATTCTGAAAACAAATCCGATACAGCTTTTTGCTTCGGGGAACAAAAACTGAGGATTCATTTCATCGGGTGCGCCGTCAAATCTTGACATAGGTGAGATACCGCAGGCGTCTGCACCGGCAGCAAGTGCCACTTCTTTGATGAGTTTACTGCTAATCATCTAAAAACCTCCCAAATTATCTATTCGTTTTATCGTTAAGGGTTCACCATTTTCAACTACATAAGGGTAAATATTGTGCGCGGGTTCCAAAATTTCAAGTATATTTCCGCTATAACTTCCGCGGATATAACTGTTAAGCACCTGTGATGGATTTTTGTGAATTCTCGTTGCAAGTTTAACAGCGTCAAAGAATTCTTCATACTTTACTATATCTTCAGGACGAATAAAGTTTGTATCGTTTATAAGCGAGATGTGATGACGCTCGTCTTTAAGATACTCCTTGCATATTCCCATAAAGTTATAAGCGTTGTCCATTTTTGCGATTTCCTGCTCGTGCGCCACTAAATTATCGTGGAAGTTATGTGCAGAACAGTGATTTAAGCATCCGCTGTTTGCAAGCATAAAAAGTTTTTTGCCGTTATCCTTGCACCAGTAAGACAGTTCTTTGATTTTCTCAAAATCGCGGTTATGTTCACGTTTCATATAATAGCCGTCGAAATACTCAGCAAGATAATCCATACCCTGGACTGTACCGATTTCCATATTAACAGAAGCTCTCACCTTGATATTTTCAAAATTATTTTTGATAAACTTTGCAATCAAAGGCGAAGTAGTCGTTACAGAGTCAAGAGAAAAATGTGTGTCTATGTAATCCACCGTCATTCCGATTTTTTCAAAGAAAGCGCGTGACTGACTGTCTTTACCATAGCAGTTTCCGTTAAAAAGAAGATTAAGCTTTATAAAATTTTCCGAAAGCACTTTAAGAAATTCTATCTGCCTTTGCTGAAGCTCCCAGGGAGTATAATCCTCACTTTGTATCTGACTGCTTCTGCCGTTTGGGAAATCGCCCCACGAAAAATAGACTTCCTCAATGCGGTCTTTATTTTGAATAATAGTGTCAAGAAAATCCTCTCTGTACTGAAGTCCTACCGAAAATTTCAAAAAACTCACCTCTTTTTATTACATACTATCTTGATTTTATCATATTTTTGCGTTATTATAAATAAAGAAAACAAACAATTTTTTTAACAAAACAAAGATTTTGGAGTAAAACTTATGAAAATGTGTGACATTAATCCCCATATTCGTTATGCAGAAACGATTACATTCTCTTTGAAAGAAAGAGAGGTAAAGTGTACCGACTGCCGTCTTATGTACGTTGTAAGCGGTGAAGGCGAAATTGAAATAAACAACCAGACTTTCAAGCTTCACCCTGATTCTTTCTTTTATTCCTGCGGAGGTACCGTCTATACTTTAAAGGCTAAAGAACCACTTATTATGATTTCCCTAAACTTTGACCTTACCCAGAAGCATAACCTTCTCACGAACCCTTTCCTGCCCGTTGATACAGATTCGGAAAAGATAAAATCAATGCCTGTTTTCTTTGACGAAATCGAGGACAGTGAAATTTTAAGCACTTATACCATCGTTTCAAACGCTTCTTATATGAGCAGAAAGCTTAAAAGTATTCTTTCAGAATTTTTGGAGCATAAAATTTTCTTCAGGGAAGTATGTAATGCCAAACTGAAAGAAATTCTCATTTTAATCCATCGAAACGACCTTAACAAGTCTTCAACCATAAACGAGGTTATCGCATACATCCACGAAAATTTCCAAAACGAAATCACAAACAGAGAGTTAGCGGAAATCGCAGGTTATCACGAGTTTCACTTAAACAAGCTCTTTATAAACCACACAGGTACGACGATGCACAACTACATATTAAACTTACGCATCAACGAAGCAAAACGTCTTATTCTTAACACAAAGCTCTCCTTTGCAGAAATTGCTTTGCAGACGGGCTTTAATAACTATACTTATTTTTGCAGTTACTTCAAAAAAATCGTAGGGCTTACACCCTTTCAGTACAAAAAAGAACTGCGTAACAAAGCTTAGGCATAACCGATAAATCCGAACCAGCCTGAAATTATTCAAAATTCGGCTTTTTCTGCGTTGTCGGGCTTGAAAGACGCGAGTATTCCTTCGCCCTGCCGCCTTGAAAAAACACAAATTTTGAAAACTTTCAGGTTCGGCGAATTTTTTACACACTGTTTTTCAGGTGTTTTTAAGGCAAAACCACAGTGAATACTTTGTGTATTCACGCGGATTTTGACAAAGAAACAACGGAAAACAGTAAGTAAAAAACGGGTTAGGATTTGTCGGTTATGCCTTTGACTTCATTTGCGAAGCAAACATCATTGTCACAACTGACAACTTCATTTTCGCCATGCGAAAACTTCATTGTTGCAGTGAGTCACTGCAACACCTCCTCTCCTCCCACCTTTTATACGCCATTTTAGCGCTCTCAACCGTCACGCCAAGCTCCTGCGCCGTCTTAACCCAACTGAGCCCGTCAATAAACCGAAGCTTTAAAATCATCCGTATTCTCGAATCAGAAACCCCGTAAATCTCCGACAAAATCGCGTTTTCTTTGCTGACACACCGCAAAAGCGCCTCGTTTAAAAGCCTCTCTTTTTCATCGATAAGCTCGATTGCCCTCCCGACGGTATCGGAAACTCCGCTATTTTTACAACCGCCGACCCCCGTTCCCCTCAGGGTGTTATGAAGCTCTGCGATATCGGACTTAAGCAACTCTATCTCCTTTTTAATAAATCTCAGTTCCCTGAAATCTTCCTTAATCATTTTTCCTCCTATTTGTAGCTTAGTGCAACTTTTCCTCCAAAAAAATAAACTTCCTTACCAACGTGGAGAGAAATACTTCCTGAGTGATGACAGTTCCCCCTCGCTGAGCGGAAATCTGAGTGCCAGTAAAACGTTATTTTCACTTCGGTTTAATATCTCTCCGACAAGCTTGGGACTGAATCCTTCGCAAATCCACTTGTGGATAAGAAAGATACTGTCTTTCGTGTGACTTCTCTCAAAATCAGGCTCCTTTTCATCTGTAAAGTTTTTTTCTTTACAGTTTACAAACTCAGTATTCATCGGTCTTTACAACACCTCCTTTAAATTTCGGGTACTTCCCACATCTTACTTTCAAACTCCTCTAAATCATACGAAGCATCACTTTTTTTCTTAATATCCAAACGGTTATTATTCACTCTGTTTGCAATAACTCCTAAAGCATACTTAATACCTCTGCCACGTTTTTCCGACTCAGCTATCGCATACTCAAACATACTGTCAGGAACACCTTTATCAGCATACATGATAAGCATAGCTTCTTCTTCAGCCCCAACACCACCGAAAGACTTTTCAAAAAGGCTTACTGCTTTTGGTTTTGTTTTAATATAATTTACTTTATTTTCTTTTACTTTACTTTGTGCATTGTTTACACAGAAATCATCATTGTTTACACAGAAAAGCTCATTGTTTACACAGGAATTATCCTTTTTGTCTACAATAATATAACTCAGCGTTCTGTCTTCGTCAAGTAACCATATATCAGGGCTAACCTTTATAGGAGTAAGCCTCCCCGCCCTGTCCTTTGCCTTCTGATAAGTAGCCTGAATCTCCTCAGAGGTTAAAATCATTTTATTATCCCAGAGTCCTATGTCAAAAAGACCCAAAGATGCGCAAAATTCAGTGATTTCAATAAACTCATCTTTACGCACTGAAAGTATCTTGCAGATAATTTTAATCCTTTTGTCATCAAGTTGCAGATAATATCCGTTTTCTTTGTAAATCTCACAAATGATACAGACGTAATAGAAAATCCCCAAACCGCCGTACTCATCATAAAGTAGCATAATGTCAAGCTTTGATAAAAAATCCGAGTCAAACGGAAAATAGGAAAGACCCATTTTCTGTGTTCTTGCCAAATAATCACCTCCTTTTGTGGGTATAGCCCCTCCCACCCTGTTAGGCATAACCGACAAATCGGTTATGTCTAAGGTGGAAGGATACCCTAGGCATAGCCGACAAATCAGTTATGCCTAGTTTGCAGTTTTCAAACCAAATACGCATCACGCAAAAAAATAGCTGCCGAAATCTTCGTCGTCAATTTTCAGAATTTCCTGAAGAATTTCAGCATCATCGAGCGACATCGGAGAAATGCCCTGAAGCTTTCTCGCGGTTACAAGACGGTTTTTTCCCCAGATTTCACTGACCTGAAAGACAGTGACCCCCAGAGCGTCCATTCTCGCTCTTATTTTTGATGCGTTTATCATTTTTGGTCTCCTTTCCGTTGCAGTATGCAACTATCGGTATATAAATCATACCTTAAAAAACAAAACTTGTCAATACGTAAACTGATAAATTTTCAAAAAAATGTTGCACTAAGAGAATATTTGTGGTATAATACTATAAATCAATACAGAAAGTGTGATACAAATGGCAGATATCAAAGCCATCGGTGAACGCATATACCAGCGCCGCAAGGAGTTAAAACTCACCTTGCAGGAGGTAGCGGACTACATCGGTGTAACAAAATCAACAGTACAGCGCTACGAGGCAGGCAAGATCACAACCCCCAAGCTCCCCGTCATCGACGCAATCGCAAGATGCCTGATGGTAAACCCCTCGTGGCTTATCGGCAAGAGCGAAAAAATGGAGGTAACTCCCTCTTTCGCAAGCTGGGCGGTAACCGAAAAGCTTCCGCTTTTAACCCTCTCCCCTGACGGAAAGTTTGATATGAGTGGAGAAATCATAAGATTTTCCGACAGTACCGAAAAACTAACTGACTTCTGTATCAGGATGACGGGCGACAGTATGATAGGGGCAAGAATTTACGACGGCGACATCGTCTTTATCAAGGAGCAGTCCGACGTAAACGACGGTGAAATTGCCGCAGTGATGATAAACAACGAAATCAGTTTAAAACGTGTGTTCAAGTTGGGTGAGCGTATGCAGCTGAGAGCCGAAAACCCCGCCTACCCTCCCATAACAGTACTTGCAGACGACGAAAACGTAAGGATACTCGGGAAAGCAGTCACTTTCCAGAGCGTAATTTAAGGAGAACACCATGAAAAGAATAGCTTTAATACTTTCGGCAATGCTTTTACTCGCTTCCTGTGATGCCGTTACCAAAGCGCCGAACAAACCCGCAAACCACACCCCCGACGGCGAGGTAGTCGTAGCAAGCGGAGAAATCTTCGTTAATTCCGACAATAAGAACGCCGATATTCACGCCCTCACAACGGGATATGAAACCGTCATCTGCAACAAAAAAGGCGTTTATCAGCAAAACCCCACCGCCGTTGAAACGATGACTGTAAGAGACAACCCCGACGGCACCAAAACCTACACCTTCACGATAAAAGACGATTTACTTTTCAGTGACGGCAGTAAGGTCGAGGCAAAAGACTACGTTTTCTCGGTACTTGCCCTTAAAAACATCCCCGAGCTTAAAGGCTTTGACGCCTATGCAAAGGGTGAGACGAACGTTTTTTCGGGTGTCAGACTTTTGGCAGAAAATAAGTTTTCTTTAACCTTAAGACGTGACGCTTTCCCCCATTACTTTGAGTCGGCACTGATGTCGGTTTACCCGATACCCATCGCAGTAATCTGCCCTGATTATAAGCTTTCCGACTCCGCCGACGGCGTTAGTATCGAAAACCTTGATGCAGACAAGATAAAATCTTACCTCGAAAACCCCGAAGTTGTTTCGGGCGCATATATCCCGTCGGGTGATACCCTCACCGCTAATCCTTATTTCAAAGGCAACTACGAGGAGCAAAAACCCACCATCGAGAAGATTACCTTTGTTACCGAAAACTTTGACCTTCGCCCTGATACGACTGAAAAGCTTGAAGGCTTTAAAAAGACCACCCACCCCGTTTCGGATATCAATACCCTTTTCTCAGGCTGCGACTTTAGAAACGACGAAAGCGTAATTTCGGCACTCCGCCCCTACTTTGACCTTAACGACGAAGAGCTTTTAAAAATCGCAGACGATTTGCTCGAAACTGCAGAGTTTGACGTAATCGAATTTACTGAAAAATGGGAATCTCTTGATAAAATTAACCCCGAGCCTTCGGTTTACGATTATTCCGCAGAACGTATCAGAGGCTTTAACGGTACAAGCAACTACTGGAACTGGACAGACCAGATTCTCTACTGCTTCGTAGCAAGAGAATAAACGTTCTATCAAAAGGCATATTTAAAAGGCAGGCTTCCCTGCCTTTATTTTTTTGCCCACAGATAAGCACGACCTGTGTATCGTCCCGCCACGTAGGGGTCGGGGCTCTGCTCCGCCCGTCAAAACCCACATAAGCGAATTTAGCTGTGCCTACGCGCAGTTCTTCACTGCCTTCTCAGACTTCAAAACCACGATATGCCCTCTCTGTTTTGCCCTCTTGCCAAAAAGGATACGTCTTATCGTCTTACGCGGTAAAACCGAGAGGACAGTTGCCACTGCACAGGCGGAAAGCAAAGCAAGTACTAAAAGAGAAACGCAGTCAAAAAACGCATTCGCCGAAAGCCCCATATAAACGTGGTGAACGTTAACGGAAATCCCGTTGAAAATAAGACTTAACAAAACTGCTAAAATTCCCTTTTTAAAGGTAGGTTTCATCGGTGCCCCGAAGATGCAGTAAAGGGTAAAAAGGAAAACCGCCCCCGACAAAAACAAACTTAAGATAACTTTCAAAAACATCATATAAATCAGCCTTTCCTCAGGTAAACCGACAAACCCAACCCCGTCTGAAATTACTCAAAATTCGGCTTTTTCTGCGTTGTCGGGCTTGAAATACGTGAGTATTCCTTCGCCCTGCCGCCCCCGAAAAATCACAAATTTTGAACGATTTCAGGCGGGGTCGGATCTATCGGCTTACCTGGCATTTTTTACTTCATTGAACATTTGTTCTGTTTTCTATTATATACCATTTTTTCCAAATGTCAATACTTTTTTTTAAAAAAAACAGAACTTTTTTTCGTTGTAATTATCATACCACACTGTAAGTCCAATAAAACGGACTTTAATATCTTCTTGCAAAACCTTATAAAATACTGTATAATAAAAGGGATATTAATATGAAAGAGTGAAAATATGAACTACCTTGCAAAACTCAATTCCCTTACAGTTTTCAGAAAGCTTTTAAACGATAAGGTTATAAAAAGCTTCAAAACCCTTCTTGAAACCGATGAAAATGAAATAATAACTACCTACTGTGACTTCTGTTCTCTGCTTTTCTCCCACACAGTGAACTGGTCGCAGTACCTTTTAAACTCTGTACTCGAAAACGAAAACTTTTATATGTTAAGAGCGTGTAAGGGAAAGGACATCGACCCCGAGCTTGACCGTTGCCTTACCGAAGAACTTAAAATTTTAAAGGAATTAAGCCTTATAACCCCAAAGGATATCATAAAAAACCATGAAGGCTACCTTCCTTTATGGAAAACGGAAAACCTTGACTTTGTAAGTACCTATAAGGAAAGAATTAAAAATATCCACGCCTACGGCTACGGTATTTTCGCAAAATACTTTACTTTTATCGTTGAAAACGGTGAGCTTGTACCGGTAAAATCCCCCGACGCCATCACACTCAGTAGCCTTTCAGGGTACGAAACCCAGCGCGAAGAGCTTATAAACAACACAAAAGCCTTGCTTTGCTCCCTTCCTGCTGCCAATGCACTCCTTTACGGTGATGCAGGTACGGGTAAGTCGACTACAGTTAAAGCGGTTGCCAACGAGTTTAAAAACGAGGGACTCCGCCTTATCGAGCTTAAGAAAAATCAGCTTCATGAAATCCCGAAGCTTGTCGATTATTTGAGCGTAAATCCCTTGAAATTCATCGTTTTCATCGACGATTTGTCCTTTACCAAGGACGACGACGATTTTGCAGCACTAAAAGCTATGCTTGAAGGCTCAGTTTCCTCAAAAGCCAATAATTTAGTGATTTATGCGACGAGTAACCGCCGTCACTTAGTTAAAGAAAAGTTCTCCGACCGAGATGGTGACGAAATTCACGTTAACGATACCAAAGAGGAGCTTATCTCCCTCTCCGACCGCTTCGGACTTACCATAACCTTTATAAAACCTGGTAAAAACGCATATTTAGACATTGTAAAGGATTTAGCTTTACAGTACAATTTAAAGACGGATATCGCAGAAATTGAGGCAGCTGCCGAACGTTTTGCCTTGAGAAAAGGCGGGCGCTCCCCCAGAGTTGCAAAACAGTGCATCGAACAGATAAAATCAATGGAGGGTTAAGATGTATAAAGGAATTTTTGACTCCCACGCCCACTACGATGACGAGCGTTTTGATGACAGGGACGAGTTTATCCCCACCTTGCCCGAAAACGGCGTCACAAACGTTATAACCATCGGTTGCGACCTCAAAACCTCCATAAACGCCTATAATTTAGCCAAAAAATACGACTTTTTCTATGCAGGTATCGGTTACCACCCCCACGAGGCTTCAACCTTTAACGAAAAAGATTTCGATAAAATCAAAGAGATGCTTAAAGATGAAAAGGTTGTGGCTCTCGGGGAAATCGGACTCGACTATCATTACGATTTATCCCCCCGTGATGAGCAGAAAAAGGTTTTTGAAATCCAGTTAAAATACGCAGAGGAGCATAAAATCCCCGTCATTATCCATTCAAGGGAAGCTACCGCCGACACGCTTAACATCCTTTCAAAGTATAACTGCAAAGGCGTCGTTCACTGCTTCAGCGGTTCGGATGAAACTGCAAAAATCCTTGTTAAAATGGGATATTACATAGGCTTTACGGGTGTTATCACCTTCAATAACGCAAGAAAAACTGTCGATGCCTGCAAGGTAGTCCCCTTAGACCGCATACTTTTAGAAACCGACTGTCCCTATATGGCGCCCGTTCCCTACAGAGGCAAACGTTGTGACTCCACAATGATTGAAAAAACTGCCGAGAAAATTGCCGAAATCAAAGGCATTTCTCCGCAGGAGCTCATCGACATCACCTCTGATAACGTAAAAACGTTGTTTAACATTAATCAGGAGGAATAATATGATTTCCATAAATTCCGATAAAAACTTTACAATTCGCCTTATCGACTGCGGTCTTTTTTCGGTTGACGGCGAATGGATTTACCCCAAACGCAAAGGCAGTTGCTTTGAACTGATTTACGCCGTTTCGGGCAATATCTTTATGCGTGAAAACGATAAGGAATATATCTTAAAAAGCGGTGACCTTTTGGTTTTACACCCCGATAAAAACTGGGAAGGCACTCAGGGAAGCTTCGGCAGAACTTCCTTTTATTGGGCACAGTTTGACACTGATTCCGAAATCCCCGAAAACTACTTCTGTTCCTTTGAAAGTGACGAGCTTATCCCCTTGTTTGACGGGCTTTTACACTCTGCCCACACCCCCGAAGAGCCTGACTTTATCGCAGATGCAAAGCTTTTAGTGATTTTAAACGAAATTCAAAAAAATGCCCTTGATTCTGCCCAGAAACCCCCTCAGTTTATCCGTGACACCGCCGAATGGATACGCGTAAACTCCGACAAACGTTTAACTGTAGAGCTTGTTTCAAAGCTTTTCGGCTACAACAGTGACTACCTCTCAGGCGTTTTCAACGATTATTACGGCATAGGTCTTAAAGAGTATATAAACGAGCAGAAAATCTTAAGAATTAAAGACTTGCTTTTAAACTCCAACTATTCTGTCAAGTATTTAGCCGACATCTTAGGCTACGCAAACGAAAATCAGTTTATAAACTACTTCAAATACCACACAGGCCTTAGCCCCACCAAGTTTAAAACCAAATTTTTTAACTCCGAATTTTAAACCTTGTAACTTCGAGGTTTACAATAACCTCATTTTCTTCAAAAGAAGCCTTTGAAATTGCGTTTTCGCATTGTAAAGTAATTTCCTTTACAATATCCGAAACGGCGGTTTCAAGGGCTTTTTCGTTTAAATTGTTCTCTAAAACCTCCGCTTTAAGGTTTAGATAAATCTTGCCGTTTTTAACTGTTTTCTTCGACTCATATACCCTTATTCCGAAGTTTTTCGTCGAAAAAACTGCCGTTTTCCCCCACCCTTTTAAGAGTAACACTCCACGGGTTTCGTCTAAATTCAAGGTGTCCTTATACTCCCCGTTTTTATAAAAAGCACTCCCCATAAGCTCTATTGTTTTAAGCTCCTTTTCGTCCTTTTTGTCAAAAGCTTTTATCAGTGGTATCAGCACCTCGTCATTTTTTAAGATATCAAGGAGATATGTGTTTGCAATTTTTGAGTTATCGTAGGCGTTTTCCACCGTCTTTTCAATGCTCTGTGCAGGTAAAATCCCCTGATTTATATCGGCAGAAAGTATCTCTGACGCCTCCCTTTTTGCCATCATCACCTTGACGTCGGCGCGTGACTCCGATGAGGTGGTAAAAAAGTCAAGAATTTCATAGAGAGGATAGCTTTTGGTGCTCTCCCCTAAGATAATCAGTCTGTTATGCCCCAAAAAGAACACCTTCCCCTGACTTACCGAGGTATTTTCGATAGCCTCTGCGACAGTTTTACCGCTTGTGGTGATGATTTTAGCATTTTGCTTTGTCGGGTCGACTATCGTCTGCCCACCCGAGCCGTCAGGGCTGAAAACCTGCATCGTTACAAGGTATTCCCCGTCTTTAATATCAATTCCTATCGCCTGAACAATCGCCCTGTCCTGAAGATTTACAGTTTTTATGCAGGAGCTTAAAAGAAGTATCGGCAAAAGTAAAATAATCTTTACACGCATTTAAAAGTAGTCCCCCCTTAAAGTATCCAAGCATCACCCAAAGTGCCGAATGAACGGCATCAAGACGGGAAAATACCGAGATTTTTGCGATAGTCCCCGCCGTGTAGTAAGGGTAAGCCGTTTCGGATGCCACCCGTCCTAATACTAAAATCGTTATAAAAACCGCCAGAATAAGCAAAAGATTTGAAACTATAATATAGCTTTTCCCCCTTTTTCTTTCAAAAAAGAGTATCTCGGGAGAAAAGATTAAAATTATAAGGAAATCTTTTATTACCTTGATAATATTTAAAGAGAATTGAGGATTTGAAAACTGAGGAATATTCCCGAAAACAGTAAAAAGAAAGGAAATAACAAAGAAAAAGGAAACTATCAAAAACCCCCTTACAACCCCGTTTTTGCCCGAAACAACCGCAAAAATCAAAGCTAAAATGAGTGTTACCGAGAAAAAAGCGTCCGAAGACGTGGGATATATGGCGTTTACAAGAAAATCTTTAAGCGAAATCACAGTCAGCACCGACGCTGTGAAAAAATACGCCACCGCCATAAAGGAGGGCATTTTCAGATAGTTTAAGCAAAGCTCTGTAAGACAAACCAACAAAATTGCCACAAGAGTAGAAAAATCAGGCATTAAAATCAGTAAAATAAAGAGTTTTGAGAATATAGCCGATATGGTCACCTTATTTTTCCCTCCCTTTTTTGCATCTTCTTCCAACCAATACGGATAAACGTATCCCTCATCGCACTCCAGTTAAATGGCGTTATCGGTGAAGTGTAGCAAACCCCGAAATTTTCAACCGAGCAGATATTGATAATCACCATCCCCGATAAAATACTTATCCCGTAAATCCCCGTAAGTCCCCCTGCAATAATCATCACAAAGCGTAGTATCGACACGGGCGCGTACAGAGAAGGCACCACAAACGAGCTTATCGCAGTGAGCGCCACCACCATCACCATCGGTGAGCCGATAAGCCCCGCCGTCACGGCGGCATCACCAATTACAAGCGCCCCCACAATCCCTACGGCGTGTCCTACGGGTCTTGGAAGCCGTAACCCTGCCTCACGCATTATCTCGTAGATAAGGTGGATTATGAGCGCCGACAGAACAAGCGGAAACGGTGTCGCCTCCTCAGCGGACGCTATGTTAAAAAGCAGTGCGTGTGGTAGCGTTTCGGGATGAAAGGTAGAAAGCGCCACGTAAATCCCAGGCAGATAAATGGTAAAAAAGAAAGAAATATACTTTAAAATCCTTACAAAACTTGCAAAAAAGGGTCTTTGAGCGTAATCGTCAAAGCTTTGAAAGTTTTCCGAAAAAAGGTACGGGACTATGAGCGCAAAGGGTGTCCCGTCAAGCAAAAGCGCCACTCTTCCCTCGGTTATCTTGGCAACCAGGGTGTCAGGGCGTTCCGTCACCCCGACTGAGGAAAAAATCGACCCCCTTTTACTTTGTAAAAACGGCTCGATATACCCCGTATCAAGTACCGTCTTTATCTTCACTTTTGAAAGGCGTTTTTTTATTTCCTCAATAAGCCTTTTGTCGGCGTTCATGTAAACGAGAGCGTAATCGGTCTTGCTCTCCTCTCCCGTTTCCCCCATCTCGATTTTAAGCGCCCCCGACTTAACACGACGCCTTATCATGGTAAGGTTTATCTTCAAAGGCTCTGTGAAGCCTTCTCTCGACCCACGTTCGTTAATCTCGCCCGACGGCTCTGTTACCGAGCGGAAATTAAACCCCTGAGCACCTAACGCTATCCCCGTCTTGACCCCGTCGATAAGCACCACGGCAAAGCCTGAAACCGCCATTTTTATAACTTCGTCAAAGGTTTTAACCTCTTTCATATCCGCCGCCATTAAGCTTTTGTTTATGATAAAATCCGCAATTTCCTCTGAAGTAGCACTGTCATCTATTCCGTTTAAAAGAGGCCTTATAATAAGGTTTGCAAGAACGGATAAACTCACCATCCCCTCAAACATCACAAAGCTAACTCTAATATTCCCGATATAGATATCCCTCACCATAAAATCGGCGGTTTTTTCTACTTTTTCCCTTAAAACAGTTATATTTTCCGAAACGTTTGAAGTCAGCATTTTCTCCTCCGCATAACTTTAAATAATTTTTACATACTAAAATTATCCGCTGAAAATATAAATTTATTCAAAAGGAAAAGCCTATGATTATCTTACTTCGTGCCGTGATTTTATATCTTTTAATCGTCTTTTCACTCCGTCTTATGGGAAAAAGGCAGTTAGGTGAACTTCAACCGAGTGAGCTTGTCATCACTATTTTAATCTCGAATATCGCATCTATCCCCATCGAAGACCCCTCAATTCCGATGTCAACGGGAATTATCCCGATACTTGTACTCGTAGGCTTTGAGCTTATCGTGTCAAGCATTTCTTTAAAGTCAAAACGCTTCAGAGCGCTTATCTCGGGCAAACCCGTCGTAATTATCAAAAACGGCAAAATCGATATTAACGCTATGAAAAAGCTACGGTTTTCCATCGACGACCTTATGGAAAGCTTAAGAGGAAACAACGTTTTCGACCTTTCCGACGTCCTCTACGCCGTCGTCGAAACTACGGGAAGTGTCAGTGTCTATCAGAAGTTCGACGCCCAAACCATCACCCCGAAAATCTTAAAACTCAAAGGCGAAAGCGTTATGCCACCGCTTATTATAGTAAGTGACGGCGAAATTATGGACGAAGCCCTAAAGGAACTTAATTTAAACAGAAAATGGCTTTTTGGTATCTTAAAAACCGAAAAACTCGACCTTTCCGATGTCTTTATAATGACCTCCGACCTTGCCAAAAACTATAAAATATTCAAAAAGGAATGATTTTTATAAAACGCCTCACCCTTATCCTGATAATTTTAACGGCTATCGTCACCCTCTGTGTCAGCTCACTTTTTTACCTTAAAAACGTCACTGAAAAAACTGTTCTCTCCCTTGAAAAAGCCTCCACAAAATCCGATATTGAAGAGATCCTTAAAAACTGGGACAAGGATAAAAAAATAATCGGTTTATTCATCCACGACGACCGCGTGAACGAAATAACCGACCACCTCGAAAGCTCATATGCAAACCTTGATACCGACCTTTTTAAAGCCGAAATCAAAAAAGCAGAGCTTTCGATAAAAGAACTTTACGAAAAAACCCTGCCAACTTTTTTTAACGTTTTCTGATTTCCATTACCCCGTAGGGAACGACCTGTGTGTCGTTCCGCAATCAAAAAAAGCACCCGTAAAAGGTGCCTTTTTGATTATTATTTCTTCTCTTTTTTAAGTGCTTTAAGTTCGGAAAGGAAGGACTCCAAATCCGAAAAATCGCGGTAAACAGACGCAAATCTGATATACGCTACCTTGTCAAGACCCTTAAGCTCGATTAAAACCTTCTCACCAAGCTCGACAGAGCTTACTTCCTTGATAAGCAAGTTTGCATAATCCTGCTCGATGGAGTCAACCACCTTCTCTAAACTTGAAAGCGAAACGGGTCTCTTTTCACAAGCACGTAAAAGACCGCTTAAAAGCTTATTGCGGTCAAACATCTGCCTTGAGCCGTCCTTTTTAACCACAACAAGCGGAGTAGTTTCAACAACTTCATAAGTGGTAAAACGCTTACCGCACTCCAAGCATTCACGTCTTCGACGGATTTTCTCCGCATCCTCAGTGGGACGGGAATCGACAACCTTACTGTCAGGTGTCGAACAATACGGACACTTCATTTTTTATCCTCCAAAGTGCCAAAGGCACAGTTTTATTCGCTCAGGCGTATTGCGTCAAGCGGATAAAATACCACGCTTTGCATATCACTTTTGATTTATCAAAAATACCACTCTGTCGAAGACAGAATATAACGCCCAGTTTTTTTTATTATACCAAAATATTTTTAAAATTTCAACAATTTCTCATAACTTTCAAAAAGTTCTTTTTCGCCTTCGAAATTTCTGCGGTAAAGCTCCAAAATAACACCTTTATCGTAGTTTATATCTCTCAAAGCCTTAAAAAACTTCTCAAAATCCTCGTTACCTTCACCGATGGCAAGACATTCGTCAGTTTCATCCCCGTCACTGATATGAACGTGGCAGATATTCTCACCGAGCACCTTGATAAGCTCCAAAGCCTTAATTCCCGAGCGTCTGCCCTGCTTTAAATCAAGGGTAAACTTAACGTTTTCACCGAGGGCAGTTTTCATCTCTTTTAAAAACTCAATATCGCCCGACTTACACCTTGCAACGTTTTCCTGAGCCACCATCACCCCAAAGCTCTTCCCCGCCTCAAAAAGGCGAAAATACCTTTCAAAATAGCGGTCATAACTGCAGTTTGAAGTCGAATACGCCCCGTGAAGCACCAAAACTTCGGCACCGAAAAGGTTACAAGCCTCGAAGTAATACTTATAAAGCTCGATAAGGTCGTCTGCCCTTCTTTCGTAGTCCGAAAAGAGCATAAAGGTCTCAAACCCCGAAGAAAACGGATGAATGCTCAAAGCCTTCGTATCCCCGAGAATACCTTTAAGCTTTAAAAGATAATCCTTTTTAACCTCGGAAAAAGAGTTGAAAAACACCTCGGTAAACGGTATATTCATCTTAGCTATCCGTTTTGCCGAATTTTCAAGCAAATCGGGATAAAAGCAGGAAGTCGAAACACCAAAATTCATAAGTCCTCCGAAACAAACAAAGCCACCTCACACATACCAGCCTCCCCTTGTCAGGGGAGGGGGACCGCGTCAGCGGTGGAGGGGTAGTAAACAAACAAAGCCACCGAATTTCTCGGTGGCTTTTGAATTGCCATTATTTTGTGAACAATTTTTTGCGGATTTTGAACTGCTGCCATCTTACCCACAAGGGACCGGAAAGACAGATGGAAGAGTACGCACCGGAGATGATACCGATAATGAGCGGGAATGAGAACACGATGATAGACTCAGTGTTGTTAACAAGTGCAAGAACACATACAACGAGCATAGCAATCAAAGTACAGATTGAAGTATTGAGTGTTCTGGAAAGAGTCTGGTTGATAGAAAGGTTAACGATATCCTTAATATTCTCTTCACTCACACGGCCAACGTGGTTGTTCATATTTTCACGTACACGGTCGTAGATAACGATAGTATCGTTGACAGAGTAACCTAAGATTACCAAAAGTACAGCGATAAAGTTATCGTCAAGAGGCATACGGAAGATGATGAAAGTAGCAAAAATCATAGCAACGTCGTGCAAAAGTGCTACAACAGCGAACACACCTGCAGACCAACCGCCGATTTTTCTGAATCGCAAAGCGATATATAAAATCATAAAGAGTGCTGCAAAAGCAACAGCAACCAAAGATTTCAAGAGGAAGTCCTTACCCATTGTGGGAGAAACTGCGTTGATGGAAACAACTTCGATAGCGTTATCGGGGAAAGTTTCCTGAAGTTTAGCTGTCATTTCGCTCTGCAAATCAGCGGAAAGACCTTCTTTGGAAGCGAAAGTGAGCATTACGTTAGGCTCGTCAGTAACAGCGTTTTTGGAACCTCTTGCAGAAGCTTCAACGCCTGTAACGTCGGTAACAGTTTTAGCAAAAGCATCAAGGTCAAGTTCACCCTGATAAGAGTAGTTTGCAATAGTACCGCCCTTGAACTGAATGTCAAGGTTAACGCCAAACACTAAAGAGAACACAACTGCAACAGCTAAAAGTGCGCAAGAAATAATGTAGAATATCTTTCTTTTGCCGACAAAATCAAAACTTGGAATTTTCATTATTTCTCACCTCCATAGAACCAGGGTTTGCGGAATGCTTTAAACTTGGAAATTGATTTAAGCATAAGCTTGGAAGCAGTAACACCGAAGATGAAGTTCATGATAGAACCGATAAGCAAGGTGTAACCGAAGGAGTAAATAGCACCTGCGGTAGACTGACCAAATCCTGCAAAGAGGAATCCTAAAATTCTTGTAAAGATGCCGTCGGAAGGACCGAATGCAGCCATCAATACGATAGCGATGATGATAAGAGTTAAGTTACCGTCGAAGATAGCAGTAAATGCTCTTTCGTAACCTGCACTGATAGCACCGTCGACAGATTTACCGGAATTGATTTCTTCCTTGATACGTGCAGCAGAAATGATGTTAGCGTCAACACCCATACCGATAGAAAGGATGATACCTGCGATACCGGGAAGTGTAAGTGTGAAACTTGCAATAAAGGGTAAGAAACCTGTTACTGCAGCAATAGAACCTGCAACCTGACCAAGCAAGGAGATAACAGCAACTGCACCGGGGAGACGGTAGTAAAGGAACACGTAAAGTGCAACGAGCAAGAATGCAATGATACCTGCCATAATCATAACGTCTCTTGCGCCCATACCTAAGGTCGGGTCAATTGTGTTGAAGTCCTGAGTTTCAAGCTTGAAGGGCAAAGCACCGGAGTTGATTTTGTCAGCGAGTGCCTGAGCTTCTTTAGCATCGAAATTACCTGTAATCTGAGCCTGACCGTCAGTGATGGGGTCGTTAACCTGAGGATAGGAAATCATAGTATCGTCCATCCAGATAGAGATAACGCCTTTGGTAGCGGCAAGTCTTGTTGTAGCTTCGGCAAATTTAGCTTTACCGGAATCGTTAAGTTCAAGGCTAACAACGTAGGAAGAAGGATTACCGCTCATCTGGTCCTGATAGTAACCTGCAGTTGCGGATTTGATATCCTCACCGTTTAAGATTACGTTAGAAGCAGTGATACCTGCGGGTGTTCCGTCAGAGTTAAGCTCGTAGCCTTCTCTGAAAGTAAGAAGTGCAGTTTCGCCAAGCTCTTTGATAGCTGTTTCGGGGTCGTAGTTAGACTCGCCCTCTTTCCAGGGGAAACGCACCAAAACTCTGTCTTTGTTGTAGTCAACGTAAACTTCGTTATCAGTGATGTGTAAGTTTACAAGACGCTGTTCGATTACAGCACGTGCAGCGTTCATCTGCTCGTCAGTAGCGTCAATACCTGCGGGAGGTGTGAAAGTAACGTCAACACCGCCTCTGATGTCGATACCCCAACGGATATCGTTTCCGCCTTTAACATAGGTCACAGTTTTATCGCCGTAAGTTGTGGAAAGACCTGTAAAGGACACAACAGTAAGCAAAACGATAAAAATTGACACAATGAAAAACACGGATTTTCCAACTCGTTTCATGGGACAATCCTCCATTTTACATTAAATATGCGCATAAATACGCCATACAGAATATTATATAAGAAAATTTTAAAAAAGTCAAGTATTTATAAACAAAAAGCACCCCGACGGCGTCTTCACTTAGGGATAATTCGCCCAAATCATTACTTTATTTGCGAACTAATATGTTAAAAGCCTACGATATGCGTCAGCATTATCGTAGGCTTTTGCCTTTTATTTCATCAAAAAAGTTAATGATTTGGGTGTA
>JBGVGI010000005.1:0-1953 GCA_045121595.1 Oscillospiraceae bacterium | reverse complement strand
TCGTCATAGCGATCAGCCAACGATGGATGTGATCTGAACCTTGGTATAAGGCTGTCTGTGACCGATCTTCTTCTTGGAGTCCTTCTTGGACTTGTATTTAAGAACATAGATCTTCTTGCCCTTACCGTTCTTTACAACAGAACCCTTAACAACTGCACCGTCAACAACAGGTGTACCTGCCTTAAAGCCTGCCTCTGTGGAAACAGCAACTACCTTGTCAAAAACAACCTCGCTGCCCTCTTCGCAGTCAAGCTTCTCAACGAAGATAATATCCTGCTCCGTTACCTTGTACTGCTTTCCGCCGGTTTCGATTATTGCAAACACGAAAAGCACCTCTCTTTCATTAAGTCTCGCTATGATGGCGGCGTTTTTAGGCGGACTTAAAACAGCCATTTTTATGCGGCATATTATTATAACACTCAAAACACTGTTTGTCAATACTTTTTTGAAAATTATTTTATGTTTTTTGTATGTGTTAAAATGATATGAACCAAAAAGAATAGGAAGTTCATTAAAGATATGGTATAATGTAGTCACCACAACAAACATTACCGTATCAGAAAGGAACTTCCCATGAATATTATAGCACAAGAAGCTCGCAAACGTCAAGCAGTAGTGAAACTTTCCATGAGAAAAGGAAAAAGTTTTGCAAGCAGAATATACGGAGTAAGTCTATCGAGCGTAAAAAGGTGGTGTAAACGCTACGACGGAACGTGGAGATCTCTTGCAGAAGGATCACATCGTCCACATAGTAATCCTCGCAGACATACGGTTGAAGAGGAGGGTATCATCAAAACGGCATTCAAGGCGCAATATTTACGCTATGGATGGGACGGAACGTATGATGCAGCAGTCAAAGCAGGCTATACTCGCAGTTTTAGCGGAATGGTATATGCGGCAAGGCGTATGGGTCTTGGTGCGGAATTAAAAGACAAAAAACCACCTCGTACCAATCAAAGTCGATATCCCGAAATGAGCTATCCGGGAGAGAAGGTACAGATAGACGTAAAAGAGGTACCGTATGCTTGTTTAAGAGGCGCATTATGCCGTGAGGGAAAGCGGTTGTATCAATGGACGGCAATTGATGAGTGTACCCGTATACGCTTTATATACGGCTTCGAGGAGCATACTCCCGAAAATACCGTTAAATTTTTGAAAATGCTCGTAAAGGTATTTCCTTTTCCTATCAAAGCAATTCAGACAGATAACGGTACAGAATTCACATACAAATTCATCAGCGATATTGAAAAAAGCCCAATGGATAAGCTTCTTGAAAAATGGGGTATTGAGCATATTCTAATACCGCCGAGAACACCTTGGCACAACGGAAAAGTTGAGCGAAGTCACCGCAACGATCAGCGATATTTCTACGATTGGGAGCATTTCCGCAGTGTAGATGAGCTGAACGAGAAGCTCAAAGAACATCTCAGATGGAGCAACAACAAAACAATGCGCACACTCGGCAGAAAAAGCCCGATTCAGCTTCTTAAGGAGAAGCTCACAGCTTGACTGTCGCGCCGCAATTGGAAGCCTCTCCACTCCGCCTACGGCTCCGTTCCGATGCTTCCAATTGCATATTTGACCATATCTTTATTATTTTTTACCTTTTTGGGTCATATCTCTTTACAACACAGAGTTGATTTCATGCTTTTTGTTTTTGGGTATTTACAAAATAAAAAATATGTGTTATAATAGCCTTGCGACACGAACGGGATTTTTATTTCGTTCTTAATTAAATAGTGCATAAACCCTTGCGCAACTGGCAAGCATACGTTTTTACTTTGGTAAAAACGTATGCTCGTTTCCGTATGCTTGCCGGTTAAAGGGTTTAGTCAGAACGAAAACTGTTCGTGTCGCAACAACAGGAGCTTACGTTTTTCGGTGCGTAGCTTCGGTTGCGCACCTTTTTATTTTTTGGGGGTAATTTATGAGGCTTTTGGCTGTTATCACGGC
>JBGVGI010000004.1:0-2734 GCA_045121595.1 Oscillospiraceae bacterium | reverse complement strand
GGGTGTCAGACTCACCTTATCTTCATGTGTTTGACGGATTAGAACAGGTGCATCATCAGATGGAAGCACATGTATTAGAGAACACAATGCTTGAAATTGGTTATCATGCAATTAATACTTTGGAGCATATGTTGCCTAATGGGAAAAAATTAGTACAGATAGATTTTGAAAGATAAATTGTTAAGGAAACAATCGGAGTTGGTGTAAACGAAAAAGCAGTCTTGCGGTTTTATAAAACTGCCCTTTCGTTTACATCAATTTCGATTTTTCCTTGGTGAACAAAGTCGCGTCCCTTTCGCCACTATCTATGGGGATTCAATCTTTGCTCTCTTCCATAAGTTTATCATATCCCGTGTTTTATTAACAGATGGTTTTTGCCAAAAGAATTATTTTTAGGCATGACAAACAGACTCCCTTTACGGAAGTTTTTCGGAATATTCAGTTGTATATTTTAACATCTCATATGCGCAAAAACAGATGGTGTATGCTTATCTGGAAGATGTGGAACCATTTTCCCGCCACAGGAAGAACATTTGCATACATCTATGTTATATAGCAGCTTTATCATTTCAGCGGCATTTCGATTTTTCAATGCAGAAATATATTTTTTACATCCAAGCAGATTTCTACAGTGAGTCATCTTTTTGCTCTTGTTTCGGCAGGACAGCAAACCATAGTGCCGGATTCTGACAAAACGTTTTTGGGGAACATGCATTAAAAATCGACGGATGAATTCCTCGCCCGGAACTGTTTTCTCTTTCCACTGACCTTTGTTTTTATAGTCTTTTACAGCATATGTAACAGTTGCTTCCGTCATGGACTTGATCCGATGATTACTGATTGCTATCCTGTGAGTATATTTTCCAAGATAATTTATGACTGACTGTGCTCCATTAAAAGTCTCCTTACAATAAGCAACCCAGTCTTTTTTATAGCACTCATCGAGAAGTTCTCTGAAGCAATAGTGGTTTTGATATTTCTCCGCTGTACCATGAAACTCAAGCTTTGAATCATTCCACAGGCTTTTTAATTCGCACAAATATTTCCCACGGAACACTTTTGCAATGACCCCATACGGGAGAAAAAACTTCCCACCGGTATCTTTCCATTTGTTGTCCTTATCAAGTCCACCACCAAGAACAATGGTATGGATATGAGGATGATAATTCATTGCAGAACCCCATGTATGAAGAATACAGATATATCCGATGTCAGCTCCCAAATACTTTGAATCTTTCGCCAGTTCGTTCAGAGTGGATGATGCAGCATGATACAGTGCATCATACAGAAGTTTCTGATTGCTATAAATGATAGGATTCAATTCCTCAGGGACTGTGAATACCACATGATAATAGGGTGCATCCAGTACATTCTCCTTTTGGGCATCAATCCATTTTTCTTTCGGAAACTCCTGACACATAGGGCAACACCTGCTTCTACAAGAGTTATTGTGAATGCTGATACATCCACAGTCCTCACAGACACTTATGTTCACACCAAAAGCCCCAGTTTTACAGTTCATGATGTGAAAAGCTGCTTTTCTGTGGTGAGCAGGAAGCTCATGTGTTTTTTCATAAACAGGATAAAACCGTTCAAAGACATCCTGTATCGTACATGATTTTTCCACGATTACTCACCACCCATCTCATCAAATGGGCTTTTAATACCGAGCAGAGTCTTATTGCTTACATGAAGATAAATCTCTGTTGATCTTGGATCACGGTGTCCCAAAAGAGCCTGAATATATTTCACGTCACACCCTGCTTCAAACAGATGGCTTGCGAAACTATGGCGCAAACAGTGTGTAGAAACACGTTTCTGAATTCCAGCCCTTTTTGCGCTTTCGCGGAAGAACTGAATGACGCTGTCCTTCACAAGATAATCGCCAGTCCATGAACTTGGAAACAGAATCCCTGTTGGTCTGCCACATTTAAACCAGTATTCTGTAAGTATCTCGAGTGTACGGTCAGCAAGCAAGGTATAACGGTCAAAGCGGCTTTTGCCATCACGGATGTGTATTGTTTTATTGGTGCGTGAAATATCATCATAGTGAAGGTGCGTGACTTCCGATACACGGAGACCTCCTGAATACATCGTAGCAATCATGGCCTTATGTTTCAGGTTTGGCGTTGCATCAAGAATCGCTGATATCTCTGATTTCGTAAGCACGGTTGGCAGGTTCCTGTCTCTTTTCATACGTGGGATATCATCGTCATCCCAATTCATCTTTAACACTTTTTTATAAAAGAAACGAATACCGGAATGATAGTGGTTGTATGTCTCTGGTGAAATCCCGGAAAGTCTTTTTTCGGTCAGAAATGTATCAACATCATCTGTTGTCAGAGCATCTATTGGCTTATCTGTATATTTTAAAAAGTGAGCAACACTTGTACAGTATGCATGAATAGTAGAATCTCTTAGATTCCGTTTGTTTGCAGCATTTGTAATCTGGCTAAATATTTCATCGTACATAATAAAATCCTCCATGTAAAATCAGTAGTTAATGAGAAACCCTGCTTACATGGAGGTGCATTAGCATAATAAAACCGCTTGTCAGAAAAGCGGTCAAATGGTATTCTTTTCATAGGCAGTGGTGTCTTTCTGTATTGAATTGTTTTGTGTGGTAACTTTACAATATCAAATATCAGCAAGAAATGCCATTGCCTATTTTATTATTGAGAAAAAAAGCTGCACCACAGCCTTGGCAGGCCATCGCGCAGCGATTTTGTTCAAT
>JBGVGI010000003.1:0-132729 GCA_045121595.1 Oscillospiraceae bacterium | reverse complement strand
GCGAATTTTTTACACACTGTTTTTCAGGTGTTTTTAAGGCAAAACCACAGTGAATACTTTGTGTATTCACGCGGATTTTGACAAAGAAACAACGGAAAACAGTAAGTAAAAAACGGGTTAGGATTTGTCGGTTATGCCTATGTTATTCTGTCGAAGATGGAGCTTAAATTTGCGTTTTTGCGGTTAATCTGCATTACGTCAGCGTTGTTTACAACGGCGTCGTTCATAACGTTTGCAACGCAAAGTCTGTATGACTGTAATTCTTCGTCACCTGAGTTGAATATAGAAGTAAGGTTTGCATTTTTTCGGTTAATCTGAATAACGTCGTTGTTATTTATGTTTCCGTCTGCGGTGACGTCACCGTAAAGCCAGAGCGTAACGTCAGGTGTTGTGGTTTCTTCACCGACGATGATTTCATATTCTCTCGGGCAGTATTTCGGTTTTGAGAATTTTGCCAAATAAGTACCTGCTTCGAGATTTTCAAAAGTATAGGTATTTGTGAAAGTATAAGTGCCGATAACAGTGCCGTTTAAGGAAAGCTCGGCAGTTACCGAGTCGGGTGTTGTTATGTTGCCCGAAACGTCAAAGGAAGCTTTCTTAAAGTGGATAGTGGCATTAAAGAGAGGATCGTTGTAGCCTCTTACCGATATATTTTGCCAATCTTCTTCGGTGCCGTCAAAGTACACGTCGGTGAGGCTCAGGGCATTCGCAAAGGTGTCTGCTGCTATGAAGCTTATTCCTTTCGGAATAACTATTTCGGTGATTGAAGAACCTGTAAAAGGGCTGTAGCTTACGCTGAGGTTCTTTGGAATATTGATTTTTGTCAGGGCGGAAGAATAGTCAAAGATGCAATGCCCCAATGTGGTAATGCTGTCGGGCAAAGTCATATCGCTAAGAGAAGTACAATGTGCAAAAACACCGTCGGAAAGGGTTTTTAAGCCATTGCCGAAATTTACTTTTTCAAGGGAACTGCAATAGATAAAGCAGTAAACGTCGACAGACTCAAGACTATCGGGTAAGGTTACCTCTAAAAGGCTTGTGCATTTTTCAAAGACACAGTTTGCAAGACTTGTGAGGCTTTCGGGGAGTGTAACGGAAGTGAGTGAACTGCAATCATAAAACGCGTACTGGTCGATTCTCTCAAGTCCGTTTCCGAAATCTGCTTCCTCAAGGGCGACACAACCCCAGAAAGCTTTTTCGCCTATCACCGTTACGCTGTCGGGAATTATAATCTTTTCAAGTGATCTCGCATTACTGAAGATATATGACGGTATAGACGTGATCCCCTCGGGGATTATGATTTCGGTAATGGAGGAATGAGAAAAAGCGCTGTTGGGACCATCACCCGTATCTACACGATAACAATCGTTAAAGCTTTTGGGCAGAGTGACTGTTTTAAGGTTTTCACAACCACTGAAAATGCGATAACCTAAGTAAGTGATACTGTCGGCAAGAGTAATCTCTGTAAGGTTTACGGCATTGTAAAAAGCATAGTCACCGATGGTTGTAACGCCTTCTTCGACGATTACCTTTTTAATCGCACCACGATATGACGCCCAGGGTTCATCGGAATACTGATAACCGTCCATATATCCCTCACCGCTTATGGTGAGAACGCCCTCGGAGTCAAAAACCCAGGTGAGATTCGGACCGCAATAGCCTGAGTCAATTTCTTCTGCCGAAACGGTAGCGGATAAAGTAATTGCCAGAATGAATATAAAGAGCAAACCGAAAAGCTTTTTCATAATTATTCTCCTGTAAGGTCGTTTAAGATTTCGCGGATATTTTTGTAAACAAATTCGGGTTTTACTTCGCTTTTTTCAAGGTCTTCGAGAGTGCCTTCGCCTGAAAGCACGAAGATACTGCTTATATTTGCGTTTACGCCACTTGCAATATCAGTGTAAAGACGGTCACCGATTACAACGGCTTCGGATTTTTTAAAGCCTGATTTTTCAACCGCCAAATCTATCATAGCGGGTTCGGGCTTGCCGATAAAGTAGGGGAGACGTCCCGTTGCGTTTTTGAGCATAGCACTCACTGAACCGCAGTCGGGAACTGAGCCGTACCAGGTGGGGCACACCCAGTCGGGGTTGGTTGCGATATAGTCAACACCGCGGTTTAAAAGGATACAGGCATCTTCTAATTTTTGGAAAGTAAGCTCGGTATCAAAGCCCATACAAAGGCAGTCGATATCGTCTTCGAGTACGTCTGTTATGGGGAGATTTGCTTCTTTTAACTGCTCCTTGAACGAGGTTGTACCGAAAGCGTAGATTTTCTTGTGGTTTGCTTTTTTAAGATGAACTATAGTCGCATTCGTAGAGGTGAGGAAATCCTCTTTTGTGGCAGAAATGCCCAAGGATGCGAGTTTTTCGATATATTTGTCGACACTTTTGGAAGAATTGTTTGTCAAAAACATATATCTTCCGCCGATTTTTTTAACGTAATCAAGAAAATCAATCGTGCCGTCAAAAAGGTCGTTATCAAGGTAAATTGTACCGTCCATATCAAGCAAAAACAGTCTTTTGTCTTTTAAATTACTCATAGTATTCTCCTACTAAAACTTCGTCAAGTGAGCGTTTGGGAACGCAGATTGTATCGTCTTCAAGGTAGTATTTTATATCGCCTTTAAATTCTACTTCTTTTTGCTCCTCATCGGGGTAGCCGAGTGCCACAACGAGAGAAATCGTGAGGTTTTCAGGCAAATTTAAAAGCTTTGCGATACCCTCTCTGTCAATAGCTGCCATAAGGCAGGAACCAACGCCGTCGGAAAGAGCCGACAATACAATATGCTCGGCGGCAATTCCTACGTCGATATCGTTACCCGCTTTGCGGATAGAAGTATCAGCACAGATTATAACGTAAGCCGAGGGTTGTTCTTTTTCTGTGGGGTTATAGTCGGGAAGATATCCTGCAAACTTCACAAGAGGAAAGATTTTTTCTGCCGTTTTGCCGTGTACAATAGCGTATTTTAACGCCTGCATATTGGCTGACGAGGGGGCAACACGTGCCGACTCAACGTAAGATAAAAGCATCTCTTTCGTGAGGGGGGTACGCTTAAATTTTCTTACCGTTCTTCTTTTTTTAATAAGATTTTTCATATCAGTCACCTAACAATCCTGAGTAAATTTCACTTTTTTTGAAGTTATATTTTGCGGCGATTTTTTTGGAAGCGTCGGTCGGGCGTTCACCGTTTTCGACTAAGTCTTTTGCTTCTTTTATAGCATCTTCCAAAGAGATTTCCGTCTGTTTTGGTGCTTCGGCACCCTCAATGATAAGCACAAACTCGCCTTTTGGTGTTTTTTCTTCATAAAAGGCTATTGCATCTTTTAAGGTGGTGCTGATAACTTCTTCGTGGATTTTTGTAAGCTCTCTGGCGATAGCTATACGGCGGTTGCCGAAAGTTTTTTCCATATCCTTAAGCGTGTTTAAAAGCTTGTGGGGAGCTTCGTAGAAAATCAGGGTGTGAGGGTCGTCCTTGATGCTTTCAAGGTGGGTTTTGCGGTTTTGTTTGCTCGTGGAGAGAAAGCCCTCAAAGGCAAAACGGGAGGTCTTAAGACCGCTTATGCAAAGTGCGGAAATCACGGCACTGGGTCCCGGAATTACCACGGTGGGAACGCCTTTTTCTGCGGCAAGGCGGACTAAATCTTCACCCGGGTCGGAAACGCAGGGCATACCCGCATCCGACACTATCGCACAGTTTTCACCAAGCAAAATGCGGTTTATTATCATCTCACCGCGTTCGCGTAAATTGTGCTCGTGGTAGCTCACCATCGGTTTTTTGATGTCAAAATGGTTTAAAAGTTTCAAGGTAACACGGGTGTCCTCGGCGGCGATAAAATCGACGGATTTTAAGGTTTCAACCGCTCTCGGGGAGAAGTCGTTCAAATTGCCTATCGGGGTTCCCGTAACGTAAAGTTTTCCGCTCATAATTACTCCTTATTTATATATATCAAGCATTTCTTCGGTGAAGTTTTCACCGTCAAGTACCTGCAAGGTGGGTTCTATATCCATATACGGCGCACTGCCTTTTTTACCCTCAATGAGGAAAAGCCACGGGGGTGTGTCGGCATTTTTTGCAACCATACGAAGCCTTTTGGGCTCGATATTGTTTTTTCGCATCGCCTCTATCACGTCGGCAAGGCGTTCGGGACGTTGGCAGATGCAAAGCTTACCGCCCGTTTTTAAAAGCTGTGACGCCGTTTTGCAGACGTCAAAAATATTGCATAAAATTTCGTGTCTTGCTATCTGGTGCGAAAGCTTTTCACTTAAAATCCCCGTGTTTGCAGTTTTGTAAGGGGGATTACAGGTCACGATATCAAAGCTGTCAAACGGCAAAATGCCCTTTAAATCCTTTAAATCCCTTTCAATCGGGAAGATTTTTTCTTCCAAGTGGCAGTAGGAAACGGTGTGGTTAAACTGCTCAATTGCTTTTTTCTGAATGTCGACACCGTAGATTACATTGGGGTCAAACTTTTTGTAAAGTACAATCGGGATAATTCCGCAACCCGTTCCGAGGTCGACAATTTTGTCACGGTGCCTTGCATTTGTAAAGGAAGCCAGTAAAAACGCGTCGGTGCCGAATTTGTGGTCATCGGTAACGCAGATTGCGAGATTTTCACCAAAGCTTTCCATAGAGTATTCAAAGTCCATTTTCAAACCGCCTTAATTCAAGTTTAACATATCTATTTTAGCATAAACAGAAAATAATGGCAACAAAAAATAAAAAAGAGCATCGATGATGCTCTTTTCTTATTTGGTGCCGGTGGTGGGACTTTTTTTCTGCGGAAAAACCGGCTCGTGGCTCTGACAGTCCACCGGACTGTCATTCACTACCACTCGCTTCAAGTCCCACATTTTTCAGTATAAAATAAAAAAAGAGCATCGATGATGCTCTTGTCTTATTTGGTGCCGGTGGTGGGACTTGAACCCACACGCCATTGCTAGCAACGGATTTTGAGTCCGTCTCGTCTGCCAGTTCCAACACACCGGCGTATCTTGTTGCGACTTTGTTATTATACAACATACTTTTAAAAAAATCAAGCCTTTTTTTAAAAAAAATATAAATTTAAGAAAATCGGGCATAATTACGTTATCTGAAAGGAGAATTATTATGATTGAAAAAGATACTGTAAAGCTTTTGAGAGAATGTGATGCGGGGGTTAAGGTGGGGGTTTCTTCCATTGACGACGTGCTTGATTACGTTAGTAATCAGGATTTAAAGGGAAAGCTTATAAAATGTAAAGACGAGCATCAAAAACTTGAAAGTGAAATTGAAAGCCTTTTGAATAAATACCACGATGACGGCAAAAAGCCTGACCCCATGGCTAAGGGAATGTCGTGGATGAAAACAAACGTGAAACTTGCTCTCAACGAATCGGACGAAACGATTTCCGATCTTATGACCGACGGATGCAATATGGGGGTCAAGTCGTTAAACAAGTATATGAATAAGTATAAGGCGGCAGACGAGGTTTCAAAGGACATCGCAAAACGCCTTACAAACTTGGAAGAAAAACTTGCCATTGATATAAGAGAATATCTGTAATAAAAAAGCACAAACCATAACGGTTTGTGCTTTTTTACAGTTTAAAAGAGGAATTTTGTAAGGCGAAAAAAGGGGTTGATATAAGTGATGGGGCGTTTTTGTCCCATTGATAATGGTATTTTATATATACAGGACAAAATGAATGGAGGAAATTTTATGTTTGACGAAAAAGATTTGAAGGTGGATCTTACAAAGAGTCTCGATCCGCTCGACGTGATGATTATTGCAAATAATCTCGACAGGATCGAACAGCAAAGGAAGTTAAACGAAACACCGCTGTTTCCACTCAGTAAAACAAATGAAAGTGACAGTGTTGAAGACGGGCTCATAGGATTGGGAATTCTGGGGTTGGTAGTTTTTATACTTTTAATAATTTAAGGAGGAAAAATTATGAATGCATTTGACAAGGTAATCGGTTATGACGCAATAAAGAAAGAATTTATGCAGATTTGTGATATGGTTCACAACAAAGAAGTTTACGAAAAACTGGGGGCGAAGTTCCCACGAGGCATTTTGCTTCACGGGGCACCCGGACTTGGCAAAACTTTGCTCGCGAAGTGCTTTATCGAAGAAAGCGGGCTTACAACCTATACGATAAGGCGCAAAAAAGCAACAAATTATTTTATCGGTGATATCACCAGCACTTTTCACAGAGCGAAAGCAAATGCGCCATGTATCGTATTTCTTGACGATATGGATAAGTTTGCAAACGAGGACTTTAACTGCAGGGATGCTGAAGAATACGTTGCTGTTCAGGCGGGAATTGACGAAGTAAAGGACAGCGAGGTTTTTGTTATAGGCACCGCAAACGATATAGACAAACTCCCCGATTCGCTCATCCGTCTGGGACGTTTTGACAGAAAAATCGAGGTCAGTGCTCCATCGCGGTCCGATGCTTCTGAGATTGTAAAGTATTATCTTAAAGATAAAGAAATTGCCGATGACCTCAATATTGATGATGTTGCAAAGATGATAAGCTACAGCTCCTGTGCTGAACTCGAAACCATTCTTAATGAGGCGGCGATTTCCGCAGCATACGAAAGAAAGGAAAAAATTGCCATCGAAGATATAGTAAACGCTGTTATCAGAAGTGAGTATGAAGCCCCTGACAGTTTCGCTGAAATTCCAAAGGAAGACGCCGAGAAAATGGCATTACATGAGGCTGGACACGCTGTTATCAGCGAAGTATTGTGTCCCGGAAGTGTGGGTATTGTGTCGCTCAGAAAGAGGGGCGGAACACATTCGGGCGGATTTATGCGCAGATGCAAAGACCTGACAAGAAGGTCTCAGGAAATCCTGGTGTCCTTAGGTGGAAAAGCAGCTGTTGAACTGTATTATTCCGAAGCCTGCGCGAGTGGGTGCCAGTCGGATATATCAAGGGCGTTCGGCAGAATACGTGAAGGCATTATGGAAAATGCTACCTGTGGACTTGGTGGAGTTGACGTTGCGATGTGGCATATCAAGATGTCGGAAAATATGAACGCAAGAAACGAAGCTTTGGTTCATGCAGAACTCGAACGATATATGTTAAAGGCAAAGGATATCCTGCTTAAAAACAGAGAATTTCTTGAGGAAGTTGCCAAAAGCCTCATGGAGAAGGAAGTACTTCTTTATTCCGATATACAAAAGCTTAAAAGCAAGATGAATATAGTAAACGTGGAGATATGATTTCCTTGTAAAATCATATAGTGTATGATATAATTAAGTCACACGATAATTTAGTACAGATGGAGGCGCTTTAGTTTGTATACAAAACAACCCAAAAAGATGCTTATTATAAATATTCTTGATATTTTAAAGCGGTATACTGACGAAAACCACCGCCTCAGTCAGAAGGAAATAATTGATATTTTAAGGTCGGAATATGATATGGTTGTAGATCGCAAGGCAATCAAGCGTAATCTTATGAATCTTATCGATTTTGGTTACAATCTCGAATTTTCCGAAACTGTCCGCCATAACAAAGATGGCGAGGAAGAAGTCATCTACACTGACTGGTATCTGGAAAGAGATTTTTCCGATGCTGAACTTCGTCTTTTGATTGACAGCTTACTTTTCTCAAAGCATATCCCATGCAGTCAATGTAAGGAATTGATAAATAAAATATCCGGTCTTTCAAACAAATATTTTAAAACCAAGGTTCGCCATGTGCATAATCTACCGGAGGATAAACCACAAAATGCAGAACTCTTTTATACAATTGAAATTCTTGATGAAGCTATTGAAAGAAATCGTCAGGTAACATTCAATTATGGGGATTACGGTACCGATAAAAAACTTCACCTTCGCAAAAAATCGGATGGAGAAAATAAAAAGTATGTAGTAAACCCTTACCAGATGGTTACAACTAATGGTAGTTACTACCTGATAGGAAACTTTGATAAATACGATAACGTTTCTCACTACCGTGTAGATCATATTGCAAACATTGACATTTTAGATGTTCCGGCAAAGCCTAAAAATAAAGTAAAAGGTTTGGAAAAAGGACTTGATTTACCCAAACATATGGCGGAGCATGTTTATATGTTTTCGGGTGAAAGCGAAAGAATTGTTATGAAAACCAACCCCGATATGGCGGGTGAGCTTATAAACTGGTTTGGAAACGGAATAAGCTTTTATGACGAGTGTGAGGACTCGGTGACCGCAACTGTTACGGCAAACGTCAAGGCTATGCGCTTTTGGGCTTTGCAATATGCGCCATACGTGCAGATACTCGAACCCGAAAGCTTAGTAGATACAGTAAAAGAGGATTTAAAAAACGCTGTTGGAAAATATGAGGGGGAAAAGTAGGATGAGTAAAATTAATGAAAGAGTAGCAAATTTATTGGAGGAAAACAGGGAACTGTTTGAGGGAAAGTATATTGCTTTTGATGGTGTGGTGGATGAAGAAAGATTTATGAAATCTGATATCAAAACTTTGTTTTTGCTTAAAGAAGTAAACTATCCTGATATGGAAAAAGATTGGACCGATTTTATGGAAAACACCAGGCAACAGGCATATGCGGATACCATGTATAAAACATGGCCTAATATTTGTTTGTGGTTAGAAGCATTACATAAAACGGATGTGGATTTTGTTGATTGCACTGATGAATATGGAAATTTTGATACAAAAAAATTGCAGAAAAATCTGCTTGAGACAGCGGTTGTGAATATCAAAAAGACTGCTGGCGGCGGTAGCAGTAAGTATGAAGAAATTCTGTATGCTGCAAATAAGTATGGCCATATTATTGTCGAAGAAATAGAAAAGTGTATTTGCCCGGAACTTGTTATCTGTGGAGGAACTTTTGATTTTGCAAAAATTATGTTTAAAGTTGAGAACGAAGAAATTAAAACCCTTCCGTCAGGTGCTAAATATTTCGAAAAGGATAATATTTTCTATCTTGAGTTTGTGCACCCAATGTGGTTTATGGTTGACAGAAATATTCTTTTTGCATATGCAAAAACTGTATTTTCTGATGTTTGTAAGTTGTTAAAAGGAAATGAGGATGACTGCAAATGGAAACTGAAAACAAAGTAATCGGACCCTCTTTATTTTTCTGCGTGAACGGAGAACTGCTTTTTCACGGTTGTTCTCTTGCCGAAGGGGAGGAGTACGGCGATTTTCTAAACTATCCTCATAGTCACTACAAGATCTGGGAGGAAAACTATAAGCAAAGGTATAAAGTCGACTTTGATTATTATCCCCGTGGCAGGGTGGTTTACCGTAAAAGCGATGACAGTTATCTTATCTATTTTGATAAATGTATGGAAGAGTTTATCACGGCTGTGACGGAAAAATACACGGACAAAAGCACTATACTCTGTTACGATGAGCATTATCAGTGTCATATGTGTAACGAATACTACGTGATTTAAGAGGGGGATTCCCCTCTTTTTTCTTGACTTTATTTTTGTTTATGTTAAAATGGATTTATATAGGCATATCGGATTTGTCGGTTATGCCTAAGAGAAAAGGAGAGATTTTTATGTATTTTGGTATTTCTAAAGATATTATCACACCACCCTTTAATATGGTACTTGCGTGTGCGAGGGGGAACACGGGGAATTACGATTACGTTCACGATGACGTGTTTGTAAGATGCCTTGCGATGAGTGACGGCGAAAACAAGACGGTGCTTATGTCGATGGATTTGCTTTTCCACGAAAGAAGCCTTAATAACTGCCTTGCAAAATATGCTAAGGAAAAGTACGGGGTTGAGGAGTCTGCCTTTATTTTAGGTTGTACTCACGACCATATTGCACCTGCGGCAAGAGGTTACAGTCAGTGCTTTGCAAACGAAGAATACGAAGCGTTTTTACTCGACCGTGCTAAGAAAACTTTGGACCGTGCGATGAACACGATGTTTGAAGGCACGATTGAACATACCACCTTTGAAGCATTTTTCAGTATCAGCCGCAGAGGTTACAAGGACGGCGTGTTTATGAACTTTGCAGATCCTAAGCACGAACGTGATACCGAGTTTGGCGTACTCGTTGTAAGGGATTTGTTCGGTGACGTTAAAAGCGTTGTGATGAGCTACGGTTGTCACCCTGTTTTCTACCCTGCGGATTCTTCCTTAAGCGGTGAGTTCCCTGCCCGTGTTTGTCAGCTTATTGATGCAAATTATTACGGATGCGTATCCCTTTACTTCCAGTCGGCAGGTGGCGACGTGCGTCCGATGGCAACGGTGGTTGACGGAAAATTTGCTCAGCCTTTGCCTTTTTCACACGTTGACAGATTTGCAAAATCTATTGCAAACGACGTAATAAAAGCAGTTGACGGCAAAAACTACAAGTTTGAGCTTCAGATAGCTTCCGATGAATTTGCGGCAGAGCTTCCTATGGAAGAACAGAGTAAGGAACGCTTTAAAGAGCTTTGCGATGAGTTTATTCCTTATGGTGAAAAGAACATTAACTACATAAACGCAAACTATATTGCAAACGAGGGCGGTCACGAAGTACTCCCCCGAGTTTTGCTTTTGCACTGCCAGACGGTAAAACTCTGCGACGACGTATATATTGCAACTATGGGCGGTGAGCCTACAAATCACGTTAAAAAATGCGTGAAGGAATGCTTTAAGGACAAGAAGATGTTCTTTATCGGTTACACCGACTGTTGTGCATACGTCGTTAATGACTTCGAGCTTGACGAGGGCGGATACGAGGCACTTTGCTACTTTGAATACCGCCTTATTGGTCCGTTCAAAAAAGGCATTGACGAAAAAATTCAGAAAGGTTACAAAGCATCACTTAAAAACTTAAATAATGGAAATTAAGCTTTCAGATCACTTTACATACAAAAAACTTTTTAAATTCACCCTGCCGTCTATTGCGATGATGATTTTCACCTCGATTTACGGGGTGGTTGACGGGTTTTTCGTTTCGAATTTCGTCGGCAAAACTCCCTTTGCGGCGGTGAATCTTATCTGGCCGTTTCTGATGATTATGGGTACTGTCGGGTTTATGTTCGGTACGGGCGGAAGCGCTATCGTTGCAAAAACCTTAGGCGAGGGTGACCATAAAAAAGCAAACGAATATTTCTCGCTTTATATCTACGTTTCTTTTATTTTAGGCGTTATAATTGCGTTTTTTGGAATTGTTTTTCTCCCTCAGGTTACTACCCTAATCGGCGGTGAGGGGGAGATGCATAAAAACGCCGTTTTGTACGGAAGAATAAACCTTTTAGCACTCCCTTTTTATATTCTGCAGATGGAGTTTCAAACCTTTTTTGTAACGGCGGAAAAGCCGAAGCTCGGGCTTTATACAACGGTAGCTTCAGGCGTTACCAATATGGTGCTTGACGCTTTGCTTGTCGGAGTTTTCAGTTTTGGAATAGTGGGGGCGGCGTTTGCTACTGCTTTAAGTCAGGTGGTGGGCGGTGTTATTCCGCTTATCTATTTTGCAAAGAAAAACGACAGCTTACTTTCTCTCGGCAAAACGAGATATTACGGCAAGGCTATAGTGAAAGCCTGTGTAAACGGCTCGTCCGAGCTTATGAGCAATATTTCGATGTCGGTTGTCGGTATGCTTTATAACGTTCAGCTTTTAAAATACGCGGGGGAAGACGGAGTTGCGGCGTACGGCGTTATTATGTACGTAAGCTTTATCTTTGCGGCGGCTTTTATCGGCTATTCTATCGGCACGGCACCCGTTTTCGGGTTTAATTTCGGAGCGCAAAATCATACTGAGCTTAAAAACGTGCTTAATAAGAGTGTTAAAGTCATCTGTATTTCTGCGATTTTTATGGTGGTGACGGGAATTGTTTTTGCGGCACCTTTGTCGAAATTTTTCGTGGGCTACGACCCTGAGCTTTTATCACTTACCTGCAAGGGACTTAAAATTTACTCACTTTGCTTTTTGTTTATGGGTATGGCGATTTTCGGCTCAGGCTTTTTCACGGCACTCAGTGACGGGGTGACTTCGGCATTTATTTCGTTTTTAAGAACCCTCGTATTCCAGATACTGGCGGTTATGCTTCTGCCTTTGATTTTTAAGGTTGACGGAATCTGGATATCGGTTGTGGTGGCGGAGTTTATGGCGGCATTTTTGTCGGTTGTTATGATGCTTTTAAAACGCAAACAATTTCATTATTAATTAAAATTGTCAAAGTTCTGCCAAGGATTTTGACATTTTTTTTGCTTAAAATTCAAAGTTGTTGCAAAATCTTTCATTTTTTAAAAATCGCTTGAAAATTTTTGTAAAAAATGTATAATTAAACTAAAGATATATATAAGGGATGTAGCAAGTGGGAATAGTAAACGAGGTTTACTATTCCTGCTTGAAACCGGAGATTTTAAAAGAAATTTGCGGGTATTCATTTAAATAATAAGGGGGACTTATTATGCAAAGACTTAAAAAAATTGATATTCACTGCCATGCTCTTGCAGAAAACGTTATCAAAGGTCCGTACGGATGCTTCCCGACCGTCGACGATATGCGCCGTGCATACGACGTGATGGGCGTTGAGAAGGCAGTACTTCTTCCCTTGGTTGACAATGCAGGTTGTCCGCAGTCCCAGTCGATTCCCGAGGTTATAAAAATTGCAAAAGAACGCCCCGATACCATTGGCTGGTGGTTTTGTAACTTTGACCCAGGTTTTGAATGTAACGACCCTGACGTAAACCTTTCATTCTACCTTGAGCAGTATAAAGCGCTTGGTGCTAAGGGCGTCGGTGAGCTTACAAAGAATATGTATTTTGACGACCCTATGATGATTAACCTCTTTAAGCATTGTGAAGCTTGTAATATGCCGGTACTTTTCCATATCGGACAGATGGGAAGGGATTACGGCGTTGCCGACGAAATGGGACTTCCCAGACTTGAAAAGGTACTTAAGATGTTCCCGAATCTCATTTTTATAGGACATTCCACAAAATTCTGGAACGAGATAAGCGGTGACTGTTATCTTAAATCTCGTGGACAGTATCACGAAGGCCCCGTAACCGAAGGCGGCAGAGTTGTGGAGCTTATGAGAAAATACAAAAACCTCCACTGCGACGTGTCTGCAGGCAGCGGATACTTTGCTCTGACACGTGACCCTGAGTTTACATACAAGTTTATTGAAGAATTTCAGGACAGAATTTATTACGGTGCTGATATCTGCACTCCCGACCCTTACGATCGTCCTTTGATGAAGCTTCCTGAATTTTTAGACGAAGCTATGGAGCAGGGTAAGATAAGCTACGATGCATACAGAAAAGTATGTAGAGATAACGCATTAAGACTTTTAGAGGGGGAATAAAATGAGCTATAAGTTTGGAATTATCGGTTGCGGATTTATTGCAGGAATTCACGCTCTCGCGATAGATAGTATCGAAAATGCTGAAATCTACGGCGCTTACGACCCTTACGAAAAAGCGGCTGACGCATTTTGCGAAAAGTGGGGTAGTAAGAAGTTTAAAAGCGAAGAAGAGCTTTTAAGTGATGAAAATATTGATATCGTTTGTATCTGTACCCCAAGCGGTATGCACGCAAAAACTGCGATTGCTGCAATGAAGAGTGGCAAAAACGTTGTGGTTGAAAAACCAATGGCAATTACCCCTGAAGACTGTCAGAAACTTGTTGACACTCAAGTTGAAACGGGTAAAAGCTGTGTTGTTATCTCTCAGCTTCGTTTTTCCGAAACAAGCAAAAAGGTTAAAAAGGCAATTGCTGAAAATAAACTCGGTAAGCTTGTTGAATGCGGTGTGCATATGAAATACTTCCGTTCGGAAGAATACTATGCTTCCTCAAACTGGAGAGGCACCTGGGCTATGGACGGCGGTGGTGCTTTGATGAATCAGGGTATCCACGGCGTTGACCTTATGCTTTACTATATGGGGGACGTGAAAAGCGTTTTTGCTTTCTGCAGAACCTTAAAGCACGATATCGAGGTAGAGGATACTGCCGTTGCGGTAGTTGAATTTGAAAACGGCGCTATCGGTACTATCGAGGGTACTACTTCTGTTACTCCCGGTTATCCCAGACAGTTTGAAATTTGCGGAACCGAAGGCAGTATCGTTTTAGAGGAAGACGCTATCGTTCACTGGGATATAGGGGACGAAAAGGAAGAGAAAAAAGAAGCTTTGGTGGCTTCTTTTGCTGACCCCAAACAGATTTCGTTCTCGGGACATAAGGCACAGATTTTAAACCTTATAAACCATCTCGAAAACGGAGAGAAACTTTTAATAGATGCAAATGAGGGCAGACGAAGTGTTGAACTTATTTGTGCTATATATGAATCATCAAAATCAGGCAAAAAAATAAATTTTTAAGGAGAGAATTATTATGACAGAAAAATTAGCATTATTTGGTGGAGAAAAAGCGGTATCAGGCGGACTTGAAAGATGTCAGCGCCCCGTAGTTGCAGACTCAGCTTACAAAGTAATCAACGATATGCTTATCAAAGGCGATATTTCTGCTTCGCCCGTAGTAGCAAGATTTGAAAAGAAATTCAGAGAATATATCGGCACAGAATACTCCTTGTGCTACGTTAACGGTACAACATCCATCCAGGCTGCTCTCTTTGCAGTAGGTGTTGGTGCAGGTGATGAAGTTATCGTTCCTTCCTTTACATTCTGGGCAACAGTAGGCCCCGTTGCTGCAGCAAACGCTATCCCCGTATTTGCTGACGTTGACCGTGCTTCTCACACTCTCACAGCTGAAACAATCGAAAAATGCATTACTCCTAAAACAAAGGCTATCCTTCTCGTTCACGTTTGGGGTAACCCCTGCGATATGGATCCTATTATGGAACTCGCTAAGAAACATAACCTCAAAGTAATTGAAGACTGTTCTCACGCTCACGGTGCTGAGTATAAAGGCAAAAAAGTTGGTTCTATCGGTGACATTGGATGCTTCTCACTCCAGGGCTCTAAAGTTCTCCCCGGTGGTGAAGGCGGTATCATGGTAACGAATAACCGTGAATACTTTGAACGCGCTTGTGCACTCGGTCACTACGAAAGACTCGGTAATCTTCCTGATGATTCTGAATACAAAAAATACAGCCTCACAGGTTTTGGTTTCAAACACAGAATCAACCCCTTTGCTGCTGCTATTGCTGAAGCAGGTCTTGACAGACTTGACGAACTCAACGCAATCAGAAAAGAAAACGGCGAATACTTCGACAAACATCTTGCTGAAATGGGCCATATGATTCCTCTTAAAGAAGTTGACGGAGGTAACAGAGTATACGCTTACCACCATATTGAATACCTCCCTGAAAAACTCAAAGGTCTTTCCATGCATACATTGCTCGAAGCTTTGACAGCTGAAGGTCTTTTCACAGGCCCTTGCGGATACGGTGTACTCCATAAAGCTCCTTTCTTTGCTGCTGACGGCCCTTACGCTGAAAAATGTCACTTCGGTTGTCCTCACTACGGTGCAAAATATGCTCCCGCTGAGTACCTCGAAGTTTCCGAGTATCTTAACAAATGTGTTATCTATGCTGCTCCCAGATTTGAGTATGAAGACAAGACTGTTATTGATGAATATATCCATGCACACAAGAAAGTAATCGACAACCTTGACCTCCTCCTCAAATACGATGCTGAAAAGAACGAAAAAGAAAAACAGCTCAAGAGTGACGGAAGAAGTATCACAACTTTCCGTAAATAAGGGAGAATAAAAATGAGTACACTTAAAATTGGTTTTGCAGGTTTCCGTCACGGCCACATTTTCGGTCTTTACGGTGTAGCAGAAAACAACCCCGACGTTGAAATCGTTGCTGCATGGGAAGAAAATGAAGATGCCAGAAAAGCTGCAATAGAAAAGAAAAACGTAAACTTTAACTGTGATACATACGAAGAAATCCTTAATAATCCCGATATCGACATCGTTGCTATCGGTGACTATTACGGCAGACGCGGTGAACTTGTTATCAAAGCTTTAAAAGCAGGTAAGCACGTTATTGCTGACAAACCTTTGTGTACTTCTTTAAAAGAACTCAAAGAGATTAAAAAGCTCGTTAAGAAAACGGGCCTTAAAGTAGGTCTTATGCTTGATCTTCGCTACGACAAAAATATGCTTTGTGCAAAGAAGCTTATTGAAGACGGCGAAATCGGTGAAGTGAATAACATTCTCTTTGGCGGTCAGCATCCTTTGTACTACGGCGAAAGACCTTCCTGGTACTTTGAAGAAGGTAAGCACGGTGGCACTATCAACGATATTGCTATCCACGCTATGGACATTATCAAGAATTACTTTAAGCTCGACGTTATGGATATCTGTGCGGCTCGTACCTGGAACAAGCTTGCAGATAAAGAGCCTCAGTTTAAAGAAAGTGCACAGTTTATGCTCACTTTGACAAACAACGTTGGAGTTATCGCAGACGTTTCCTACACTGTTCCCAACGGAATAGGCTTTGATTTGCCTTATTACTGGGAATTCAAGGTTTGGGGAACAGAGGGTATGATTTGTTTCTGTCCCAAAGACGAACCCGTAAAACTCTATAAGAAAACTGAGGATAAAGTTACTCTCTGTGACGGTATCGTTACAGACAGAAACTACCTTACAGACTTTATAGATGATATAGGCGGAAAGGTTGACTACACAACCGGTATACTTGCTTCGTCCGAAGAAACACTCAAAATCCAGAAAGCGGCAAAATAAACAGTTTTATACTAAATAAGAATGAGGTGAGAAAAGTATGGATACCACAAAAAGCATTTACAGGGAAGCCTTAGTCCCCGTAGTTGTTGAACATCTTGTGAGTGAGCCACATATTTTCCCACCTCATTTGCATAGTTATATCGAAATTTATTACAACATAAGAGGGTGCAGAAGGTATCTTATAAACGACAGATATTACCGTTGTGAGAAACACGATATGTTTTTGACCCCGGCCCTCCAGATTCACAAATCACTTTTATACCCCGTAAACGAGTACGAGAGATGTATTATAAGTCTTTCTTCGGAAATGGTGGAGAAGCTTAAATCTCTCCCGAATTTGCAGGATAACCCGTTCGAGGCAATTTTCAAAAACGAAGTACTTTCACACAAAACACATCTTTCGGATGAAGAACACGATTTTTTCATCAATCTTATCACTCTTTACAGCGCTGAAGATGATGAAACCGAAAAATTTATAATCTTACTTAAGATTTTGAAGTTTATAAGCTATAAATTTGAAAACGATACGATTTTTGAACAGGATTTTGCCCCCGAAACCGAAGCAGACCAGATTTTAGACTTCATCGAGCGTAATTTTAAAACGCATATTTCGGTTTCACAACTTGCTAAGGATATGGGGCTCAGTGAGTCACGGCTTTACAGAATGTTCACCACGGAAACGGGTATGACGATTAAAGAACATCTTATCAAAAGGCGTATTGCCGAGGCTAAAAAATTGCTACAGCTCGGTTTTTCCGTTAAGGAGGCTTGTTTTGCCTCAGGATTTAACGATTATTCAAACTTTATAAAAGCTTTCAAAAAGTTCGAGGGACATCCCCCCGGACAGACGGAAGAATTAAATCCACCGATTTAAGGAGAATTATGATGGCAGTTATTAAAAATATTACCGCAGGTAAGGCGGAAGTAAGAGTTTACGATTCAAGAAGAAGCATGGCGGCTTCTGCAGCAAAGGATATTGCTGATAAAATCGTGAAACTTTTAAACGAAAAAGAGGAAATCAATATGATTTTTGCGGCGGCTCCGTCCCAGTCTGATACTTTGGCTGAGCTTATCCTTTTTAAAGATATCGACTGGACAAGAATCAACGCATTTCATATGGACGAATATATAGGTCTTCCCGAGGGTGCACCTCAGGCGTTCGGAAACTTCCTTAAAAAGGATATTTTCGATAAAGTGCCTTTTAAATCCGTTAACCTTATTGACAGTTGCGCAACTGACATTGAGGCAGAATGTGAGCGTTACGGCAAACTTATCGACGTAAACGTTGATATCGTTTGTCTTGGTATCGGTGAAAACGGTCATATCGCTTTCAACGACCCCGGTGTTGCTGATTTTAACGATACAAAAATCATCAAGGAAGTTGAGCTTGACGAAAAATGCCGTAACCAGCAAGTTAATGACGGTTGTTTTGCAAAAATCGATGACGTGCCGAAGTTTGCACTCACTTTGACAGTTCCGACTTTGTTTAAGGGTAACCACCTTTTCTGTATGGTTCCTGCAAAAACAAAGGCAGAGGCTGTTAAAAATACCGTTATGATGGACGTTTCCGAAGAATGTCCCGCAACAATTATGAAAAATCACAGCAGTGTTATTATCTACTGTGACAACGAAAGCGGTAAACTTATATGATTACTAAAATTACAAATGCAAAAATCGTTCTTGGTGACGAAATTAAAACGGGCGAAAGCGTTTACTTTGAAGACGGCGTTATCACCGAAATCACCGACAAGGACTTGCCTTGTGACGAAGTGATTGATGCAAAAGGTAACTACCTTTCTGCAGGTTTTATTGATATTCACACCCACGGCGGTGGCGGTTTTGAGTTCATTGACGGCACAAAGGAAGCTTTTATAACTCCTGCAGTGCTTCACGCACAACACGGTACGACTGCACTTTATCCTACTGTAAGCTCGGGTAGCTTTGAGGAAATCGTCGGTAGCTGTGAAGCGTATAAAAACGTTATGAATGAAAGTCATAACGGCGCAAGACTTATGGGGCTTCACCTTGAGGGACCTTATTTTGCGATGTCACAGCGTGGTGCTCAGGACCCCAGATACGTTCGTAACCCCGACCCCAAAGAATATATGCAGATTATCGATAAATATAAAGATATCTTGAGCAGATGGTCGGCGGCTCCCGAACTCGAGGGTGCTTATGATTTTGCAAAAGCACTTTCGGAAAACGGAATTTTGGCGGCTATGGGTCATACCGAGGTTGACTGTATCGGTGCAAAGGAAGCAATTAAATACGGCTTTACCCATATCACTCACCTTTATTCCTGTACAACTCCCGTTATGAGAAAGAATGCGTTCCGCTATGCAGGTCTTAACGATGCGGCATTTCTTTATGACGATCTGACTATCGAAATTATCGGTGACGGATGCCATTTGCCCAAAGAACTTCTACAGTTTATCTATAAGCTTAAACCCGTGGATAAAATTGCTCTTATCACCGACTCTATCCGTTCGGCGGCGTGTGACTACCCCGAAGGAACTATCGTAAAAGCTCCCAACGGCGGAAGTGATACCATTATCGAGGACAACGTTGCAAAGCTTCCCGACCGCACTGCGTTTGCAGGAAGTATCGCCACAATGGACAGAGTGGTAAGAAATATGGTAAAATTAGCTGAAGCTCCCATCGTTGATGCAGTCAAGATGGCAACCAAAGTTCCCGCATCCATTATGAAAGAAGAAAAAATGGGTGAAATCAAAAAAGGTTACTTTGCCGACTTTGTTATCTTTGACGATGATATCAACGTTAAATATACTATTGTAGCGGGTAAAACCGTGTTTGAAGGAGAAAACCTATGAAAATGTCATTCCGCTGGTACGGAGAATCCGACCCCGTAACCTTAGAGTACATAAGACAGATTCCCAATATGCGTTCGGTTGTAAGTGCCGTTTACGACGTAAAACCGGGCGAAGTATGGCCTGAAGAAAGCCTTCTCAAAATGAAAAATCAGGTTGAAGCAAACGGTATGCTTTTTGATATCGTTGAGTCGGTACCTGTTCCCGAGGATATAAAGCTTGGTTCTGAAAACCGCGACGAGCTTATTGAAGTTTACTGTGAAAACATCCGCCGCTGTGCAAAATACGGCGTTAAATGCATCACCTATAACTTTATGCCCGTTTTCGACTGGACCCGTACTCAGCTTGATAAGGAGCTTCCCGATGGCTCTACAAGCCTTGTTATGTATAAAAGTCAGCTTGAAGGCTTAGACCCTCTCACTGACGATATCAATCTCCCCGGTTGGGATGCAAGTTATACTCAGGACGAGGTACGCGGTCTTATCAACGCTTATTCAAAGATTGGTGAGGAAGGACTCTGGGAAAACCTTGAATACTTCCTTAAAAAGATTATCCCCGTTGCAGAAGAGTGCGACGTGAGAATGGCAATTCACCCCGATGACCCGCCATACTCTATCTTCGGAATTCCGAGAATTGTTACAAACGAAGCAAATCTCGACAGACTGCTTTCGGTTGTGGATTCTCCTGCGAACTCCCTTTGCCTCTGCACAGGCTCACTCGGTTGTGCTTGTTTTAACAACGTGGAAAAACTCGTCGAAAAATATGCAAAGATGGACAGAATTGCATTTATGCATATCCGTCAGGTAGAGCTTTTCCCCGACGGCAGTTTTGAAGAAAGAGGACATCTTTCCAAAAACGGAAGCCTTGATATGTATAAAATCGTAAAAGCACTCGTTGATAACAACTTTGACGGCTACGTTCGTCCCGACCACGGCAGAATGATCTGGGGCGAAACGGGTAAACCCGGTTACGGACTTTACGACAGAGCTTTGGGTGCGGCTTACATAAACGGACTTTTTGAAGCTTGTGAAAAAGCAAAAGGAGAATAAAATGAACGTTTTGAATACTAACCTTGAAGGCAAGGTTGCAGTCGTAACGGGTGCAGGTGGAGTGCTTTGCTCAGGTTTTGCAAAGGTACTTGCAAAAGCAGGGGCAAAGGTTGCACTTTTAGACCTTGATTTTGACTCTGCAAAAAAAGTTTCGGATGAAATCAATAAAGAAGGCTTTGTTTCCAAGGCTTATGCGTGTAACGTACTGGATAAAGCAATCTGCGAAAAGGTTGCAAACGAAGTTAAAAAGGATTTCGGTGACTGCGATATCCTTATAAACGGGGCAGGGGGCAACAACCCCAAAGCTACAACCGACAAGGAATATTTTGAGCTTGGTGACGTTGATGCCGATACAAAAAGCTTTTTTGACCTCGACAGTGAGGGCGTCGGCTTTGTTTTCAACTTAAATTTCCTCGGTACACTTATTCCCACTCAGAGCTTTGCAAAACAGATGGTGGGAAGAAGTGGATGTAACATCATCAATATTTCAAGTATGAACGCTTACACTCCTCTTACGAAAATCCCTGCTTACTCGGGTGCTAAGGCTGCAATTTCCAACTTCACACAGTGGCTTGCAGTTCATTTTTCCAAAGTGGGTATCAGAGTTAATGCGATTGCCCCCGGATTTTTCGTTACAAAACAGAATGAAAAGCTTCTTTTTAACGACGATAAAACTCCGACTCCCAGAACAAAGAAAATTTTAGCTGCAACTCCTATGGGAAGATTTGGTGACGCAAAAGAGCTCGAAGGCAGTTTGCTTTTCCTTTTGAACAACGATGCGGCATCCTTTATCACAGGCGTTGTTTTGCCCGTTGACGGCGGATTTTCTGCATATTCAGGCGTGTAAATTACTACCTTTGAAAATATATTAAAATATGGCGGTGCGGTATTTCTTCTGCACCGCTATATTTCATTTCTGACCGTGGTGCAAACGGGCAGAGCAGAGCCCTGCCCCTACCGATACGATTTATTTACAAAAACACGCAGAGAATTACTTGACTGTAAAGCGTAAATATAGTAAAATATTTCTTTGAAGAAGGTGTTACCATGAGCGATGATTTGAAAGAACTTATCGAACTTAAAAAGGCAAAACAAAGTCTTGCCGATACAGAACAGTTTAAGAAAAAAGAAGAAAACGAAGTAATCCCCATGACCTTTAAGCAGAAGTGGGATAACTACTGGTATCACTATAAGTTTGTCACTTTTCTGGTTGCTTTCGTGGTGGTTGCACTCTTGCTTTTTGCCAAGGATATGATTTTCAAGCCGAAATACGACCTTACTTTGAATATCGCGAGTAAATATTCTTTTTCGGCTGTGAATGATGATATCGCAGAAACGATAAAGCCTTATATCAGTGATTACGACAGTAACGGTAAAATAAGCGTTATGGTAAGCGAGATGCAGACAAACTACGACGGAACAAGCACGAATCCCGTTGCCGCGACGACGGGTGAGCAGAAAATCCTTGCGATTTTAAATGCGGGTGCGGACGCTCTGTTTATCTTTGACGATATGACGTACAACGCTTTGATAGGAAGTAACGATGACGAGAGTATCTTTTATGATTTCTCCGCAGATTATCCCGACAACCCTTACGTTTCGGGGGATAAAATTCTTATCAAGGAAACTGAGCTTGGTAAAAAACTCCGTATGAACACCGTTAAAAACGAGATTTATCTCTGTGTAAGAAAGTTCGGCGGAACTTTTAAAGAAACCGATAAAAACATCGAGACTCAGGTTTATGCTCTCGATTTTGTAGAAAATATTTTAGGATAAGGAAGATTAATTATGCGTAGTGATTTGATGAAAAGCGGTCCTGCAAGGACTCCCCACCGTTCTTTGCTTAAAGCAATGGGCATTACAGACAGCGAAATGAAAAAACCTTTCGTTGCCGTTGTAAGTGCAGAAAGTGAATACGTTCCCGGCCATATGCATTTAGGTCTTTTAGCTGATGCCGTTAAAGCAGGTATCAGAAATGCAGGTGGTATTCCGTTTGAATTCCATACCATTGGTGTTTGCGACGGTCTTGCTATGAACCACGTCGGAATGAAATATTCCCTTGCTTCCCGTGAACTTATTGCCGACAGTATCGAGGTTATGCTTACTGCTCATCCTCTTGACGGTATCGTATTTATCCCGAACTGTGACAAAATCGTTCCAGGTATGATGCTTGCCGCTGCAAGACTTAACCTTCCCAGTATCTTTATCAGCGGTGGACCTATGGAGCCAGGTGTTGTAAAAGGTAAACGTATTGGCCTTTCTGAAAGCTTTGAAGCAGTTGGCGCTTACAGTGCGGGTGAAATTACCGAATGTGATTTAAAGGAATTTGAAAATAACACCTGTCCTACATGTGGTTCTTGTTCGGGTATGTACACTGCAAACTCGATGAACTGTCTTGTTGAGGCTATGGGTATGTCACTTCCCGGCTCTGCTACTGCTCCTGCTACTTCTTCAAAACGCATTCGTTTTGCGAAGGATACGGGCGAAAGAGTTATGCACCTTATCGAAAACAACATTGTTCCTTCCATGATTCTTACAAAAGAAAACCTTAAAAATGCACTCTCTGCTGAGATGGCACTCGGTTGCTCTACAAATACAGTTTTGCATATTTTAGCTATCGCTTACGAAGCAGGGGTTGACGTTGACCTTACCACTATCGAGGAATTAAGCCGTAAGACACCTCAGCTTGCAAAGCTTAACCCCGCAAGCAGTGTGTTTATTCAGGACCTTGACGTAATGGGCGGTATTCAGGCAGTTATGAAAGAACTCGCAAAAGGCGACTTTATAAACACCGAAGTTTTAACCGTTTCGGGTACTCAGACAGAACGTTTTGCAAACATCCCCGACGCAGACGGCGAGATTATCCACACAGTTTCTGCTCCTATCCGTAAAGACGGCGGTATCGCAGTGCTCAGAGGTAACATCGCTCCCGACGGATGCGTTGTAAAACAGGGTGCCGTATGTGAAGAAATGATGAAACACAAAGGCCCTGCAAGGGTGTTTAACAGTGAAAACGAAGCTTGTGACGCTATAAACGCAGGTAAAATCAAATCAGGTGACGTTGTGGTTATCCGTTACGAAGGCCCCAAAGGTGGTCCCGGTATGCAGGAAATGCTTGCTCCCACCGCTTCACTCGTTGGTATGGGTCTTGATAAGGAAGTAGCACTCATCACTGACGGACGTTTCAGTGGTGCTACAAAGGGTGCGGCAATCGGTCATATCTCTCCCGAAGCTGCATCAGGCGGTCTTATCGGTCTTGTCAAAGAAGGCGATATTATCGAAATCAACATCCCCGAAAGACAGATTTCACTTTTAGTTTCCGATGACGAAATCGCAAAGAGAAAAGAAAACTTCGTTCCTTTCACAAGGGATATCAAAGGCTACTTGAAACGTTATTCTGCACTTGTTAACTCCGCATCCAGTGGTGCTGTTTACAGTAAATAAAAAAATGGGCAAATCTTTCGGTTTGCCCTTTTTAAGTAAGGAAGATGATCATGGAACTTAAAAATCTCCAGGAAATACTTATCTTTTTGGGCAGGGACCCTGAACCTGATATATATAATGAAAGAGGACTTAATAACGGGTTTTATGCAGATGAGCTTGTTGACCTTTACGAAGCTATGGAGGAATACAAGGACGCTCCTTTCTCAAAAGATGATATATTTTCTCATTATATTGACGTCTATATCAATAACAACGTCAAAACAGGGGCTTTTGACTTCAAACGCCTTGACGTGGGCGACAAGCTTGTTTATAACCTTACAAGGGCGGCTTACGGCTCATCAAAATCGGCAGGATACGCTTCATATATTTTAGGTTGTATCTACGATAGACGTGAGGGGAATTACAGAGGTACCGATATCAAACGCTCCGAGTCTATGGCAGCTTATTTTTTCGGTATGGCACTCGAAAAGGGTTATCTTACCACCGAGTCCAAAAAGGCGTATGCCGAAGCGTGTACCCGTATGGGCTGGTTTGATACGGCACTTTACTGGTACCCCGAGGAAGACCCCCTTTGCTACCTTGCAAGAGTGTTTTTAAAGCATCGTATAAGATACTGCGAGGAGAGGGGAGTTACCTTCCCCAAAACCGAAAACCATATCGTTTGTTTTGAAAAAACCGCGGAAGCAAAAGAGTTTGAAGACGAGTTCAAAAAATATATTGACAGTATAAAGGATTTTGAAAAGAAGATGGAAGAACTTGAAAAATCCCTTCCGCCACTTGCAGAAAACCTTTACTGGCGTCTTGACCATGCCGAGGAGAAAATTATCAGCAAAAAGAAATGGTCAAGCCGTCTTGTGTGGATTTTCTTCCTTGTGCTTTCAACCATTTTCCTCTTTGCCGTGGACGGAAATGATAACGTTTCTTCCCAAATAGCGGGAGTGTGGCTCGGTCTTTATGCGGTTTTTTCCATTATTGCGAGTTTTTATCTCAAGAATTTCAACAAGAAAAAATATGCAAAAATGTACGCAAAGAAAAAACGTGCGCTTTATAATGAATATAAAATCGGAAGCCTTTTAAAGCAAAACGATGCAATTTCCTTCTTCCGTTCAATGCAGATAAAGGGTGAGTTTGAAAACGAAAATGCCATCGCTTTTAAACTGCATAAGCTTCTGACTTCAAAGATTACTTACGTTGATATCCCGCAGGTTTACTTCAACGTATATACGGAGGATGGTGCTGAGGAGGGCGTTTACGAAAGTGACGTTTCAGTTCTTGACGATTACAATGCTTTCTCCGACGTTTTGATGAAATTCTGGGACAAACCGCCGTACCTTTTGTTCTGGTCGGGTGACGAACTTGCACGTGTTTACTACGACGTTGAGGAAAGCGATGAATTTGAATTCTCACAGTACTTTAAGGGTATGTTTAACGATGCTATCCAAACTGACAAGGAGAATGCAAAAGCTTATATTTCCGAGCGTAACCACTTTATGGATGCAGTTGATGCAAAGCACCGCGTTCACGTGTACGACAATACGCCTTCTGCGGCTTCTTCGAGTGATGAAAAGGTTTCCTTCGGTATCGACTACGATAAGCTTGAACGTGGGCTTAATTTGTGGACTCACGGCACCTATGCCACCAATCAGGAAGCGTTTGACGAGCTTCACCGCCGTGGCGAAATCGACGATTATACTTACAGAAAAGCTTCAACCTACGGTTGGCAGTTAAGCGACCTCGACAACGACTAAACCTGACTTTTTACATAAGAATTATAAAAAATTAACCCCCACCCGATTTCGGGTAGGGGATTTCTGTGTAAAGAATGGGGATTTTTGTGTAAACAATGTGTATTCCTGTGTAAACAATGCACAAAGTAAAATAAAGTAAAATAAAGTAAATTATATAAAACCAAACCAAAAGCTTTTTAAAAGTGCTTTGGCTGTGGTCGGGTTTAAACAATTTTTATTTTGTCAAATCTTGTCCGATAGGAGCAACGTTTACATAATTCTAAGTCGATATGACGGTTTGTGAGGTTAAAGGCTATTTTATCAATATTCTCCATCATATCGGCAAGTGGGGTTTTGAAGACGTTACCCAAAGGCGCTTCGCCGTTTGCATCAAGGCAACAGGGCGTAACTGTCCCGTCTGCTAAGATGCCGAGCATATTTCGTGTGCCGTAGCAGATACCCGTATCGGAGATAAACGGGTTTTCAAGGCTCGGCCACTCAAACTCCTCTTCAAAGCTTATGAAAATTCCTTTTTCAAGCATAACGCTTCTGCCTTTCATAGCTTCAAAAAGGTCGCCCTCAAAGTTAAAATACTCCTTGATTTTGTTAAGCATATCAAGGGAAGCTTTATCCGTTTTACGTGTGTTGTCAAGGTTCCAGAACCTTAAAACCACGTATTTTTTATGCTCAAGACTTGCTTTTTTGGAAAAGTTTAAAACGGTACTTAAATATCCGTCCATTTTATGGGCGGGGAAGGAATGAAGCGAGATGTTTATCTGCCTTAAAGCTTTTTTTGAAAGTATCATATCGCCCGTTTTATCTAAAAGAGTGCCGTTTGTGGTTATGTTTATGAGGAAATTATATTCTTCTGCGATATCAAAAAACTCGGACAGGTGCGGATGCAAAAGCGGTTCGCCCTTTATATGAAAATAGAGATAGTCGCAAAAGGGTTTTACCTCCTTTGCGATATGAGAAAACTCCGAAACTGTCATCTGTCGCTTTTCTCTTTTAACTTCACTGCAAAAACTGCAGTTTAAATTGCATATATTTCCGATTTCAACGTATACTCTTTTAAAACGCATAATTTATTCCTCCGCTATAATTATAGCATATTTTGAGCAAAAAAGGACGTTTTTTTGAAAAATGGGAAGAAATTCACAAAAAACCGATGATTTTCTTGTGAAAAATTTAATACTTTTATAATGTTAAATTTGTAACAAAGGCTTGTATTTTTTTTCAAAATGGTATAAAATAGTAACAGAATAAATTTTTGGAGGTTTATTATTATGGCAGTAAAAGTTGCAATCAATGGCTTTGGCCGCATTGGCCGTTTGGCATTCCGCCAGATGTTTGGCGCAGAGGGTTATGAAATCGTTGCTATCAACGACCTCACAAGCCCCAAAATGCTCGCTCACTTGCTCAAATACGACTCTGCACAGGGCAGATACGCTTTGGCAGATACAGTAGTAGCTGGTGAAGATTCCATCACAGTTGATGGTAAAACAATCAAAATCTATGCAGAAAAAGACGCTAAAGATTTGCCCTGGGGCGAACTTGACGTTGACGTAGTTTTGGAGTGCACAGGTTTCTATTGCTCCAAAGAAAAATCTCAGGCTCACATCGATGCAGGTGCTAAGAAAGTTGTTATCTCTGCTCCCGCAGGTAACGACCTTCCCACAGTTGTATTCAGCGTAAACGAAAATACACTTACAGCTGATGACAAAATCATCTCCGCTGCTTCCTGTACAACAAACTGCTTGGCTCCTATGGCTAAAGCTCTTAACGATTACGCTCCCATCCAGGCTGGTATCATGTCTACTATCCACGCTTTCACAGGCGACCAGATGGTTCTCGATGGTCCTCACAGAAAAGGCGACCTTCGTCGTGCTCGTGCTGCTGCAGTTAACATCGTTCCTAACTCCACAGGTGCTGCAAAAGCTATCGGTCTTGTAATTACCGAACTCAACGGCAAACTCATCGGTTCTGCTCAGCGTGTTCCCGTTCCCACCGGTTCTACAACAATCCTCGTTGCTGTAGTTAAAGGTAAAGACGTTACTAAAGAAGGCATCAACGCTGCTATGAAAGCTGCTTCTTCTGCTTCCTTTGGTTACACTGAAGAAGAACTCGTTTCTTCCGACATCATCGGTATCACATATGGTTCTTTGTTCGATGCTACTCAGACAATGGTTGCTAAAATCGACGATGACACATATGAAGTACAGGTTGTTTCCTGGTACGATAACGAAAACTCTTACACAAGCCAGATGGTAAGAACAATCAAATATTTTGCTGAACTCGCTTAATTGTAAGAATTCTAAGATGTGCTGTCACGAAAGCGGCAGCACATTTTTTTAAAGTAGGGAACGACCTGTGTGTCGTTCCGACTATGAACGACCTGTGTGTCGTTCCGATTATGAACGACCTGTGTGGTTGAGTGTTACACCTCATCCACCGCAAGCGGTCCCCCTTCTCCCACTGGAGAAGGCTTGTAGGGAACGACCTGTGTGTCGTTCCGATCCTGAAAAAGGCATATAATTTTGAAAGGAATGATAAATATGATGTATTCTCATGAAGTTGAGAGAATGTGTCCTATCGCTAAAGGCCCTAAACACGGTCCTGCTCCCATTCCCGAAGAAGGCAGATGGGTAAAAGCGTATGACGTAAAGGATATTTCCGGTTTGACTCACGGTGTGGGCTGGTGTGCTCCTCAGCAGGGTTGCTGCAAACTTACACTTAACGTTAAAAACGGTATCATCGAAGAAGCACTCGTTGAAACTCTCGGTTGTTCCGGTATGACTCACTCTGCTGCTATGGCTGGTGAAATCTTGCCTGGTAAAACACTTTTAGAAGCTCTTAACACTGACCTCGTTTGTGACGCTATCAACGTTGCTATGAGAGAACTCTTCTTGCAGATTGTATACGGCAGAACTCAGACTGCTTTCTCCGAAGACGGTTTGCCCGTTGGCGCAGGTCTTGAAGACCTCGGTAAAGGACTCCGTTCTCAGGTTGGTACAATCTTCTCCACAGGAGCTAAAGGTGTACGTTACCTCGAAATGGCAGAAGGTTATATCCTCAAAATCGCTGTTGATGAAGACAACGAAGTTTGCGGTTATAAATTCGTAAGACTTGGCAAAATGCTCGAAGACATCCGTCACGGCAAAGACCCCAAAGAAGCTTACGAAAACAACATCGGCACTTACGGTCGTTATGAAGGTTACAAACATATCGACCCCAGAGAAGAATAAGGGAGGTTTACTGTTATGGCTAAATTTGAAGGTCAGGAAAGAAGAATGCCTAAAATCGAGGCATGTCTTGCTGAATACGGCTTTAAATCTCTCGATGAAGTAAGAGATTACTGCCTTGAAAAAGGTATCGACGTTGAAGCTATCGTTAAAGGTGTACAGCCTATCGCATTTGAAAATGCTTCCTGGGCATATACTCTTGGCGTTGGCGTTGCACTCAAAAAAGGTATCAAAAAAGCTGCTGATGCTGCTGAAGCTATCGGTATCGGCTTGCAGGCTTTCTGCATCCCCGGTTCTGTTGCTGAACAGCGTGCTGTTGGTCTTGGCCACGGTAACCTCGGCGCTATGCTTTTGAGAGAAGAAACAGACTGCTTCTGCTTCCTTGCAGGTCACGAATCCTTCGCTGCTGCTGAAGGTGCTATCGGTATCGCAAGAACAGCTAACAAAGCAAGAAAGAAACCCCTTAGAGTTATTCTCAACGGTCTTGGTAAAGACGCTGCTATGATTATCTCCAGAATCAACGGCTTTACTTACGTTGAAACTGAATATGACTTTGCTACAGGCAATCTCAAAATCGTTCGTGAAAAAGCTTACTCCGACGGCGACAAAGCTAAAGTTCGTTGCTACGGTGCTAACGACGTTTCCGAAGGCGTTGCTATCATGATTCACGAAAAAGCTGACGTATCTATCACAGGTAACTCCACTAACCCCACTCGTTTCCAGCACCCCGTTGCAGGAACTTACAAGAAATGGGCTTTGGAAAACGGCAAGAAATACTTCTCCGTTGCTTCCGGTGGTGGTACAGGCCGTACCTTGCATCCCGATAACGTTGCTGCAGGTCCTGCTTCCTATGGTCTTACAGACACAATGGGTCGTATGCACGGTGACGCTCAGTTTGCAGGTTCTTCTTCCGTTCCCGCTCACGTTGAAATGATGGGTCTTATCGGTGCAGGTAACAACCCCATGGTTGGTATGACAGTTGCTTGTGCTGTTGCAGTTGAAGAAGCAAACAAATAATTGTAATGAAAAAGCTCCGAAAATTTCGGAGCTTTTTTTATTTTTTTAAAAGTTGTTACTTTTGTTACTAATATATGTGGTAAAATAGTATCGTAGTAAGGGATTAAGCTTCTGTTTCTTCTTCGTCCTCGGAAGAATTCATATAAATCTCTTCGGTTTCAAGTTGCGCTTTTTGTAGCATTTCAATTACGTCGGTGTATGTGTTAAACAGTTTATAATACATCGCTTTGTAGTCGGGCATAGGGAATCTCCTTTCAAATAAAAAATGCGTAGCCGAAGCTACGCACGAAAAACGCATACTTCGACTTTTGTTGCGACGAAAAGTTTTCCTTATTGCATAGGCATGTAGAAAAGAGTATGCATTTTTACCGAAAGGTAAAATACACACCTACGCAATTAAAAGGTATAATTAAATTTTCGTCGCAAGAAAATTATAGCACATATAAAAATAAATTGCAAGAAAAATAGATTTTGTCTATTGCTTTTTAATTTCAAGTATGGTATTCTGTTGGAAAGAAAAGGAGAGATATTATGGATTACAAAGTAAATTACAAGGTTGAAAATTTAATTGAAAAGCCAAATCTTTCGGGGGTTTCCTTTGACGGAGAGTACGGTATAAGGTTTGACAGATTCGTTTTTGAACGTGTAAACGGAAAGTTTGCCATTGAGGAAATTTTGCGTGAGGCAGAGGACTGCTTCCTCCAAAAATACGACGACGAGTACACTCACGGTATGTGGAGAGGTGAGTTCTGGGGAAAGCTTATTCTGTCGGCTTGTCGTGTCTGCAGAATGAAAAACGACGAAAAGCTTAAAGAGGATATAAAAAAATCCGCTTACAGAATACTTTCTTTCCAGGATGCAGAAGGCTACACGGGTACCTATTTTGAAAGCCGTAACTTTTTGCCGACGGCAAACGACCGCTCACTTAACAAATACGGTTGGCCGTGTGATTTCAACTGGAACATCTGGGGCAGAAAGTATACTCTGTGGGCACTTTTGGAAGTGGCTCAGCTTTTAGACGATAAAAAGATTTTAAAAGGATGTGTACGCCTTGCCGACTGTACCATAAGTCAGCTTGAAGAGTTAAAGGCAACTGCAAGGGATACGGGTTGTATCGTGGGACTTCCTTCCTGCTCAATTATGAAACCGATGCTTATTCTGTACCGCCTGACGGGGGATAAAAAGTACCTTGATTTTTGTCTCCAAATCGCAAAAGACTGGGACAGAGAGGATAATAAAGCTCCCAATCTTATTAAAAATGCTTTGTCCGATAAATCCCCTGCGAACTGGTGCGAGGGTGACCCCGATTATATCGCAAAGGCTTACGAGATGATGTCCTGCTTTGACGGACTTATTGAGCTTTACAGAATTACGGGGGAAAAGAGAATTTTTGATGCAACCGTTAATTTCTGCGACAACGTTTACCGTGACGAGGAAAATATTTTGGGCAGTGTCGGTTACTGCGAACGTTTTGCAAACGCAAAATACTATCCCGACGCTGCAACCGAAATCTGCGACGTTATCCACTGGATGCGCCTTTGCCACGAGCTTTATCTTCTCACGGGTGAGATAAAATACACGGAATATATGGAAAAAGCCTTTATGAATGCTTTTCTTGCAGGTGCGTATGAAAACGGCAAGGGCGGTGCGTTCTTTGTAAGAAGTGCAGGTCGTCAGTGGACGGGTGACGGACATTGCGAAACGAAATATCAGCATTGTTGCGTTGATAACTTAGGCAGAGGATTCACAAACGTTGCCGAAACCATTATCACAAGACGCCCTGACGGATACAGCGTTAATATGTATATCCAGTCGACGGTTGATTTCGGTAAAACAAGCTTCAGAATCGGTGCAGGTTACGCCGATAAGGGGGCTTTGATGATTACTGTGCGTGGTGCAAAGGTCGGCGAAAAACTTTACCTTCGTATCCCTTCGTGGAGTAAAAATACTTCGGTTATCGCAGAAGACGACGTTTACACGGCAGTAGCGGGTGAATACTGCGTTATTGATATCAAAGAGGAAAATTTCGTTATAAGAATGAACTTCGATATGACGGTTGAGATTATCGATTTTGCTTATGAATATAAAGCACTCCCCGATACCGACTACCACGTATGGCGCTGGGTTGACGAGTTTGACGGCAGATGCGATAAGGAAATGATGACTAAATGTGCTATGTCGGTGCTTCGCCGTGGCCCCGTGATGCTTGCAAGGTCAAAACGTGTGGGATGCAAGGAAGAGGATATGTTTTCAAATGAAACTATCTTCGGCAAAGAGGGAAGACGTGTTGAGGCTAACCCAATAAGGCTTGACAACACCCTTTGTATGGTGAGGGTGAAGCTTACAGCAGACGGTGAAACCCGTGACCTTATTATGTGTGACTACGCTTCCGCTGCAAACCGCGACCTTGAGGACGTTAAGTATTTTAATTTGCATATATAGTTGGGTTTTATGGAATACCCAAAGCGTAAAGCCAACAGGTTAAAAGATTATGATTATTCCCAAAATGGATTGTATTTTGTGACGGTGTGCACCTATGAAAGACAATGCTTGTTTGAAAAATCAATTGTAGGGAACGACCTGTGTGTCGTTCCGTCAGATATTACGCAAAACATAATAATAGAAAAATGGTTATCCAAACTGGAAAACAAATTCGGTATAACGATAGAAAAATACGTTATTATGCCTGACCATATTCATTTTATATTGTTCATTGATGCGGAACGACACACAGGTCGTTCCCTACCGGATATGGTGCAATGGTTTAAAACCATGACCACAAATGAATATATAAAATGTGTGAAAGAAAATGTATTGAAACCATTTAATAAAAAATTGTGGCAGAAATCGTATTACGACCATATTATCCGTGATGAAAATGATTATCTCGAAACGTGGCGGTATATCGAAAATAATCCGATGAAATAACTAAAAGAGCAGAGGGTTGTCCTCTGCTCTTTACGTTATGCTGTCTTTTAAGAATTTTATGAAGTTTTCGATGTTTTTACTTTTTTCGTGTTTTTTATAGTAAACGTAAACCGTCTGGCGTTCATCGAAATCCGAAATCTGCAAAAAGGTAGTTTTAGCAGTTTTGGTGTTTGCGTTGGGGTACCTGAATGCCGGTACAAGTCCGACGCCTTCGTCTATACACTGACGGTAACACAGAGTGTCGTTTGTTTTGAGGATAACTTTTGGTGTAAATCCCGCTTTTTTACATGCTTTTGTAAGTATTTTAAAAAGTCTTGCATCATCGCCTCGGGAAATAAAATGCTGATTTGCAAGTTGGCTGAGTTTTAACGGCTTGTTGCAAAGGGGATTATCCAAAGTCGCACGGATGCCGATACGGAAAGTACACAATTCAAACTTTTCAAAATCAGAATAAATTTCATTTTCTTCATCCACGATTATATCGTAATCGTTGTAATTCGTGTCGTTAAGGTCGGATGAAACGTAAAGCTGTACCGTGGGGAGCTTTTTGTTAAAATCTATAATTTTATCTATGATTACAGCTCTTGCCGAGCGGACGAGAAACTTTATTTCGGTATCGTCTTTTTCTTCTGTAGCAAGGTCGAAGATAACCTGATCCAGTTCGTTGAAGATAATATGGATTGATTTTTGAAGCCTTTTTCCGTTTTCATTCAAAAGAATACTGTTGGACTTGCGGTCGAAAAGCTCACAACCAAGCTCATTTTCAAGGCGTTTTATCGCGGTGGAAACAGATGACGGAGGCACCATAAACTTTTCTGCCGTTTTTGCGAAGTTTTCGTTTTTGGAGCTTTCAAAAAAGTATTTAAGCTGTAAAAATTCCATAAATTTCACTCCTTTGCAACCATTTTACCATATCTTTCAAAGTAGTGCAAGAATAATTTGTCGTATGTTTTACAAATATGTAAATTTATGATATAATCGTAACTACGAGGTGATAGCGATGGGAAATATTCTTGACGGCAAGAAAATTATATTTATAGGAAATTCTTTTACATATTACGGAAAAACGGTGCTTGATAAGGGGTGGGGAATTGTAACCCAGAAAGAACGAAACGACGATAAAGGGTATTTTTACGAGCTTTGTAAAAGAAACGGTGCAAAGGTAAGTGTCACAAACTGGACCTTCGGCAGACACGATTTTACAAATCTGTTTGAGGGTCCCTGCTCGGTTGAACGCCCTTGTAAAGGTACCGACCACTTAAGTTATCTTGTGGACAGAAAGTTTGACTACGTTGTTATGCAGCAGGGCAGTGCCTCTGCAAATATCCCCGATTTTCTCGAAAAATGCGATGTGGTTATGGATATCTTCAAAAAAGAAAATCCCGACGTTAAGTTTGTTTTTCTGCTCCATGCCCACGCTCATATGAATAAATACGTATGGGTTCCGAAAGTCAAAGAGCTTGAGAAAAAAGGCGTTATTATCGTTGACTGGGGTAAGATTGTAAGCGATATTATAGCGGGTGACGTGAAAGTTCCCTTTGCAAAAGAAGAATATAACAAAAACACCTTCATTATCCGTAAAAATGAGCGAGACGGTTTCCACCCCAATATGCTCACGGGGTATATCACTACTCTTATGACCTACTGTGCCATTACGGGTGAGTCCGCTGTGGGCAAGGATTATTCTTTCTGCAACGATAACAGCGTAAACGAAGAATTTGATTTTAAGAAATTCTGCGATATATATTACACCTACGATAATGCCAAAACCAATTTCCCCGAGGTTTTCGACTCCCCTGATGATATGAGGGGAATACAGACACTTATTGACAATTATTTAAAAGAATAAAAAAAGCAGAGGGTTTTCCTCTGCTTAACTTATTTCCTGACTTAAATCGTCAAAACAGTCCGATTCAAAAAATTCCTGAATAGTGATGTCCAGTCCGTCGCATATCTTTTTGATAGTGGAAATGGTGGTGCTGTTGTTTCTGCCACCGACGATGTTGTTTAAGGTGGACTGGGTGATTCCACAAAGTGTGGAAAGCTTGTTTACCGTGATGCTTTTCTCCTTGCAAAGCTCTTTGATACGGCTTCTCGTTGCGTCTCCAATGTTCATTCTTATTTCTCCCATATTATTTTATAAAATTATTTTACCCATTTTGAAAATTAAAGATTACCTCATTTGAGTTGACATAAAGGTTTTTTTATGGTAATATGAGGCAAAGAGTCAGTTTGACTTTTTCAGAGTTTAGTGGTATATTGGCAGTGTAGGTACAACCGACAAATCCGTTCTTTAAAAAGGAGGAAATTATGAAAAAGATTCTCAGTTTAATTTTAGCACTTATCATTACAGTTACAACCTTAAACGGCATTACAGTTTCGGCAGTTTCACTTTACAATATCGCTCTGGGCTGTGATTACAGTTTTTCACATAGTCCGCATTCAAGCTACGGCGATTCAGGAAAAGAACTGACAGACGGCATCGTCGGTGAGGCTAAGTATTCCGATGAAAACTGGACTGCGTTTAACGGCGTACCCGAAGGTACGACCGTTAGTGTGATTGTGGATCTCGGTGCGGTTAAGGAATTTTCCGCAGTTGAGGTTGCAATGCTTAACGACGCAAATGCGGGTGTTGGTTACCCGACGGGAAATATCACAGTTTCTTATTCCGAAAGCGGTAAGCTTTTTTACACCTACAATTTCGCATCCATTCCTGCAGATGCTCCAAAGAACAGCGTATATACACTCAGTATGCAAAAAGGCACTAAAAAGGCACGTTATATAAAAATTTCATTCAATGCAAAATCATGGGCATTTTTATCCGAGATTATGGTGTACAGCAGTGATATTTTGCCCGACTATTCAGGCAGTTGCTCCGGTATCACATGGGGTATTTATCAGGGCGGAATCCTTGAGATAAACGGTGAAGGTGAAGTTTGTGAAAACTGCGGTTTTGATGAATACAAGGACATTATAACCGAGCTCAGAATCGGTGAAGGAATTACCGCAATCGGTGACGGCGTTTTTCATAGATTTGAGTTTGTGAAAAAGGTTTCTCTGCCCTCCACCCTTGAAAGTATCGGGGAGATGGCATTTGCCCGTTGCTTTGCACTTCGGAATATAACCATTCCTGATTCTGTTACCGAGATTAAAAATCACGCATTTTACCTGTGCAGTTCACTTGAGGAGATTACCTTGTCAGAAAATCTTGAATCGATTTCACAAGGATTGTTTGAGAGGTGTACTTCGCTTGTTAAAGTGTCTATTCCTGAGAGTGTAACCTCGATATATGCAAATGCATTTTTTAGTTGCAGTTCACTTGTATCCATAGGAATTCCCCGTAACGTTTCATATATTGACGAAGAATTTGTATTCGGTAAATGTGAGTCACTCGGATCGATAGTCGTACATTTTGATAACGATTATTACGAGATGTGCTCGGAAGGTATAGTTGACAAAGCCACAAAAGTTCTGGTTGCAGGATGCCGTTACACCCGTATCCCAAAGGACGGAAGTGTAAGAATTATCGGAAAGGGTGCTTTCTGCGGTGCTCTGTGTGACTATATGCATATTCCTGAATCTGTTACCGAAATCAGGGATAATGCTTTTCAGCAGGCGGCACTTACCGAAATAAGTCTGCCTAACAGCCTTGAGAAAATCGGTAATGACGCCTTCATTGGGGTAGAACTTGAATATATCTACTATAACGGAACACAGGAAGAATGGGACAATATCGTTATCGGTAGCGGTAATGAGGGACTTGATAATGCTCAGCTTATTTTCTCACAGATGCCGATTGCGGTCGGTGACTGTGGCGATATACACTGGGTGTTGGATGTTGACAATGTGCTGACTGTTACAGGCAGCGGTGAAATCTGTGAAGACTGTGGCTGGCAACGAACCTACAGCGAACTTATCAAATCCTGTGTTATAGGTGATGGCATTACCGGTATCGGTGATTATGCATTTGATGGTTCTTGCAATCTTACTGATATTGAGATACCTGATACCGTTGTGAGTATTGGCAGAATGGCTTTCTGCCAATGCGAAAGCCTTAACGAGTTTACAATTCCAAGTCAGGTTACCTCTGTCGGTGTGAATCCGTTTTATGGATGTAATCTTGAGAAAATCGAAGTAGAAAGCGGAAACGAAGTGTATCGTGCAGTGAATAATGCACTTATCGAAACAACTACCAAAACGCTCATTGTAGGGTGTGCGGATACAGTTGTTCCCGATGACGGAACGGTTACTGCAATCGGCGACTGCGCGTTTTCATATTGCAAAGACCTTACGGAGCTTGTAATTCCCGACACTGTAAAGTCGATAGGAATGAATGCTTTTTATGAATCGGGTATTGAGGAACTGGTTATCCCTGAAGGGGTTGAAATTCTTGCAGACGGAGTTTTCTGCTATTGTGAAAACCTTAAGAAGGTAACTCTGCCCTCAAGTATCACCTATATAGATAATATGGTGTTCTATGAACTGCCCTCACTTACTGCTGTTTATTACAAAGGAACGAGGGAAGACTGGAGTAAAATTACCATCAAGCGCTATAATGAAATGCTTGAGGATATAAGAATTTATTATGACGGTGAAGGCGCTATGCTTTACGGCAACGTGAAGGCTTTCGGGCAGGGCGAAAACGACGTTAAAATAGAACTTCTGCGTGACGGTAACGTGATTAAGTCGACTGTCATTTCGGGAACAAAAGGTGAGTATTCCTTTATAGACACAGATGATGGGAATTACACCCTGCGCGTTTTAAAATCAAAGTGTGCCACAAACGAATATGAGGTTACTGTTTCAGGCGCTGACGTAAGATGCGACGTTGAAATTCTGCTTTATGGCGACGTGACGGGCGAGGGTACCCTCGGTAATGCCGATATAATGCATTTAAACCGCTACGTCAACAATATGAGCTCGGTGTTTGACAACGATACTGACAAGCGTAAGGCGTACAGATTAAAAGCGGCAAACGTTACGTCAATTGCCGGTACGGATACTGTTGTTAACAATGCCGACGTTATCCAGATAAACCGTTATCTTAACAATATGAGCTCTGTTTTTGACAGACTGGTATAAGAAGTGGAGGAAATTATGAAAAAGATTTTAAGTTTAGTTTTATCACTTATCATTGTTCTTACTGCTTTTAACGGAATGACAGCTATAGCTTCGGAGGATGTTGCTTTCAAAGGTGATTACCTTGCTGCAAGAGTTGAGATAAAAGACAAAGACGACTCAATTTTCGTTACCCAGCCTTACCTTCGTAACGGAATAACCGAGAGTCATACTGTTCAGATCACTACCGCAAAAGAGCTTAAGACATTTTGCGAAAATATTGTTTTCGGCGAACTTGAGACTGCACCTGAAAGCTATGATTATACCTCAGGGGCAGACTACGGCAAAATCTATATGTGCGACTACGTCATAGAGGATTTTGATGACCGCTGGCTTGAGGAGTTTGAGGATTTTGTCAGGGAAATTATCGCTTCAGATGAAGACGAACTTAGTCATTACGACATTGAAGATCTCGCGTGTATATGGGAAGAAGTCTACAACACTTCTGCCGATGTGACAACTGATGGATACTTTGGCGATTACCGATATAATCTGCTTTGGGATATGGAGCTTTGTTATGATGATGTCGCTGCGTTTTTCAATGAAGACGGAAGTTTTAAGGACGATGTTTTCGATGAAGAACTGGCAGAAAAATATAACGCCAAAGCACTTCTGAGCTCGGTTTATGCTTTTTCCGATGTTGAATTTATGGATGTTCCGAACTCTGAGCTTTTATATTTAATGTACGAGTATGAAAGAGTAATGAGCAACCCCATTTGCTACATTGCGTCGGGTGGTTGTGAGTATAACCCCGATATAAGCTGGGAAATTTACGGCAAAGGTATCCTCGAAATAAGTGGTGAGGGCGAGCTTTGCGAAGAATGTGGCTTTGTGGAATACGGACAAGAAATAAAAGAATGTATAATCAATGAAGGCATTACTTCTGTCGGTGATTATACCTTTGACGGTATCGGGTGGCTTGGCAAGGTAACCTTGCCCGATACCCTTAAGGAAATCGGTGACCGCGCATTCTATGATACCTATATCACTACAATAGATATCCCCGACAACGTTACAAAAATCGGTTACGGCGCTTTTAAAAACTGCTACAACCTTAAGAGCGTCAGATTACCCAAAAATCTTAAGGTGCTGGAGACCGATTTGTTCTATGACTGCCTTGACCTTGCTTTTATTGAGATTCCCGAGAGCGTTGAAATCATCGAGGATTTTGTTTTTCACCGTTGCAGATCTCTTACAAACGTCGAAATCCCCAAAAATGTCAAATGGATCGGGGAGCGCGTATTCGACGACTGTACCTCGCTTGAAAGCCTGACGGTGGATGCTGACAACGAATACTATTTTTCCGATGGCAACTGCATCGTTGAAAAGGCAACGAAAACCCTCGTTACTGCATGTAACGGCTTTGAAATCCCCACGGGCAGAAAGGTAGAGCACATCGGCGATTATGCTTTCTATTACCTTTGGGGAAATTATGAGATTGTTATTCCCGATGGTGTCAGGACAATAGGCAGTTGTGCCTTTACCTCGACAGGCCTTGCTGAAATCACCTTGCCCAACAGCCTTGAAATGCTTGATGAAAGTGCTTTCAGTAATGTGTCACTTAAAAACGTTTATTACAAGGGTACGGAAAGCGAATGGGAAAGGGTTATTGTCGGCAGGTCAAACGATGCTCTCGATGAAGCCGTGTTCCATTTTGAAACACGCCCTGCCTCCGAAGAAGCCTGTAACGGTGTAAGCTGGGAAACAGGTGTTGACGGAACACTTATTATAAGTGGCGAGGGCGAAATTTGTTCCGACTGCGGTTTTAAGTCATATCCTGAGTATATAGAAAAATGCGATATTAAAGAAGGTATCACGGCTATCAATGAAGGTGCATTTGACGGATGTTATCTTATGACGGAAATTACCATTCCCGCAACTGTTTTACGCATTGATAAGGGTGCTTTTGAAAACTGCGGTTTGTTATCACATATATACTATCAGGGCACTGAGGACGAGTGGAATGAGGTTTTATTAAACGAAGATTTAAACGGTGTAACTGTTTGTTTTGCAACCGAAAAAGAAGGTTTTTCAATTTCAGGTACTGTAAAATGCCACGGCGACAAGAATGAAACCGTTACAGTCGAACTCCTTAAAGACGGTGCACTCATAACAAATCAGAAGTTTAAAGGCAACGTTAATACCTACTCGTTCGATGGTCTTGACAGCGGCAGCTACAGCGTGATAGTTTACAAGACAAAGTACTTTGATGCAAAGCATTGCAGCAGACGGTACAACGTATACGTCGAAGATGATAACGTTACGAAAAACGTTGAGATTCTGCTTTACGGCGACGTGACGGGTGACGGCATCATCAACAACCTTGACGTAATGCAGATGAACCGAAAGCTTGCAAACCTTCGCAGCGTCTTCGACACAGATGAGTTTTACTATCTTGAGCAAGTCGGCAATATTTCGGGCATTAACACCCCCGGACCCACTGTCGGCAACGAAGATATTATCCAGATAAACCGTTATCTTAACAATATGAGCTCTCTTTTTGACATACTGGTATAGTATTAAATCCGCAGGTTTTTCTGCGGATTTTTTATTGACATTTACATTCAGTTTGGTATACTTAAAATATATTGGAGGCGATATAATGACTAAGACAGAATACGGTCTGCAGATGTGCTCTGTAGAAGATGTGGCAAAGCAAAGACCCTATAAGGAGGTGCTTTGCGAGGTGGCAAAACTCGGTTACAAATACGTTGAGTTTTGCGGATATTACGGACATACTGCTGAGGAGATAAAAAGCTTTCTCGAAGAATACGACCTTAAAGTATCGGGCGCTCATACAGGTACCCCCTGGTTTGAGGAAGAAAAAATCGACGAAACCATAAGATTTCACAAGGCAATCGGTTGTGATACCTTGATCATCCCTGGATGTGACTGGTCAACTCCCGAAAAACGCGACGAACTCATAGAAAATTTTGCAAAATGGCAGAAAAGACTCGAAAGTGAAGGTATGCATTTAGCGTACCACAACCATGACTCGGAGTTTATGAAAACGGGATACAATATCGTATTTGCCGATGACGTTTTGAACCGTTCATCAATCGAACTTGAAGTTGATACCTTCTGGACTTTCAACGCAAGGATTGACACCATAGATTTCCTTAACAAATACAAAGACAGAATAAGAGTTTTGCATATCAAAGACGGCATTTCCTGTAAGGAAGAGGAAATGATTTTCGGTAAACATCGTATTGGTGTTGAACATCGTCCCGTGGGATATGGCGAAAATGATATCAAGGCTATCCGTGAGTGGGCAATAAAAAACAATGTTCCTATGATAATTGAATGTGAAAACCGTGAGCCGTCGGGACTTTATTGCAGTAAACAGTGCATAGACTATCTTAAAACACTCGAGGAGTAATAAAATGGATTACAGTATACAGCTTTATTCGGTAGAAGATTATGTAAGCGAAACTTCACTTGAAGAGGGTATCAGAGCCGTTGCTCAAATGGGTTACAAATACGTTGAGTTTTGTGAATATCACGGCCATACCGCCGAAGAAATAAAAGGCTTTATGGATAAGTACGGGGTGAAATGTTCAGCAGCCCACCTTCACGAAGATGTCCTTTTGCCCGATAAATTTGACGAAACGGTTGCTTTTCACAAAATACTCGGTTGTGATACATTTATCATTCCTTGTTGTGACTGGTCAACACCTGAGAAAAAGAAAGACCTTATCGCAAAATTCAACGATATAGATAAAAGGCTTAAGGCAATCGGTATGCATTTTGCTTTTCATAACCACGATGGTGAGTTTTTGAAGGTGGATGACGGTACTACCTTTGCAGAAGACGTTCTTACCAAAACCGAGATGGAACTTGAAGTCGATACTTTCTGGCTTTATAACGCAAGAATTGACACCATTGAGTTTTTAAACAAATACAAAGACAGAGTGAGATTTCTCCATCTTAAAGACGGTATTGCTTGCAAGGAAAAAGATTTTTATTTCGGAAATCACCGCGTTGGCGTTGAAGACCGTCCCGTCGGGTATGGCGAAACCGATATAAAGGCTATCCACGACTGGGCAATAAAAAACGGCGTTATGATGGTAGTCGAATGCGAAAACTCAGGTCGTGTGAGTCTTGATTACTCAAAACAGAGTATAGATTATCTTAATACACTTGATTAATTGAGGGTTTCCTTGCCTTGTGGTGAGGAAACTCTTGACATTTTCTTTAAAAAGTGGTACTCTTAGAGTAAGAATGTAAAGACGTTGACGGAGACAGTAGCTTTCCAGCGAAAGTCAAAGCGAATCGGGGATGGTGGAAGCCCGGTACGAGTAGCGGATTTTGTGAAAATCACTCCCGAGTTTCGCACTGAAAATAAGTAAGTGTTGACGGAATCCCACCGTTAGCGGGGAGACATATTTATTGTATGTTGTATAGGTGGTTTAAGAAGTTTCCTTCGTCCTGTACGGATGAGGGAATTTATTTTTACCTGTACCCATAATTTTAGGAGGATTAGTATGTACGAGAAGGTTTCGACAAATTTGAATTTCACAGAACGTGAAAAGAAAATTGAAGAGTTCTGGCGTGAAAACCACATTTTTGAAAAGAGTATCGAGGACAGAAAAGACTGCCCGACCTATATGTTTTATGACGGCCCTCCCACCGCTAACGGAAAGCCTCATATCGGTCACGTTTTAACAAGGGTTATCAAGGATATGATTCCCCGTTACCGCACTATGAAAGGTTACAAAGTTCCAAGAAAAGCAGGTTGGGATACCCACGGTCTCCCCGTTGAGCTTGAGGTTGAAAAACTCCTTGGTATCAACGGCAAGGAACAGATTGAAGCTTACGGTCTTGAACCTTTTATCGCAAAATGTAAAGAAAGTGTCTGGAAATATAAAGGTATGTGGGAGGATTTCTCACAGACTGTTGGTTTCTGGGCAGATATGGACGATCCTTACGTAACTTACGATAACAACTTTATCGAGTCCGAATGGTGGGCATTAAAACAGATCTGGGACAAAGGTCTTTTATACAAAGGCTTTAAAATCGTGCCTTACTGCCCCCGTTGTGGTACACCGCTTTCAAGCCACGAGGTAGCTCAGGGCTATAAAGACGTAAAAGAACGTTCCGCTATCGCAAGATTTAAGGTTAAAGACGAGGACGCTTATATCCTTGCATGGACTACAACTCCCTGGACTTTGCCTTCAAACGTTGCACTCTGTGTAAACCCCGACGAAACTTACGCAAAAGTTAAAGCTGCTGACGGCTATACTTACTATATGGCTGAAGCTTTGCTTGATACAGTGCTCTCAAAACTCGCTGACAAGGAAGCAGGTACTCCTGCTTACGAAGTTATCGAAACCTTCCTTGGTAAAGATATGGAATACAAAGAGTACGAGCCGCTTTTTGACTGTGCAGTTCCTCATGCAGAACGTCAGCACAAAAAAGCGTTCTACGTGCTTTGCGATAACTACGTAACTCTGACAGACGGTACAGGTGTCGTTCATCAGGCTCCTGCATTCGGTGAAGACGACGCAAGAGTCGGCAGAAAATACGATATGCCTTTCGTTCAGCTTGTTGACGGAAGCGGTCATATGACAGAGGACACACCCTTTGCAGGAATGTTTGTAAAGGATGCAGACCCCGAAGTGCTTAAAGACCTTGACAAACGTGGACTTTTGTTTGATGCTCCCAAGTTTGAGCATAGCTATCCTTTCTGCTGGAGATGTGATACTCCCCTTATCTACTACGCTCGTGAATCCTGGTTTATCAAGATGACCGACGTTAAGGACGACCTTATCAAAAATAACAATACAATCAACTGGATTCCCGAAAGTATCGGTAAAGGACGTTTCGGCGACTGGCTTGAAAACGTTCAGGACTGGGGCATTAGCCGTAACCGTTACTGGGGTACTCCCTTAAACGTGTGGGAATGTGAATGCGGTCACCGCCATTCTATCGGCAGTATCGAGGAACTCAAGTCAATGTCCCCGAACTGTCCCGATGATATTGAGCTTCACCGTCCCTTCGTGGATGCCGTTACCATCACCTGTCCCGAATGTGGTAAGCAGATGAAACGTGTTCCCGAAGTTATCGACTGTTGGTTTGACTCGGGTGCTATGCCTTTTGCTCAGCACCATTATCCTTTCGAGAACAAGGACCTCTTTGAGGCTCAGTTCCCCGCACAGTTTATCTCGGAAGCAGTTGACCAGACAAGAGGATGGTTCTACTCACTCCTTGCAATTTCCACTTTGATTTTCAATAAAGCACCTTACGAAAACGTTATCGTTTTAGGCCACGTTCAGGACGAAAACGGACAGAAGATGAGTAAGTCAAAAGGCAACGCAGTTGACCCGTTTGACGCACTCGAAACCTACGGTGCAGACTCTATCCGTTGGTATTTCTACTCAAACTCCGCTCCCTGGCTTCCCAACCGTTTCTACGGCAAGGCAGTTCAGGAAGGACAGAGAAAGTTCCTTTCTACATTGTGGAATACCTACGCATTCTTTGTTTTGTACGCAAATATTGATAAATTCGACGCTACGAAGTATACTCTCAACAAGGATACTTTAAACGTAATGGATAAGTGGTTGCTTTCAAAACTCAACAGCCTTGTTAAGGAAGTTGACGACCACCTCGAAAACTACCGCATTCCTGATGCCGCACGTGCTTTGCAGGAATTTGCAGACGAAATGAGTAACTGGTACGTAAGAAGAAACCGCGAACGTTTCTGGGTTCAGGAGCTTACTGAGGATAAGATTAACGCTTACCTCACTCTCTACACTGCACTCGTTACTCTCTGTAAGGTTGCAGCTCCGATGATTCCCTTTATGACAGAGGAAATCTACAGAAACTTGGTTTGCAGTCTTGATAAATCTGCTCCCGAAAGTATCCACCTTTGCGATTACCCCGTAGCAGATGAAGCTTTGATTGACAAGAAGCTTGAAAGCGATATGGAAGAAGTTTTGCAGATTGTAACTTTGGGTCGTGCCGCAAGAAATACTTCCAACCGCAAAAACCGTCAGCCTCTTTCTCATATGGCTGTTAAGGCTGAAACTCCTCTTGACGAAATCTACCGCGATATCGTTTTAGACGAGCTTAATATTAAGGAGCTTTCCTTTGTTGAGAATACAGGTGACTTCGTTTCCTACTCCTTTAAACCTCAGCTTAAGACTTTGGGACGTAAGTTTGGTCCTAAAATCAACGAAATCAGGGAAGTATTGGCAAATCTCGACGGCTCTAAGGCTAAAAAAGAGCTTGATGCAAACGGCGAAATTACAGTAACACTTTCCGACGGCGAAATTAAACTTGCCGAAGAAGATTTGCTTATCGAAACTTCACAGATTGAAGGATACACAACTCTTACTGACCGCGGTATCACAGTGGTACTCGATACCCGTCTTACCGACGAGCTTATCAAAGAAGGCTTCGTAAGAGAAATTATCAGTAAAATCCAGTCGATGCGTAAAGAAGCAGGATTTGACGTTATGGACCGCATCACCGTCTATGCAAATGGCAGTGACAAGGTAGCAGAAATCCTTAACGCTTACGCTGACGAAATCAAAGGTGACGTTTTAGCAAATAACATCGTTATCGGCGAAACTGACGGCTTTGTTATGGAATGGGATATCAACGGCGAAAAGACAACACTTGCTGTGAAAAGGGAGGACTAACAATGCTTACAGATATTGAAATTGCACAGGCTGCGAAAATGCTTCCGATTGCAGACGTTGCAAAGGCTCTTGACATTGATGCAGACGACCTTGAGTTTTACGGAAAATATAAAGCAAAACTTTCCGATGAACTTATCGAAAAATGCAAAAACAATAAGGACGGCAAACTTATCCTTGTAACAGCTATTAACCCCACCCCTGCAGGTGAAGGTAAAACTACCACCTCTGTTGGTCTCGGTCAGGCTATGTGCAAACTCGGTAAGAAAACCGTTATCGCTTTGCGTGAACCCTCTTTGGGCCCCGTTTTCGGTATCAAGGGTGGTGCCGCAGGTGGCGGATACGCTCAGGCTGTACCGATGGAAGACATCAACTTGCATTTTACAGGTGATATGCACGCAATTACCGCTGCAAATAACCTTCTCTGTGCTTTGGTTGATAACCATCTTCAGCAGGGTAACGTGCTTGGTATTGACCCCAGAAGAATTCTTTTTAAACGTTGCCTTGATATGAACGACAGAGCACTCCGTAACGTTGTAGTAGGTCTTGGCGGTAAGTTAAACGGCGTTCCCCGTGAAGACGGCTTTATTATCACTGTTGCAAGTGAAATTATGGCTATTTTGTGCCTTGCTTCCGATTTAGACGACCTCAAAAAACGTATCTCCACAATTTTGGTGGGTTATACTTATGATAACAAACCCGTTTACGCAAAAGACTTAAACGCCGAAGGTGCTATGACTGCACTTTTAAAAGATGCGCTCAAACCTAACCTTGTGCAGACACTCGAGAACACTCCCGTTCTGATGCATGGCGGTCCTTTTGCAAATATTGCTCACGGATGTAACTCCGTAAGAGCTACAAAACTTGCATTAAAGCTCGGTGACTACGTTATCACCGAAGCAGGTTTCGGCTCCGACCTCGGCGCTGAGAAATTCTTTGACATCAAGTGCCGTTACGCAGGTCTTAAACCCGACTGCGTAGTGGTAGTAGCTACTGTAAGAGCACTTAAATACAACGGCGGTGTTGCGAAACCTGACCTTGCCGCAGAAAACGTTGAAGCGCTCAAAAAAGGTATCGTTAATATGAAAGCTCACGTTGAGAATATGAAGAAGTTCGGTGTACCCGTTGCAGTTGCTATCAACCGCTTCCACACCGATACCGATGCAGAAATCAAGGTAGTTGACGACTGCTGTAAGGAGCTTCAGGTTCCCTACGCACTTTCCGAAGTGTTCGCAAAAGGCGGAGACGGCGGTATCGACCTTGCAAACACAGTGCTCAAGGTACTTGAAACCGAAAAATCCGATTTCAAACCGATTTACGACCTTGACAAGACTATCGAAGAAAAAATCGAAACAGTTTGTAAGGAAATCTACGGTGCTGACGGAGTTGAATACTCACCTTCTGCTAAAAAGGCTATTGCAGAAATCACTGCTCTCGGTTTTGGCAATATCCCTGTATGTATGGCTAAAACTCAGTATTCACTTTCCGATGACCCCACGAAACTCGGCAGACCTACAGGCTTTACCATTAACGTTTCCGAAGTGAAACTTTCCGCAGGTGCAGGTTTCGTTGTAGTTTTGACAGGCAGTATTATGACTATGCCCGGACTTCCCAAACGTCCGAGTGCTGAACTTATTGACGTTGACGAAAAGGGAAGTATTTCGGGACTCTTCTAAAAGAAGGTAGAATATGGACGCTTTCTGGCAAATAATAAAAGGTTATTTTAAAAGAGTGGACAAAACCTTGCTTTTTCTGTGTGCGGTGACGGTGTTTTTCAGTTGCCTCACCTTGTACTCTGAGCTTAAAGCAGGGTTTATCTCGACGGGGTCAAGACGTTTTAATCCGTTTATTATGCAGGTGATTACTGCAGTTATCGGACTTTCCGTGATGCTTTTTATGGCTACTGTCAGCTATAACTTTATGGCGAAAGTATGGTTTATCCATCTGCCCGTTACGGCTTCACTCGTGCTTTTGACTTTTACAAATCTGCCGGTTGTATATCAGCCTCCGGGCTCCGACGACGCCGCATGGCTCAGAATTGCGGGGTTTTCGCTTCAACCGTCTGAGCTTTTAAAGATTTCCTTTATTTTGACCTTTGCACTCCATTTATCGAGGGTGCGTGAGGAGATAAATCATCCGAGAAACATCTTTTTCCTTTGTCTGCATGCAGCGCTTCCGTGTCTTACCGTCTTTTTACAGGGGGATATGGGCTCGGCACTCGTGTTCTTCTTTATCTTCCTTTGTATGATTTTCACTGCGGGGATTTCCTATAAGTGTATCTTAGGCGGACTCGGTATCGTCGGTGTGACGATTCCGATAGTCTGGTTCAGCGGTATCATCCCCGACTACCTCAAGGAAAGATTTTTAGTGCTCACAGACCTTTCGGGCGATGCTCTGGGGTTTGGTCACCAACAGCTCACGGGCAGAAGAATTTTAGGCTCGGGAATGGTTTTCGGAAAAGGACTTTTTTCCGATGACTTAAACTGGGTGTTCGCTCTGGAGAACGATTTTATCCTTTCACACATCGGTCAGACGATGGGATTTGTAGGTTGTGCATTTATCGTCTTGATATTGACGGCAATTTGTGTTAGAATATTACTGACGGCACGAATTTCGATGGACCCATTAGGTTGTTATATATGCGTCGGGGTGTTCTCGATGTATATGTTCCAGATGGTTATAAATATCGGTATGGTGCTTGGCGTTTTACCCGTTATAGGAATTACACTTCCGCTTGTCAGTGCGGGAGGAACGTCAGTTATCACGTCACTTGCCGCTATGGGGCTTGTGATGAGTGTAAGCTATCACAACCGTTTTCGTTAGAAAGGTATATTTTATGAGAGTTATTACAGGCTCGGCGAGAGGAAGAAAACTTATCACTCCCGAGGGTATGGATACCCGCCCCACTACCGATATGGTAAAGGAAGCGGTTTTCAGTACAATTCAGTTTATAGTGCCTTACTCAAACGTTTTGGACCTTTTTGCAGGTTCAGGACAGATGGGAATTGAGGCGTTAAGCCGTGGTGCAAACAAGGCGGTGTTTTTGGACAGTTCTAAAAAATGCCAGGACGCCATTAAAGAAAACCTTAATACCACTGGCTTTACAAAACAGGGAAAAGTGCTTTTGGGTGATGCAGAAAGTTTTCTTTTGAATGCTTTGGAAAAATATGATATAATATTTTTAGACCCACCTTATAACAAAGGCTTTCCCGAAAAGCTTTTTCCGCTTATTCATAAACCTCTTTCCGACGGCGGTATTATTCTTTACGAACACGATAAAATGGAAACGCTCCCCGATGAAACCGATGAGCTTATCCTTAAAAAACGTTACCGCTACGGCAGAATTATGATAAGTGCGTATATCCGAAAGTAGGCGACATAATGAAAATTGCAGTTTGTCCCGGTAGTTTTGACCCGATTACGATAGGACATATGGACGTTGTTACAAGAGCTGCAAAGCTTTTTGATAAGGTTATCGTTTTAATTTCTGTGAATGCGGCAAAAACCTCTCTCTTTTCTATGGAAGACAGAGTTTTGTTTGCAAAAAAAGCAACCGCACATCTTAAAAACGTAACCGTTGACTCTTATGACGGTTTACTTGCAGATTACCTTAAAATGAAGGGTGCCTGTGCAATCGTCAAAGGACTGAGGGCGGTGTCGGACTTTGAATATGAATTTCAGATGTCACTCGCCAATAAAAAACTTAATCCCGATGCCGAAACTATCTTCTTTACGGCGGCAGGGGAAAATATGTATTTAAGCTCAAGTCTTGTAAAACAGATGGCGAGCTTTGGCGGCGATATAAGCGGATTTGTTCCTGAATGTATTGCCGAAGATATTAAAAAAAGGTTTAACAAAATTTAAAACAAATGCCATCGTGCGGGCAGGGCAAAAAAGATTTTTCGCACGGAGAAATGGAGTAAACTCATGAACAACAATATTGACAGTATTCTGATGTTGATGGAAGAAATGCTGGACAGCGCATGGAGTGTTCCCATGTCCCACGGAAAATCGCTGGTTGACGTAGAAAAGTTCAGGGAACTTGTTGAAGATATCCGTTTGCATCTTCCTACAGAAATCCAGAAGGCTCAGGAAATCGTAAACGACCGCAAGATTATTTTGGACGACGCTAAAAAAGAAGCTGAAATGGTAATCCGTGTTGCGGAAGAACGTTCCAAAAAACTTGTTGACCAGAACGAAATTGTAAAACAGGCTCAGACTCGTGCAAATGAAATTATGAGCAACTCTCAGCTTCAGGCAAGAGAACTCAAAAAAGCAACGGGTGACTACGTTGACGCTATGCTTCGTGCAAGTGAGGAACAGCTTTCCAAAAATCTTAACGAAATCCGTTCCAAACGCCAGTCCTTGAAGGTTAATAAAATCGGTTAATACATATAGTGCCGTGAGCTTTTGTTCACGGCACTATCCGTATATAAAGCCTCCCTTTACACAAGGGAGCCTTGTTATTTCCTATTGACAAAATGAAAATTTTGTTGTAAAATGTACTTAAATCAGGGGTGCTGACTTAAAGTCGGCTGAGAGAAGCGAATGCTTTAACCCTTTTAACCTGTTTGGGTAATACCAGCGTAGGAAGATTTGAAAAAGCAATAATTTGCAAATCTGTGACCGCAGGGAATCCCCACCCTGCGGTTTTTTTGTATAATTAAGGCTTTTCTCCTTAGGTTAAAGGCTCCTGAAATCTATTTAAAAAGAGGTTTCAAAATGCAAAAAACAAAAACGTTAAGACTATCGGAAACAGGATTACTTCTCGCTCTGGGAATAATCCTCGACACATTCTTCAAAATTGACGGCATCTGGGCATACGGCGGCTCGGTAACCTTATTTTCAATGTTACCGCTTGTCATTATTGCCTACCGCCACGGTGTTTTGTGGGGTGCTTTTTCAGGACTTGCCCACGGGCTTATCACGATGCTTATCTCAGGCTTCAGGGCGGGGGGACTCGCAGTTATGATAAGCGAAAACGACGGACTTAAAAAGTTTATCTTCGTTGTTTTACTTGACTATATCCTTGCATTTATGGCAATCGGTATCGCAGGGTGTGCAAAACGTTTCACCAAAACACCTGCCGTGTCACTTGCAGTCGGTGCGGTGATGGGACTTATGGCAAGGTATATCGTACATATCATATCAGGCTATATCCTTTTTGGCGTGTACGCCGAATGGTTTTTCTCGCAAAGCGAATGGGGAATGGGGATTCTCACAAAGCTCTCGGGCAATACGCTGATGTTTGTTTACTCTGTCATCTATAACGGACTTTATATGATACCTGAAATCATCATTACCGCTGTCGGTGGATTTCTGGTCGGACATTTTCTTAAAAAGCATATTTAACATCTTACTGCCTCGTGAAAACGGGGCAGTAAAATTTTTTTTTAAAAATTAGAAAATTTTAGTTGACAAACCTTGAAATTTGTACTATAATGATATACTGTATCAAAATGGATATTTGTGCCTTTAAAGTAATAAAAATATTCAAATGATACAGATTTTAAGTGGTTATTTTGTGCAAAAAATCAATAACATTTTTAAAAATTGTTGCGTTTTTGCACAAAGGTTTGGACGGGCAGTTTTTGTTTGAAAATTTAACTAAAAATCTGCCGTAAATAGATGAAATGGAGTGATTAAGCCAATGGTGAATGTCAAGCCTGTAAAAGTCGGAAAAAATACCCGTATGAGCTTTGCCAGAATTGATGAAGTTCTCGATATGCCCAATCTTATCGAGGTACAGATTGATTCCTACAAATGGTTTTTGGAGCAAGGCCTTAAGGAAGTGTTTGCGGATATGTCTGCAATCACTGACTATACCGGTAATCTGGTGCTTGATTTTATCGACTACCGTTTGGACAGCGAGCCCAAATATTCTGTAACGGAATGTAAAGTGAGAGATGCAACTTATGCTGCCGCTTTGCACGTAAGAGCACGCCTTCTGAACAAAGAAACCGGTGAGGTGAAAGAACAGGAAATCAATATGGGTGATTTCCCGCTTATGACCGAAAGCGGTACTTTTGTAATCAACGGTGCTGAACGTGTTATCGTTTCTCAGCTCGTACGTTCTCCCGGTGTTTATTATGCTGATGCATTTGATAAAACCGGTAAGAAACTGTTCAGATCCACAGTTATTCCCAACCGTGGTGCTTGGCTCGAGTATGAAACTGACTCCAGTGATATATTCTACGTGCGTATCGATAAAAACCGTAAGATTCCGATTACCGTATTTATCCGTGCACTTTTAAGAATCCGTGACGACGTGCCGGTAGAACAGGTACTCGAGGATTACAAACTTGCTCTCAGTGACAATATGGGTACTGATGCCGATATTTTGGAAATCTTCGGTGACAGTGCTACCGTTGTTACTACTCTTCAGGGCAAAGATACAACTAAAAACGGTGACGAAGCTTTGCTTGAAATCTACCGCAAACTCCGTCCCGGTGAACCCCCTACACCCGAATCTGCCATCAAACACTTAGTTCCCTTGTTGTTTGATGAGCATCGCTATGACCTTTCCCGTGTAGGACGTTATAAATACAACAAAAAACTCGGCATTGCTTTAAGACTTACAGGTCAGACACTTGCTCAGCCCGTTGTAAACGAGCTTACAGGTGAAATTATTGCTGAGGAAAATGAAGTTGTAACACGTGAAAAAGCTTTGGAAATCGAAAAGGCTGGTGTTTCCACAGTATACGTTCGCGTTGAAGATAAGGATATCAAAGTTATCTCCAACGGTATGGTTGAAATCACTGACTTTATTGATATTGACAAAGCTGAATGCGGTATCAACGAAAAGGTTCGTTTCAGCGTTTTGAAAGAAATTCTCGAAAGCACAGAAGATGATGCTGAAAGAGTTGAACTTATCAAGAAAAACGTTAACCGCCTTATCCCCAAACATATCATCAAAGACGATATTATCGCTTCTATTAACTATATGAACTGTCTTGCATACGGCCTCGGCACAGTTGACGATATCGACCACCTCGGTAACCGTCGTATCCGTCCCGTTGGTGAACTTTTGCAGAACCAGTTCAGAATCGGTTTCTCCCGTACAGAGAGAGTTATCCGTGAAAGAATGACCTTGCAGGCTCAGGATATGGAAGAAGTAACACCCGCTACTCTTATCAATATCCGTCCCGTTATGGCAGCTATCAAGGAATTCTTCGGATCTTCTCCCTTGAGCCAGTTCATGGACCAGAACAACCCCCTCGCAGAGCTTACTCATAAGAGACGTCTTTCTGCCCTTGGTCCGGGTGGTTTGTCCAGAGACCGTGCAAGTTTCGAGGTTCGTGACGTTCACTATTCTCACTACGGAAGAATGTGTCCTATCGAAACTCCTGAAGGTCCTAACATCGGTCTTATCTCCTACCTTGCTACATTTGCAAGAATTAACGAATACGGCTTTATCGAAGCGCCTTACCGCAAGGTTGACAAGGAAACAGGCGTTGTAACTGATGAAGTTGTATATATGACTGCTGACGTTGAAGACGAAGTAATCGTTGTACAGGCTAACGAACCTCTCACAGAGGAAGGACGCCTCGCACGTCCCCGTGTTAACGTTCGTTACCGCGACGAAATTATGCAGATTGACAGTAGCCGTGTTGACTATATGGACGTATCTCCCAGAATGCTCGTATCTGTTGCTACTGCAATGATTCCCTTCCTTGAAAACGACGACGCAAACCGTGCGTTGATGGGTGCGAACATGCAGCGTCAGGCAGTTCCGCTTTTGAAAACTGAATCTCCCATCGTTGGTACTGGTATGGAATACAAAGCTGCAGTTGACTCAGGTGTCTGCGTACTCGCAAAACAGGACGGTGTCATCGAAAGCGTTTCCGCTGACCAGATCGTTATCAAAGACGATGCAGGTTTACTCCACGAGTATCCCGTTATCAAGTTTATGCGTTCCAACCAGGGTACATGTATCAACCAGCGTCCTATCGTTGACAAGGGCGAAAAGGTTAAAAAAGGTCAGGTTATCGCTGATGGTCCTGCTACTGCAGACGGCGAAATCTCCCTCGGTAAGAATGCCCTCATCGGCTTTATGACCTGGGAAGGTTATAACTACGAGGATGCTGTTCTTATCAATGAAAAGATTGTAAGAGACGACGTTTATACCTCTATCCATATCGAAGAATACGAAATCGAAGCACGTGATACCAAACTCGGTCCGGAAGAAATCACAAGAGATATCCCCAACGTTGGTGAAGATGCTCTTAAAGATTTGGACGAACGTGGTATTATCCGTATCGGTGCTGAAGTTCGCGCAGGTGATATCTTGGTTGGTAAGGTTACTCCCAAGGGTGAAACCGAGCTTACCGCTGAAGAAAGACTTCTCCGTGCAATCTTCGGTGAAAAAGCAAGAGAAGTACGTGATACTTCACTCAGAGTACCTCACGGTGAATACGGTATCATCGTTGACGTTAAGGTATTCACAAGAGAAAACAGTAACGAGCTTAATGCCGGTGTAAATATGGTTGTTCGTTGTTACGTTGCACAGAAACGTAAGATAAGCGTCGGAGATAAGATGGCTGGTCGTCACGGTAACAAGGGTGTCGTTTCCAGAATTTTACCTCAGGAAGATATGCCCTTCCTCCCCGACGGTACTCCTTTGGATATCGTTCTTAACCCCTTGGGCGTACCTTCACGTATGAACATCGGACAGGTACTTGAAGTGCATCTCGGATACGCTGCCAAAGCACTCGGCTGGAAGATTATGACTCCCGTATTCGACGGCGCACACGAAGAAGATATCAGAGCTTGTTTCAGAGAAGCAGGTCTTGATGAAGACGGTAAGACAGTTCTTTACGACGGACGTACAGGTGAACAGTTCGATAACCGCGTAACCGTTGGTATTATGTATTACCTCAAGCTCCATCACCTTGTTGACGATAAGATTCACGCACGTTCCACAGGTCCTTACTCACTCGTAACTCAGCAGCCTCTCGGTGGTAAAGCACAGTTTGGCGGTCAGAGATTCGGTGAAATGGAAGTTTGGGCACTCGAAGCTTACGGTGCGGCTTACACCTTGCAGGAAATCCTTACCGTTAAGTCTGACGACGTTGTAGGACGTGTTAAAACCTACGAAGCTATCGTTAAAGGTCATAACATACCTCAGTCAGGTATCCCCGAATCCTTCAAAGTTCTTATCAAAGAGCTCCAGTCCTTGGGTCTTGACGTCAAAGTACTTGACAAAGAGTCCAATGAAATCGACCTCAAGCAGAACTTTGACGAGGATGACGATATTACCTTTAACAGTGCAGAAATAGATGACCGCCATTTCGAAGAAGAATTCAAGTACGTTGAAGACGGCGAAATGGAAGGCTATATCACCGCTGATGCAGAAGATGTTCTTGACGATTCCGATGATTTTGAAGAAGAAGAGTACGTTTTCGAATTTGACGGCGAAGATGAAGAAGAATTTTAAGGAAAGAAGGGGTCGTAAGTGGAATTTAACGTTTTTGAGTCTATTAAAATAGGTCTTGCTTCTCCCGACCAGATTTTAAGCTGGTCCCACGGCGAAGTAAAGAAACCCGAAACTATCAACTACCGCACACTCAAACCCGAACGTGACGGCCTTTTCTGTGAGCGCATTTTTGGTCCGACCAAGGACTGGGAATGTCATTGTGGAAAATATAAACGTTTACGTTATAAAGGTAAAATCTGTGACAAATGTGGTGTTGAAGTAACAAGAGCTAAGGTAAGACGTGAAAGAATGGGTCATATCCAGCTCGCAGCACCCGTATCACACATCTGGTACTTCAAGGGTATCCCCTCCCGTATGGGTCTTATCCTTGATATCTCTCCCAGAAGACTTGAAGAAGTTTTGTATTTCAGCAAGTATATCGTAATTGATCCGGGAAATACAGTTCTTGAAAAAGGACAGCTTCTTTCTGAAAAAGAATATATGGATATGCGTGAAAAATACGAGGACGATTTCAGAGCAGGTATGGGCGCTGAGTCTGTAAAAGAGCTCCTCGCTGAACTCGACCTTGAATCTTTGTCCGTTGAGCTTAAAAGTCAGCTTAAAGACGCAACAGGACAGAAGAAAATCCGTATCCTCAAAAGACTTGAATGTGTAGAAGCATTCCGCCTTTCAGGCAACAAACCCGAATGGATGATTTTGGACGTAATCCCCGTCATCCCTCCGGATATCCGTCCTATGGTTCAGCTCGACGGTGGCCGTTTTGCGTCATCTGATTTAAACGATCTTTACCGCCGTGTTATCAACCGTAACAACCGTCTCCAGAGACTTTTGGAACTCAACGCTCCCGAAATCATCGTTCGTAACGAAAAACGTATGCTTCAGGAAGCAGTTGACGCTCTTATCGATAACGGCCGTCGCGGACGTCCCGTTACAGGTCCCAACAACCGTCCTTTGAAATCCCTTTCCGATATGCTTAAAGGTAAGCAGGGACGTTTCAGACAGAACCTCCTCGGTAAACGTGTTGACTACTCAGGCCGTTCTGTTATCGTAGTTGGTCCCGAACTTAAAATGTATCAGTGTGGTTTGCCTAAAGAAATGGCACTCGAACTCTTCAAACCCTTCGTTATGAAGAGACTCGTTGAAACTAACGCTGCAAATAACATCAAGAGTGCACGTAAGATGGTTGACAGAGCACGTCCCGAAGTATGGGATGCTCTCGAAATCGTTATCAAGGACCACCCCGTACTCTTGAACCGTGCGCCTACACTTCACCGTCTTGGTATTCAGGCATTTGAACCCGTACTCGTAGAAGGCCGTGCTTTGAAGCTTCATCCTTTGGTATGTACCGCTTACAACGCTGACTTCGACGGTGACCAGATGGCTGTTCACGTACCTCTTTCCGCTGAAGCTCAGGCAGAAGCACGTTTCCTTATGCTCGCTGCAAATAACTTGCTCAAACCCTCCGACGGACGTCCCGTTGCCGTTCCTACACAGGATATGGTACTCGGTTCTTACTACCTTACTTTGGTTAAAGAAGGTGATAAGGGTGAAGGCAAGGTATTCCGTGACGTAAACGAAGCTTTGATGGCTTATCAGGAAGGCGTTGTAACCCTCCACGCTAAAATCAAAGTACGCGTTACAAAAGGAAATCTTACAGGATTTATCGATACTACTGTCGGAAGACTTATCTTCAACGACCCGATTCCTCAGAACTTAGGCTTTGTTGACAGAACTGTCAGAGAAAATCAGCTTAAACTCGAAATCGACTTCCTCGTTGGCAAGAAACAGCTCGGTAAAATTATCGACCGTTGTATCCGTATTCACGGTACTGCCAAGACTTCCGAAGTGCTCGACAGAGTAAAAGCTCAGGGCTTTAAGTATTCTACAAAGGGTGCTATTACCGTTGCCGTTTGCGACGCTGTAATTCCTCCCCAGAAGAAAGAACTCCTCGCTGAGGCTGAAGAAGCAGTTCTTAAAGTCACACGTCAGTATGAACGCGGTCTTATCACAGAAGAAGAAAAGAAAGGCCACGTTATCAAAATCTGGAACGAAACTACAAATAAAGTTTCCGATGCTCTTACTGAAAACCTTGATAACTTTAACCCCATCTATATGATGGCTGACTCAGGTGCTCGTGGTAGCATCAACCAGATCAGACAGCTTGCAGGTATGCGTGGTCTTATTGCAAATACTGCAGGTACTACAATCGAAGTTCCCATTAAGTCTAACTACCGTGAAGGTCTTAATATCCTCGAATACTTCATTTCTTCCCGTGGTGCGCGTAAAGGTCTTGCCGATACAGCGCTCCGTACCGCTGACTCAGGTTACCTCACAAGACGTCTTGTTGACGTATCTCAGGACGTAATCATCCGTCAGGAAGACTGCGGATGCCACGAAGGTATCTGGGTACACGATATCAGAGAAGGCAATGAAATGATCGAGCCTTTGACAGAACGTTTGCAGGGCAGATACCTTGTTAACGACTTCGTTGACCCCAAAACGGGCGAAGTGCTCGTTTCCAAAGACAAGATTATGGACGAAAGCGATGCTGAAAAGATTATCAAAGCAGGTGCTACCTCCGTTGAAATCCGTTCCATCCTTTCTTGTCGTTCACCTCAGGGTATCTGTGCTAAATGTTACGGCTCCAACCTTGCTAACGGTAAACCCATCGCAGTCGGTGAGGCTGTTGGTGTTATCGCCGCTCAGTCTATCGGTGAGCCCGGTACACAGCTTACAATGAGAACGTTCCATACCGGTGGTATCGCGAACGCAGAAGATATTACACAGGGTCTTCCCAGAATCGTTGAACTCTTCGAAGGAAGAAAACCCAAAAACAGTGCTATTATCACTGAAATCGGTGGTAAGATCAGCTTCGACGAAGAAAAACGTCAGCGTGTTGTTGTGGTTACAAACGAGGAAGAATCCCGCCGCTATACAATTCCTTACGGCTTTAAGATTAAAGTGCTTGAAGGTGCTGAGGTTGCTCTTGGTGACTCCCTCACTGAAGGTAGCGTTAACCCTCACGATATCCTCGCTGTCAAAGGCGAACAGGAAGTTCAGAACTACCTTATTGCTGAAGTACAGAAAACTTACCGTTTGCAGGGTGTTGATATCAACGATAAGCATATCGAAGTTATCGTACGCCAGATGATGAAGAAGGTAAGAATCGTAAGCCCCGGCAGCACTGAACTCCTTTCAGGCTCCGTTATGGAACGTGGCGACGTATATCGTGAAAACCAGAGAATTCAGGAAAGAATTGACGCAGGTGAAATGGGTCTTTCCCTTATCACCTTCGAACCCGTACTTCTCGGTATCACAAAAGCGTCTCTTGCTACTGAAAGCTTCCTTTCTGCTGCTTCCTTCCAGGAAACAACAAAGGTACTCACAGAAGCTGCTATCAAAGGTAAGGTTGACCACCTTATGGGTCTTAAAGAAAACGTTATTATCGGTAAACTCGTTCCCGCAGGTACAGGTATGTCCTGCTACAATGACGTTTCTGTTGTTCCCACAAAGGTTGAAACTATAGAACCTATCGAACAGTAATATAAAGAAAAGTCGGGAGAAACTCCCGACTTTTTCTGCGTTTTGGGGTAAAATATACATCTAAGGGCAGTTTTTTTCTGTCAATGTTGTCAAAATGCCGATTTTACACAAAAAGATTGACTTTTTTAAAGATTGGTGGTACAATAATTGAGTATGTTGGGTAATAGGGTCCATACCCTGTGAAAGCATAGAAATTGAAGTAAGGAGGTGCCATATGCCAACCTTTAACCAGCTTGTTAGAAAAGGAAGAGAAACTCAGGTTAACAAGTCTACTGCTCCTGCTTTGAACCGTGGATTCAACTCCATGAAAAAGCAGCCTACAGATCAGTCTTCTCCCCAGAAGAGAGGCGTTTGTACAGCAGTTAGAACTATGACTCCCAAGAAGCCTAACTCTGCTTTGCGTAAAGTAGCGAGAGTTAAGCTCACAAACGGAATGGAAGTATCAGCTTATATTCCCGGAGTAGGACATAACTTGCAGGAACACTCAGTAGTTCTCATTCGTGGCGGACGTGTTAAAGACTTACCTGGTGTTCGTTACCACATTATTCGCGGTACTTTGGATACACAGGGTGTTAACAACAGAATGCAGTCCCGTTCCAAATACGGTGCAAAACGTCCGAAAGCTGGTGCGAAAAAGTAATCATTCCGTAATTTCGTAAAGGCTGACAATGGTCCCAACAATATATGTTGCGACCTTGAAATGGTCTTAACGGGGGAAATTTTACTTTCGAGTACCTATGATATCATTTTATGAAGGAGGGAAGTAAAGTGCCAAGAAGAGGTCGTATTGCAAAACGTGACGTTTTGCCTGATCCTATGTACAATTCCAAATTGGTAACTCGTCTTATCAACAACATTATGCTTGATGGTAAGAAAGGTGTTGCTCAGAAAATTGTTTACGGTGCTTTTGAAATCGTAAACGAGAAAACAGGTAAAGATGCTTTGGAGGCTTTCAACGAAGCTTTGGAAAACATCATGCCCGTATTGGAAGTTAAATCCCGTCGTGTAGGTGGTGCTACCTACCAGGTTCCCATGGAAGTTCGTCCTGAAAGAAGACAGACTTTGGGACTCAGATGGATTACAACTTACTCCAGAAACCGTTCTGAGAAAACCATGAAGGAACGTCTTGCAGGCGAAATCATGGATGCTCTTAACAACACAGGTGGAGCATGCAAAAAACGTGAAGATACTCACAAAATGGCTGAAGCTAACAAAGCTTTCGCACATTTCAGATGGTAATTTTACTTTACAGAAGTTTTATATCCTGTTAAACGGATATATGTTCAATTCGCTTTCTTTAAGAAAGCAATGTTTTTAAAAATTAGGAGGAAATTATGCCAAGAGACGTATCTCTGGAAATGACTCGTAATATTGGTATTATGGCTCATATCGATGCTGGTAAAACCACTACCACTGAGCGTATCCTTTACTACACCGGTAAAACACATAAAATCGGTGATACTCACGAAGGTACTGCTACAATGGACTGGATGGTTCAGGAGCAGGAAAGAGGTATTACAATTACTTCTGCTGCTACAACAGCATTTTGGAAAGGCCATAGAGTTAACATCATCGACACCCCCGGCCACGTTGACTTCACAGTAGAAGTTGAACGTTCACTCCGCGTACTTGACGGTTCTGTAACTGTTTTCTGCGCTAAGGGTGGTGTAGAACCTCAGTCTGAAACAGTATGGCATCAGGCAAACAACTATAAGGTTCCCAGAATGGCATTCGTTAACAAGATGGACATCATGGGTGCTGACTTCTACAACGTAGTTAACATGATGAAAGACCGTCTTAAATGTAACGCTGTTCCGATTCAGCTCCCCATCGGCGCTGAAGACGATTTCAAGGGCCTTATCGACTTGCTTGAAATGAAAGCCTACATCTACAACGATGACTTGGGTAACGACATTTCCGTAACAGATGTTCCCGCTGATATGCTTGAAAAAGCTGAACAGTACAGATCTGAACTCGTTGAAGCTGTTGCTACAAACGACGAAGATCTCATGATGAAGTATTTGGAAGAAGAAGAAATTACAATAGACGAGCTCAAAGCTGCTATCCGTAAAGAAACTATTGCAAATACTATCGTTCCCGTATGCTGCGGTACTGCTTATAGAAACAAAGGTGTTCAGAAACTTCTCGATGCTGTTGTTGACTATATGCCCGCACCTACAGATATTGCTGCTATCAAGGGTGTTACACCCGATGGTGAAGAAACAGAAAGACGTTCTTCCGATGAAGAGCCTTTTGCAGCTCTCGCATTCAAGATCGCTACTGACCCCTTCGTTGGTAAACTCTGCTTCTTCCGTGTATATTCCGGTACTGTTGACGCAGGTGCTACCGTTTACAACTCTGTAAAAGGTAAATCCGAAAGAATGGGCCGTATCCTTATGATGCACGCTAACCACCGTCAGGATATCGAAACTTGCTACGCAGGTGATATCGCTGCAGCAGTTGGTCTCAAACTAACAACAACAGGTGACACACTCTGTGATCCTAAACACGAAGTTATCCTCGAGTCTATGGAATTCCCGGAACCCGTTATCCGTGTTGCTATCGAGCCCAAAACTAAAGCAGGTCAGGAAAAGATGGGTATCGCTCTTTCCAAACTCGCTGAAGAAGACCCCACTTTCAAGACTTATACAGATGAAGAAACAGGTCAGACAATCATCGCTGGTATGGGTGAGCTTCACCTTGAAATCATCGTTGACCGTTTGCTCCGTGAATTCAAAGTAGAAGCTAACGTTGGTAAACCTCAGGTTGCTTACAGAGAAACAATTCTCGGTAACGCTGACGTTGACCACAAATACGCTCGTCAGTCTGGTGGTAAAGGTCAGTACGGTCACGTTAAGATCCGTGTTGAACCCAACGAATCCGGTAAAGGTTACGAGTTTGTTAACAAAATCGTTGGTGGTAGCATTCCTAAAGAATACATTCCTGCTGTTGACCAGGGTATCCAGGGCGCTATGCAGGCTGGTGTACTCGCAGGCTACCCCGTAGTTGATATCAAAGTAGAACTCTACGACGGTTCTTACCATGAAGTTGACTCCTCTGAAATGGCGTTCAAGATTGCAGGTTCTATGGCTTTGAAAGAAGCTTTGAGAAAAGCAAACTCCGTTATTATGGAGCCCATCATGAAAGTTACTGTTATCGTTCCCGAAGATTACATGGGTGACGTTATCGGTGACCTTAACTCCCGCCGTGGTCAGATTCAGGGTATGGAAGCAAGAGCCGGCGCTCAGGAAATCAGATCCTTCGTTCCGCTTTCCGAAATGTTCGGTTACGCTACAGACCTTCGTTCTAAGACTCAGGGCCGTGGTCAGTACACTATGGAACCCAGTCATTACGTAGAAGTTCCCAAATCTATCGCTGAGAAAATCATTTCTCAGAAAGCAAAAGCTTAATTTTTAAGCAAATTTTGTAAAAATTTTTAAAAAACTATTGAAATTTTAGTTTAGATTTGATAAACTAAATATAATAGTCCCTATGATTAAAGGAGGAAATTAAAAATGGCAAAAGCTCATTTCGAACGAACAAAACCCCATGTTAACATTGGTACAATCGGTCACGTTGACCACGGTAAAACAACTCTTACAGCTGCAATCACAAAAACATTGGCATTGCAGGGTAAAGCTCAGTACGAAGCTTACGATATGATCGATAAGGCTCCTGAAGAAAGAGAACGTGGTATCACAATCAACACAGCTCACGTTGAGTACGAAACTGACAACCGTCACTACGCTCACGTTGACTGCCCCGGCCATGCTGACTACGTTAAAAACATGATCACTGGTGCTGCTCAGATGGACGGCGCTATCTTGGTTGTTTCCGCTGCTGACGGCCCCATGCCTCAGACTCGTGAACACATCCTCTTGTCCCGTCAGGTAGGCGTACCTTACATCGTAGTATTCATGAACAAAGCTGACCAGGTTGACGACGAAGAACTTCTCGACCTCGTAGAAATGGAAATTCGTGAACTCTTAAACGAGTACGAATTCCCCGGCGACGATACACCTATCGTTCGTGGTTCTGCACTTATGGCTTTGGAAGCTCCCGATGACGTTACAAACGCTGCATACGCTCCCATCTTGGAACTCATGGACAACGTTGACTCCTGGATCCCCACACCCGAACGTAAAGCAGACCTTCCCTTCTTGATGCCCGTAGAAGACGTATTCACAATCACAGGTCGTGGTACAGTTGCTACAGGTAGAGTTGAAAGAGGTCAGCTCAACACTGGTGACGAAGTTGAAATCGTTGGTTTGAAAGACGAAAGCATGAAATCTGTTGTTACAGGTGTTGAAATGTTCAGAAAGATTTTGGACTACGCTGAAGCTGGTGACAACATCGGTGCTTTGCTCCGTGGTGTTCAGAGAACTGAAATCGAAAGAGGTCAGGTTTTGTGTAAACCCGGTTCCATTCACCCCCATACAAAATTCCACTGCTCCGTATACGTATTGAAGAAAGAAGAAGGCGGACGTCATAAACCTTTCTTCAACAACTACCGTCCTCAGTTCTACTTCAGAACAACAGACGTTACAGGTATCATCACTCTTCCTGACGGAACAGAAATGGCTATGCCCGGTGATAACCTCGAATTCGATGTAGAGCTCATCACTCCCATCGCTATCGAAGAAGGCCTCCGTTTCGCTATCCGTGAAGGTGGTAGAACAGTAGGTTCCGGCGTTGTTTCCAACGTTAACGACTAATTTAACTTAAATAAACAATAAAACCGAGACGAAAATCGTCTCGGTTTTTTTATTTACTGTTTTTTGTTATTTCTTTGTCGGTTATGCCTACATAATTTTCGTTTTGTTCTTCTTTATGAAATCCGTAGGTGTAAGCCCCGTCTTTTCTTTGAAAAGGCGGCAGAAGTGATACGGATTTGAAAATCCGCATTGCTCGGAAACAGAATTAATCTTTAAAATACCATCGGTAAGAAGCTGTCTTGCCTTGTTTATCCTCGTATTTATGAGATACTGCCTCGGAGAGGTTTTATACTTCTTTATAAAAAGCTTCCTGAAGTATACTTCACTAATATTGCATTGTTCAGCAAGAATATTGTTGTTAAGCGAGGAATCTGAGATGTTTTTTTCAATGTATTTCATAGCAGGGAGCAAAACGTTATACTCAGAAGCGTCAGCAACCGAGATTTTATGAAGCATATCGTAAAAAATGCTCATAATTTTTGCACGGTTATTTTCAAAAGGAAGTAATGCTTTTATCTGCTCAAAATCTTTTATAAGACTTTCGTTGTCAAAAATCGGAATGGCGATTACCGTGTTGCAGACAAAGTTATTACTCTCAAAATTTATTAAGGGGAAGTCTCCCGTCTTCTCACGGACCACTACGTAGTTTTCAGCTTTTGGAAGAAAAACAACGTAATCGGGAGTCGATAAAACTTTTTTATTTTTATGCGAGTAGGTGATCTGTCCATCATAACAAAGTGAAAGTCCGTAATGCTTTCTGTTGATTGTCATATCGGTTTTTCCCTTTATGGAATGCACAGTAACAGCATCAATTACATCATTTATGACGATGTTCTTTAGCAAGTCCACAGTATCACCCTCCCTTCGGTGTGAATTTCCTTGAAAATATGCCTATATACATCTATTATACTGTTTTTATCAAAAAAATCAAGCAAAATATTGAAAAAAGTATCGAAAATATCAAAAGAGTATCACTTTAAATATTGCGGATTTTTGCCGTTATGGTAGTATGAAAGGGAGGTGATAGTATGAATTTTACAAATAAAACGGCAATTTCAACGGGTGCGGCTTCAGGTATGGGACTTCTGTTTTCCGAAAACTGGGCAAGTCTTGGAGGCAACGTTTTGATGTGCGACGTTGACGAAAAAACACTTTTTGAAAAAGCAGAACAGATAAATTCAAAAGGAAAAGGTAAGGCATTTGCACTGCTTTGTGACGTCAGAGATTATAAGCAGGTTTGTGCTGCCCGTGACAAAGCAGTTGAGGTTTTTGGCAGTATTGATTTAATGGCAAACTTTGCAGGTGGTACTGCTGTCAGGATGTGCAAAGTTGACTCCGAAAAATATCCTGAGTTTCCCGACGTCCCCATTGACGTTTACGACTGGGGAATTGACGTGAATTTAAAAGGACCTTTTTATTTTGCCCATGCGGTTTTGAAACAGATGCGTGAGCAGAAAAGCGGACTTATTATAAATATCGGTTCGATAACGGGCGCAGAAGGTTCTTCTTACGGAATGGATTATTCGACTTCCAAAGCAGGGCTTATGCACGGACTTACAAAATCTATTGCGCAGTTTGGCGCAAAATACGGAATAAGATGCGTTTGTGTTTCACCCGGACCCGTACTGACAAGACCGCAGATGGCTTTTATGGGAACACCTTTGGGCAGAGCCGCCGAACCTCAGGAAATAATCGACCTTGTTTTGTTTATCGCTTCCGAAAAAGGACAGTTCATAAACGGTGAAAATATTATGATAGACGGCGGAAGAAACGCGATGGGGAGGAACATATAATGAAGAAAACATTTTTAAGTGATAATCCTCTCCTTACAGTGATGATTCAGTGCGAAACTCCTGAAACGGCTATAAGCATAATAAGGAATGCGAACTGTCTGGGTGCAGATGCTTATGGACTTCAGGTGGAAAGTCTTAAAAAGGAATACCATACCCCCGAAGTTTATAAAAGACTTTTCGATGAAATGCAGGGAAGACCTTGCTACGTCACTAATTATCGTTATTACAGTAACGATGGTCTTACCGACGATGAACTGGCAGAAGGTCTTATAACTCTTGCAAAATCAGGTGCTACCCTTTGTGACGTGATGGGTGACTATTTTTGCAGACACCCCGAAGAACTTACTGACGATGAAGATGCAATAAAAAAACAGATGGAGCTTATCGACAAACTTCACTTACTTGGTGCTGAAGTTATAATGTCGTCTCACATCTGTAAATTCACTCCTGCCGAAAGAGTGCTTGAAGTGGCGTTTGAACAAAAACGCCGTGGCGCTGATATTATAAAAATTGTGACGGGTGCCGAAACAATGGAAGAACAGATTGAAAACTTGCGCATTACCGATTTGCTTAAAAGAGAACTCGGTGCTCCTTTTCTGTTTTTGTCAGGTGGGGAATGCAGTATCCACAGACGTTTAGGCGGAAAGCTTGGCAACTGTATGACGCTTTGTGTTTATGAGCATAACCATCGTTCAGCCCTGATGCAGCCACTGCTCAGCGTTATGAAAGATGTAAGGGACAACCTTGGGTTTTAGGAGGATCATTATGGATTTTTCAGGGAAAACCGTTTTGATAACGGGTGCGGCAGTCGGTATTGGCAGAGCGTGTGCTTTGCAGTTTGCTGAAAAAGGAGCAAACGTTGTGCTTGTAGATTACAATGCCGATACCCTTAAAGAAACTGAAACAGAGATAAAAGAAATCACAGACAAGGTTTTAAGCTTTGTCTGTGATGTTTCGGATAATATTGCGGTTTCGGACGTAACCCAAAAAGCCGTTGTCCATTTTGGTAAAATTGATATTTTAGTAAACAACGCGGCATTATGGCGTCAGTTTTCGACGTTTGATGAAACAGACTTTGACGTCTGGGAAAAATTTATCAGTATCAACGTTATGGGAACTGTTTATTTTACAAAATCCGTCATTGATAAAATGATTGAAAACAAATACGGCCGTATTATAAACGTGGCATCGGTTGCAGGCGTTTACGGAAATGCCATGATGGTGCCTTATTCCGCTACAAAGGGCGCCGTGATTTCGATGACTAAAGCACTTGCAAAAGAAGTCACCGGTAAAGGAATAACTGTTAACGCGGTTTCTCCGGGAAGTGTCAGCCCCGCTGAAAATGACGATATAACCTATACCCAGGAAAGTACGCTTTCCTTTGCAGGCAGAACAGGGTCAACCAAGGAAAATGCTGATTTGATATGCTTCCTTGCGAGTGAGGAAGCAGGCTACATTTCAGGACAGAATATACAGATAGACGGCTGTCGAAAGAAGATGTAAAACTAAAATATTGCATCTTTTCTGATTTCAAGCGGTGTTTTATTCGTGTATTTTTTTAAAATTTTCCTGAAATAGGAAGTGGAGCTGAATCCTAAGATATCACTGATAGTCTGCACCGTCTCGTTGGTGGTGGTGAGTAGGGATACAGCCTTGTCACAGATGATTTCAAGCCTTACTTCATTCGGCGTTTTTTTGAGGAATTTCTTAAAAAGAATATATATCCCCGACTCCGATACCGAGCAAAGTTTTGCAAGTTCCGATATCTTGATATCGGGATTTTCTGTTATTACTTCCACCGCTTTTTCAACGGTTTGGTTTGTAAAGCTTCTTTCCGACTTTATCATATTGTCGGAAACTTCCCCGAAAAAGTAATAGAGTTTTCCGACAGCTTTTGGAGTTATCGGGACTTCTTCGCACAGTTCATTGAAAACGTCTTTTGCTTTTTGGGTGCAGTTTATTTTCTGCAGAACAAAAGACTCTAAAACGGGTATTTTTTTAAATCCGAAAGAATAAAATGCCACTTCATCGTTTTCATCACCAAACCAATGGGACTGGTATTTTAAACCTTTCGGGAAATAGAGAATCTCCCCCGGGGATAACAGTATTTCTTTATTTTTGTATCTGATTTTTCCGCTTCCCTGTATAAGGGAAACGAAATAATGGTACGGAAGCGGTGTTTTTGAATTGTCGGTAAAATGATATTTATCGAATTTGTATACGTTGAAAGAGAACTCATTAAAGAAATCTATATTATTCATTATGTATAACCCCTTAACATTAGATAAATTTACCTCATTTTTATAGAATAACATATTTTTTTATTTTTTGCAATGATATATACTGAAAATGAGGTGATTTAATATGAAATCAAAAAACATAGTTTTCGTTAAAGCAAACCATGCAGAACTTCTTACTGAAGAAGTACGTATGCCTGACAAAGGTGAAATACTTGTAAAACTTTACGTTTCTTCTATCAGTAGCGGAACGGAACGCGCTATCCTTATGGGAAGCAAAACTACCTCGTGGATGGTACCCGAGGTGAAGGAAGCAGTTTTTCCCCGCAGTAGCGGATACAGCTCTGCAGGTGTTATAGAAAAAGTTGGTGAAGGTGTAACAAAGTTCAAGGAAGGTGACAGGGTAGCTCTCTGGTGGAGTACTCACAGTCAGTACCTGACCATAAGTGAGAATAACGCTTGTCATATCGACGACGTTTCCTTTGAAGACGCTGCACTTTTCCATATTGCAACGTTTCCGCTTGCAGCGATAAGAAAATGCCGTCTTGAAATTGGTGAAAGTGCAATTGTTATGGGAATGGGCATTTTAGGTATATTCGCAACAATGCTCTTAAAAGCTGCAGGTGCGGTACCCGTTATTGCGGTTGATCCTGACCCTGCAAAAAGGGAAAAGGCACTTGAATGTGGTGCTGATTATGCTCTTGACCCGTACGCGCCCGATTTTGCAGAAACTGCAAAAAAACTTACAAACGGTGGTGCTAACGTAGGTATCGAGGTTACGGGAATCGGTGCAGGGCTTGACGGAATACTTGATTGTATGGCGCTGAAAGGAAGAGTAGCTTTGCTCGGCTGCACAAGAAACAGCGACTTTACAATAGACTATTACAGAAAAGTTCACGGCCCCGGTGTAACCCTTGTTGGTGCTCACACTATGGCAAGACCTGATTACGAATCTTCAAACGGATGGTGGACTCTGGAAGATGATATGGCGGCTCTTAAAAAGCTTACCGAAAACGGACGTATCAAGCTTTCCGCTATTATTGATGAAACCCATTCTCCGTATGAAGCATCCGACGTATATAACCGACTTGTTAATGATAAAACGTTTCCAATAGTACAGTTTGATTGGAGAGAATTTGATGAAGAAAATTAAAATTGCGCAGATCGGTATAAACAGAAACAGCCATTCAAACGAAATTTTCAGAAGTATCTGTAAGCAGTCGGATATCTTTGAAGTGGTGGGATATGTTTTCCCTGAAAACGAAAGAGAACGTCTGCAGCAGAAACTCAGTTGGTTTGATGCTGATGGCTATCCCGAACTCACCCTTGAGGAGGTTCTTGAAAATCCTGAAATCGAGGCTGTAACTATCGAAACCGATGAAGTTAATCTCACAAAATATGCGTTAATGGCTGCAAAGGCAGGCAAACACATACATATGGAAAAACCGGGTGGTGTCAGCCTTGCTGACTTTGAAGAGCTTATCGGTATTATGAAAAATACAGGCAAAGTTTTCCATACCGGGTATATGTACCGTTACAATCCTTGTATTATGGAATTGATGGAAGAGATTGAAAAAGGTGAATTAGGAGAAATTATCAGCATTGAGGCACAGATGAACTGCACCCATCCAAAGGAAATACGCCAATGGCTTGAAGCGTTTCCAGGTGGTATGATGTTCTTTTTGGGCTGCCATCTTGTTGATTTGATTTACAGAATTAAAGGAACTCCGAAAAATATCATCCCTTTGAATAAGTGCTCAGGGCTTGAGGATGTTACTGCCGAAGATTTCGGTATGGTGGTTTTCGAATATGAAAATGGTGTATCCTTTGCAAAGACTACCGCTGTGGAATATGGCGGATTTGAAAGAAGACAATTTGTTGTAAACGGTTCTAAGAAAACAGTTGAGTTAAAACCTCTGGAATGGCGTAAAGACGTTCCCGATTTACTTACTACTACAAGAATTGTCAGGGATGATCTTTGCTGGTTCAATGAAGGCAAGGTTTACGTAAGTGATACCTACGACCGCTACGATTATATGATGAAAAGTTTTGCAGAGTATCTGCGTGGCGAAAAGAAAAATCCCTACACTCTTGATTACGAGCTTGAGCTTTTTAAACTGCTTTTGAAGTGTTGTGGTAAGTAATATGGAAGTTTATTGCCTTAAATATGCTGAATCGGTGCTTCCTGAGAGCTATGTTTTCGATGGGGGAGACCAGAGAAGAATGGTGCCGATTGCATTTACTTATAAAGGATGAAGGCAGGAATATCCTTGTTGATGCAGGATGCGACATTATGCCGGGTTTTGAGATGAAAAGGCATTATTCCCCTGCATTTGTTTTAAGGACTCTGGACTTGTCACCCGATGATATAACAGACGTCATAATTACTCACTCTCACCACGATCATATTGAAGCGTTAAGACGTTTTGGAAATGCCGTTTTGCATATAACCAAAAAAGAGTATGAAAACGGCAAAAACTATATTCCTCAGAATATGAAACTGAATCTTTTTGACGGGGAATATCTGCTTGGGAATGTAAAGGTTACAGAATGTGGCGGACATTCCGAAGGCTCTGCAATAGTTGAAATAGCAAAAGAAAATATAATCCATATACTTGCAGGTGACGAGTGTTATACTGATGCAAACGTAGAAACTAAAATTTGCACAGGCTCTTATTTTTGCAAGGAGAATTCCCTTGAGTTTATAAGAAAATACAGTGAAGAAAAATACAATGTGCATACTTGCCATGATATTTCTCTTAAAACTGAAAGAATAATTTAAAAGGAGCAGAAAAATGAAAGCAATTTTGGTAAACGATGATAAATCTTTAAGATGGGATAACGTTCCCGACCCCGTTTGTGGCGAGGAAGACTGCCTTGTTAAAATCGAGGCTGCAGCTCTTAACCGAGCTGACCTTATGCAGAGAGAAGGCGACTATCCGCCTCCTCCTGGTTGCCCTGAATGGATGGGACTTGAAATTGCAGGAACTATTATTGAAGTCGGCAAAAATGCAAAAGGCTGGAAAGTTGGGGACAAAGTCTGTGCCCTGCTCGGCGGTGGCGGATATGCCGAGTACGTTAACGTAAAATACGATATGCTGATGCCCGTGCCGAAAAACTGTACGATGGTGGAAGCGGCAGCAATCCCTGAAGCTTTTGCTACAGCTTATCTTAACCTTTTTATCGAAGGAAAAATCAAGGAAGGCGATACCCTTTTGATGAATGCTGGGGCAAGTGGCCTTGCATCCGTTATTATCCCGATGGCGAAAGCGTTTGGTATCCGCGTTATTACTACTGTTCTTACTGACGAAATTGCAAACAATATCCGTCATTTAAACGCAGACAGAGTGGTTGTCACAACTAAAGAAGATATCTCAGAAGTTTTAAAAGAAGAACTTGATGCAGGTCACCCTGTTGACGTTGCAATCGACTGCCTCGGCGGTGAGATTATGGGTAAATGTATCCATTATTTAAAACACGGCGCCCGTTGGATTATGATTGCAGCTTTGGCAGGTACCAAAACCGAAATCGACCTTAAAAACATCTACGTTCGCAACGTAAGAATTATTGGAAGCACCCTCCGTTCCCGTACCCCCGAAGTTAAAGCGCAGATTCTTGCAGAGCTTGTTAAAAACGTATTTCCTAAAGTTGAATCAGGCGAAATCAAACCTACAATCCATGAAGTTTTGCCGATAGAAAAAGCAGAAGAAGCTCATGACATTCTTTATAAAGGTAAGAATGTCGGCAAGGTAGTTTTGACAGTAGAATAATATTGAAAATACACCGTGTTTAGGCACGGTGTATTTTTTCTGTTTTAAAGCTTTAATTCATCAAATTAATTGCAACTGCAAGAAAAAAACTTGCAAAAAAGTAATTATTTGGACTGAAAAAGTGTAAAAATATGTGAAAAATGTAAAAATATGCAATTTCATAAAAAAATATTGCAAAAACTATTGAATGTGTATTATGTATAGTGTATAATAAAACTTAAATTGATAGAATATAATTCTTTAGGAGGAATTTTTATGTCTTTTAAAAACGCTTACCTTTCCAGAGTAATGGAAGACGTAGCAAAAAGAAATGCTAATGAACCCGAATTTTTGCAGACAGTTGAAGAGGTTTTGAAATCTTTGGAGCCTATTGCTGACCAGCACCCCGAATACGAAGCTCAGTCTTTGTTTGAAAGACTTACAGAGCCCGAACGTGTTATCGAGTTCAGAGTAACCTGGACAGACGATGCAGGAAAAGTTCATGTAAACCGCGGTTACCGTGTACAGTTCAACAGTGCTATCGGTCCTTACAAAGGAGGACTCAGATTTGCTTCTCACGTTAACCTTTCCGTTATGAAGTTCTTAGCATTTGAACAGACCTTCAAAAACAGCCTTACTTCTCTCCCCATGGGCGGTGGTAAAGGTGGTTCCGACTTTGACCCCAATGGTAAGAGTGATGCAGAAATTATGCGTTTCTGCCAGGCATTTATGACAGAGCTTTACCGTCATATCGGTCCTAACGTTGACGTTCCCGCAGGTGATATCGGCGTAGGCGGTCGTGAAATCGGTTACCTCTTTGGTCAGTACAAACGTATCCGTGGCGCTTACGAAAACGGCGTACTCACAGGTAAAGGCCTTTCCTACGGCGGAAGCCTTATCCGTCCTGAGGCTACAGGTTATGGTGCAGTTTACTATCTCTGCGAAGTACTTGATCACTTTAAGGATACTATCAAAGGAAAAACAATCGCTATCTCAGGTTTCGGTAACGTTTCCTGGGGCGTATGTAAAAAAGCAGCTCAGCTTGGCGCTAAGGTAGTTACTCTCGCAGGTCCTGACGGATACATCTACGATCCCGACGGCGTTGTTACACCCGAGAAAATCGACTACTTACTCGAAATGAGAAGCTCAGGCAGAAACCGTGTTCAGGACTATGCTGATAAATTCGGTGTTGAGTTCTTCCCCGGCAAAAAACCCTGGGGTCAGAAAGCTGATATCTGTATGCCTTGTGCTTACCAGAACGAAATCGGTATGGACGAAGCAAAACAGATCCTCAATAACGGCGTAAAATACTACATTGAAGTTGCAAATATGCCCACAACAAACGAAGCTCTCTTCTATTTGATGGACGAAGGCGTTGTAGTTGCTCCTTCCAAAGCAGTTAATGCAGGTGGTGTTGCAGTTTCAGGTCTTGAAATGAGCCAGAACTCCGAAAGACTTGCTTGGAGCGCTGAAGAAGTTGACGCTAAGCTCGTTACAATTATGAAAAACATCCATAAAGCTTCCGCAGATGCTGCAGAAGAATACGGAATGGGTTACAACCTCGTTGCAGGTGCTAACCTTGCAGGTTTTGTAAAGGTTGCAGACGCAATGATGGCTCAGGGCCTCGTATAATACTTAATACATAAACAATAAATCGACACATATAAAAATGTGTCGATTTTTTTATTAAAAAGTCTTTTTTATTTTGTTTTTTTGTGGTATACTATTAAATACACCAATTTTTTAAGGAGGGTAACTATGTTTCATAAGGTTATGTTTTCGGTTTCCGCTTTGACGGTTTTATATTGTCTTTTAGTTACTCTTTGTCTTGGCAAGGTTAATTTTAACTTTATTTTGTTTTTCTTTGCAGGGGTTTTGGCACTTTTGGGATTTGTCGATATGAAATACGGGGAAATCCCTTTGATTTCTACCCTGAAAAAAGTTTTTATTATTGGTGTGATAGTATTCCTTGCCGTTTTTGTAGTGCTTGAAGCGTTCGTTATTTCGGGTGTTGTGGAAAAAGACCGCAGTAAGCCTGATTATACCATAGTTTTAGGTGCCGCAATCAAAAAGGATAAACCGAGCCTTACTTTAAGAAACCGCCTTGACGCATTTATCGAATGTAATCAGGGTGAACCCGTAATCGTAACGGGTGGTCAGGGAATTGATGAAATTATGCCTGAAGCCGTCGTTATGGAAAATTATCTTAAAGAACACGGTATCGAAAATATCATAATTGAGGATAAATCCGAAAACACAAAGGAAAACCTTTTGTTTTCAAAAGAACTTATCATAAAAGACAGTGGCAAGGATTTATCAGAGCTTAAAATCAAAATTATAAGCAGTGACTATCATTGTTTCAGAGCTAAAATGCTTGCAAAAAGGTTGGGGTATGAAAACGTTACAACCTTTGGCGGTGATACTCATTTGCTTTTAGTACCGTCATTTTATATAAGAGAAGGTCTTGCATTGGCAAAATCCTTCATATTTGACAGGAGGTGAGGAAGTTGGGAATATCCGTAGGTGGGGAATTTGTAACCCTCCCCGCTGAAGTTGTGGATAAATATCTTCCCGTTGTAAGCGGAAGCTATATCCGTGTACTCATAGCGGCAATAAGAGAAAACTCTGCCGATATTTCAAGAATATCAAAGTTTTTGTCTCTTTCTGAAAGCGACGTTTCAGAAGCTTTGGGATACTGGAAATCGGTAGGTGTGTTAAGCGAAAATACAAGCGAACTCCCGAAAAGAAAAACTCAGCCTGATGCGGTTAAACCCTCCGACATCACCTCAAAAAGAGTTGCCGAACAGGTTCGTGACAACAACGAAATCAAGTTTTTGCTCTGTACTGCAGAAAGCCTTTACGGAAGACCGCTTACTTCGACTGAACAGAAAGGTTTAGTGTACATAAACGAGGTTATGGGACTTCCTGCCGACGTTATCATTATGGCGGTTGAATACTGTATTCTTGACGGTAAATCGCATTTTAACTATATTCAGAAGCTTTGTGCGGGTTGGGTCGATGATGAAATTATCACTCACGCAAGAGCCGAAGCCGAGATTAAAAAACTTAATCTTAGAAAAAGCAGGGAAGGGAAAATCCGCACAGCTTTCGGAACGGGTGACCACGCCTTTACTGCCACTCAGAAGAAATATATTAACTTATGGTTTGATTACGGCTTTGACGTTGATATGATAAAATTAGCTTATGAAAGAACTGTCGATAATACAGGCAAAGTTGCTTATCCGTATATCGATAAGATTTTGCAGTCGTGGAAGGAAAAGGAAATTTTTACTGAAAAGGATTTGCTTTTAAAAGAAACCGTTACTCCGAAGCAAAAGGTAAGAAAAAGTGATGCTTCCTACGACCTTGAAGAATTTGAAAAAAATGCATGGAACGTGCCTGAATAATCTTTAAAAGGTGTTATGTTATGAGAAATGAAATTCTTGAAAAAGCTCTTAAAATACTTGAACAGCGTCGTCTTCGCGCTGAAATCGAGCGTAATATGAGAGTCGATGAAATCAATGAAAAAATCCCTCAGGTAATTGATATAAGAAATGAACTTGCCCTTACGTCTATAAGGCTTTCAAAGCTTATTCTTTCAAGGGAAAAGGATATCGAAAAGGGAATTGAAGAGCTTAAAAATGCTAACCTTTCACTTCAGCAGATAGAAAAAGATTTGCTTGTAAAGGGTGGTTTTCCTTCCGATTACCTTGAAGTTTCATATACCTGTAAAAAATGTAACGATAAAGGCTTTGTTGATAACAAGCGTTGCGAATGCCTCAATGCCCTTATGAAAAAGATTAATTTTGAAGAAATTAACCGTTCTTCAGCTTTGACACTTTCCGATTTTTCGGATTTTAACCTTGATTTTTACAGTAAGGTTAAGGATGAAACAGTGGGTGTAGTGCCTTTTGAACAGATGACCAGCATTTTAAACTTCTGCAAAAAATACGCCGATAAATTCACACGCGGAGCAAAGGGTATCTTTATGGAAGGACCGACGGGACTCGGTAAAACCCATCTCTCACTTGCCATTGCGAGTAAAGTGATCGAAAAGGGTTATACCGCGGTTTACGGCACGGCGTACGACCTTTTGAGAAAAATCGAGGATGAAAACTTTGGTAGATGTGAAAACAAAGACACTCTCGGTACCGTTTTGGATGCCGATTTGCTTGTACTTGACGATTTAGGTGCAGAGTTTAATTCTCCTTTTAATCTTGCGACAGTCTATAATATTATCGACAACCGTTGCAACCGTGGTAAGACTACCATTATAAGCACAAACTTCAGTTTGGTTGAACTTGAAGAGCGTTACTCAAAACGCCTGGTATCAAGACTGATTTCGCTCTTTACATATCTTCGTTTTATTGGTAAAGACGTAAGACAGATAAAAGCAAAATAAAAAAAAGCCTGTATTCTTTTGAATACAGGCTTTTTTGCAAATAAAATATCGCCCCCACTGTTGCGAAGACGATAAAAGACGATATTATTTGCTTCCAAAAGGAAGTGACTATCATTTTAACACATTATTCTTAAAAAATCAACAAAAAAATGGAAATTTTTTAATTTTTGTAAGATTTATCAAAAAAATGACGGTTTTTTCGGCATTTTACTGCATTAATTTGAATTGATAACCCTGAGAGTGGGCATAATCAATGAAGTCACCCAGTATGTTGTTGTTGGTACTGCCTACCGCATGGAGAAGGTAAAGTGCTCCGTCGTGTAAAGCACCGTTTAACTTCTGCAAGGATGCCGCTTCATCAGGCTGATTATCAACCTCCCAGTCTTTGTATGCAAAGCTCCAGAGAAGAGTTTTATAACCCAAAGACTGCATTTGTGCTAAAACACGTTCGGAAAATTCACCCATAGGGGGACGGAAAAGTGTCATCTCATAACCAAAGTTTTCAGAAATATAGTTATGAAGGTTCATAGTTTCCGCCTCACAACGCGCCATATCAACTGTGGGATAAGAAACGTGCTTGTCACTGTGGTTTCCGACTATATGTCCTTCTGCTATCATTCTCTTTATAAGTTCAGGCTGTTTTTTTGCGTAATCCATCGTTACGAAGAAAACCGCTTTTACGCCTTTTTCCTTTAAGGTATCGAGAATAGTTGCGGTATATCCGTTTTCATACCCTTCATCAAAGGTAAGATAAATGCATTTTTCACCGCTTCCTATAAAATATGCATCGTATTTGCCGTATTTTTCCTGATATTTAACTGAGGAAACGGGGCGGTTTTTGTCGTCAACCTGAACACCCTGACCCCAGCCCTGCTTTGTGTTGTCAAGGCTTGAAAGTTCAATATTTGCGGGAGTAATCTGCACTTCCTTTATAGGCTCAGAGGAAACACCCTTGTCGGGTGCTTCTTCTGAAACCAAACTGCTTTCATCTGGCATCATTGATTCGATACCGGATTCCACGTCGGAAATGCCTGACTCTACCTTTGATTGCACGTCGGAAACAGTGGAGCTTAAGTCGTCTTTCATATTATTGTTTTTATCCTTGTTTCCGCAACTTACGAGTATGAGGGAAATAATCAGACAAACTGATAAGATTTTAATAATCTTCACTTAAATTACACTCCTTTTTGTGCCATTTGACACGTGAATAGTATATCCTTAAAAACGGTTAATAAAAATGCTTCCTAAAATTTACACAGGAAGCATTTGGAAATTATTTAATTTTGTTTTCACTGTTCTGGATAAGATTTAAAATAGAAGAAGCCTGACCGGGATATTCCTGCGAGAGGTTTTCGGTTGTGACGTTTACGGATTCTCTCGTTTCCTGAGAAATAAGCTTTTTGTTTCCTTTGCCCGAAGCGAGTAAGTTAACGTCGGCTTCAATCTCTGCCATAGTAGCCAAGGACTTTGCAGTATAAAGATGCTTTGAAATCATAAAGAGTCCCTGCTCGTTTTTGGAATTTAGTGAGAAGACAGTCCTGAACATTCTGTAAACCGCAATCATCAAAAAGTCAGAAATTTTTGTTGTAAGCTCTTTGCAGTTGATTTTTTGCAGAAAATCGAATAAAATATTTAAAGAGTTAAAAATAAGCTTTTTGTTGAGTGTGGGAAGAATACTTCCCTGAAGCTTGTTGTCCACGCTTAAATCAGCTTCGGGGATATCCTCGACAGAAAGGGTTTTACCCGTTCTTTCAGGGGAACGTCCCAAAAGGAAATCGCAGGACACGTTGTAATAATCGGCAGCCTTTACCACGAAATCAAGACCGCATTCACGGATACCTTTTTCGTAATGGGATAAAAGCGCCTGAGAAATACTGAGCTCCGAAGCGGCTTTTTTCTGACTGATGCCGCGTTCTTTTCTCAGCAGGGTAAGAATTCTCGGAAATTCTGAATTCATAACCGTACCTCCTATTAAATTTTGTTAACGCGGCAAAATAAAGCCTCATTATGCGAAAATCCCACATATTTCGACAAGAGATAACGCACAGTAAATTATATAACAAAAGTTACACGATGTAAAGAGTTTTTTTACAAAAATTAAATTTTTGTATAAATTGATATTAATTTAGTTAAAAATTTGTGAAACCCGTTGTGTTTTTACCATATTTTATAGTATAATGATAATAGAAATCAAAATTACAGGAGGTTTAACTGTGATTACTTATAAGATATATTTCATCCGTCACGGACTTACTGAGGGAAATGAAGAAGGCAGATACATAGGCTCTACCGATCTGCCTCTTTCCAAAGAAGGCGAAAAAGAGCTTTATGAATTAAAGGAAGCTTTTGAATACCCCGACGTGCAGAAGGTTTATACCTCTCCTTTGCAGAGATGCCTTGACACTGCCGAGGTTTTGTACCCCGACAGAATGATTCATATAGTGAATAATTTAAGAGAATACGATTTCGGTTCTTTTGAAGGGAAATCCCTTGACGAATTAAAAGAAAGCGACGCTTTCAAAAAATGGGCGCAGAGCGGTATGAAATCGGTACCCGAGGGAGCTGAAGATATGTCTGCTTTCATAAAACGTTGTGAGGAAGGCATTGACGAAGTCGTTGAAGATATGATGAAAAACAAGGTACGGACAGCTTGTGTCATCACCCACGGCGGCGTTATTTCAAATCTTTTGTCAATGTACGGGTATCCTAAACGTGAGCCACTTTATTGGTCTGTTGAAAGCGGTCACGGATATACCGCCCTTTTAACAACTCAGCTCTGGCAGAGGGACAAGGTATTTGAGGTTTTTGACCCGCTTCCATATAACGATGATTTTAACGACGATATGGGATACGAAATTTTCGATCTGGAGGAAAGTGAATAATTTTGCCTTATAATCTGTGTAAAAAGGCATTGAGAAGGCTTTACGAAATTAAAGGAAAGGCAGCTATGGTTTTTGTCACGGTGAATATTATTTCCGCCTTGCTTTTTGCTTTGAGATATTTCCTGCCTTTATTTATGGCAATCGACCTTTTGACCACAGACAAAAAAATCACTAAGGAATTTTTTATCTTTGCAGTTTCGTTTCTTGTTATGGCGTTTTTGACGGTAACTCCACTTAAAATCGGCACGAAAAGGTGGTTTTACAAGGTTGCAAACGGCGAAGATTTAAAGTTTTTTGAAATTTTCTTCTTTTTTAAACCGAAAAGCTTTTTAAAGTGTATTGCCTTGAAAATAAGAGTGTATTTTAAAAAGTTCAGTTTAGCTTTTTTACTGTTTACACCGCCTTTTCTCGTTATTCTTGAAATAATTTATATGAGAAGTTACCAAAGTGACGAATCGCTTCTTTTTCAGATGATTTTAAGCTTTGTTTTTATGGTGCTTACAGTATGTACGGTGTGGATTTTTATCCTTTTGTCTTCAAGGTACTTTTTAACCGAATACCTTATCGGAGATACTACCGTAAAAAACGCTTTAAAAAAATCCAAAGAATATATGTCACAGAAAAGAAAAAATTTATTTTTTATCTATCTTTCGTTTGTGATATTTTTCCCCATATATTATCTTTATAAAAATATGACACTCGCTTTTTATGCGAGAAAACTGACGTCAAAGGAGTAGCAAAATGATAACTAAAGTATCGGATGCCAAAAGGGTTGTAATAAAAGTAGGTACTTCCACACTGGCTCATAAAACGGGACTTTTAAACATCCAGAGAATGGAAAAACTCGTAAAGGTGCTTTCCGACCTTAAGAATGCGGGTAAGGAAGTTATCCTTGTTTCTTCGGGTGCTATCGGTGTGGGTGCAGGTAAAATAGGTCTTAAAGAGCGCCCCCGTGAAATCCCCGTAAGACAGGCTTGTGCCGCAATCGGTCAGTGTGAACTGATGTATTGCTACGATAAGTATTTTTCCGAATACAACCATACGGTAGCTCAGGTACTTATGACGCGTGATATCATCGACCACAAAGAACGTGAAAAACACGTTGTAAATACCTTTATGAATCTTCTTGATTTCGGTGTTATCCCCGTTGTAAACGAAAACGACACCGTTTCAACCGAAGAAATTGAGTTTGGCGATAACGATACTCTTTCTGCAATCGTAGGTTGCCTTACAAATACTGATTTGCTTATTATCTTAACCGATATCGACGGTGTTTACGATAAAAACCCCCGCACTAACGATGATGCAAAGCTTATAAGCGTAATCGGGCATATTGACGACAGCGTTAAAGCTTTAGCGGGTGGGGAAGGCTCTCACCTCGGTACGGGTGGTATGATAACCAAAATCACTGCGGCGGAAATCGGACTTAAATCAGGTTTCCCGACAGTTATAATGAACGGACAAAACCCCGAAAAGCTCTACGATTTGTTTGATGACAAGGAAATCGGCACCTTCATCGGATGTAAAGGAGCAGAATAATGACTTACGTTGAAACCCTTGGCGCAAATGCAAAAAAGGCAAAAAAAGTTATCGGTACAGCCGATACAAAGCTTAAAAATTTATGCCTTGAAGAAATTGCCGCCTTACTTGAAGAAAATACTGAATATATCCTTGAAAACAACCGTCTTGATATTGAAAACGGCAGAAAAAACAATATGGCTGATGGTCTTATCGACAGACTTACCTTAACTCCCGAAAGAATAAAGGGCATCTGTGAAGCGGTAAGAAAGCTTATTTCACTTGACGACCCCGTCGGTGTTACCGAAAGCGGTATCGTAAGACCAAACGGACTTAATATCTTAAAAACGAGAGTGCCGTTAGGCGTTGTTGGTATTATCTACGAAAGCCGTCCGAACGTTACGGTTGACGGTGCAACCCTTTGCATAAAATCAGGTAACGCCGTGATTTTAAGAGGTGGCAAGGAAGCAATTAATTCAAATAAAGCCCTCGTTTTTGTTATGAGAAAGGCACTTAAAAAACTCTCACTCCCTGAGGATATCGTTCAGCTTGTTGAGGATACCGCAAGGGAAACTGCTACTGCTCTTATGAAGCTTGATGCTCTTGACGTGCTTATTCCCAGAGGTGGCGCAGGACTTATAAAATCGGTTGTGCAGAATGCAACTGTACCCGTTATTGAAACGGGTGTGGGCAACTGTCATATCTACGTTGAAAGCTCTGCGGACTTTGATATGGCGCTTGATATTTTAGAAAATGCAAAGACAAGCAGAGTTTCCGTCTGTAATGCTGCTGAATCACTTTTAGTTGATAAGAGTATCGCAGGAGAGTTTTTGCCTCTTGCTAAAAAACGTCTTGACAAAAGTAACGTACAATGGTACGGTTGCGAGGAAACCTTAAAATACGTTCCCGATGCATTAAAAGCAACGGATACAGAGTATGACACCGAGTTTTTGGATTACGCAATTTCGGTAAAAGTAGTAAATGACGTCGAAGAAGCCGTTTTACACATCGACCGTTTCGGCACGGGACATTCCGAAGTGATTGTCACAAACGATATAAAAAAAGCAGAAACTTTTTTAAATAACGTCGATGCGGCGGCAGTGTACTTAAACGCTTCAAGCCGTTTTACCGACGGCGGTGAATTCGGTATGGGCGCTGAAATCGGCATATCAACCCAGAAGCTTCACGCACGTGGTCCGATGGGACTTGACGCTTTGACTTCGGTTAAATACAAAGTAATCGGAAACGGACAGATAAGATAGGAGTGAAAAAATGAAAGTAAATAAAAGAATTTTATTTGGCGCTGTAGTGCTCATTTTTGCACTGATAGGAATTATCGCAAGTTTTTCTTTCCTTTTTAATAAAATGTCAGACGTTATCGGCGCTTCCAAAACCAAAGAGGAAATGGCATGGTTTATAACCCCCGTCGTTATGCAGGACCCGCCACCTTTTGAAAGCCCCGATAAAGCTACGAATACTACCATTATCACTGCGGGTGTATGGCGTTTTATTATGACTCAGGATACCTCAAAATATCCCGTTGACGAGTTTAATTTTATTACCGTTCCCCAGAGTGATATCGAAGTACAGATTAAAAGCATTTTCGGTGATATCTCATACACCCACGAAACTGTAGGTGATACCCAGCTTATGATAACCTATAACTCGGAAGCCAAGAGTTATATTTTCCCTGCGGTTCCCCACGTGCTTCCGTATACTCCGAGAGTTGAGTCGATTAAACGCTCGGGTGAGGACAGAATTTTAGAAGTTTCTTATATCCCTCCCGGAGTTTCCTGGCAGGGTGATATCACGGGCAACAAGTATGAACCCGAACCCGAAAAGGTTATGATTTATACCTTAAAACAGGTTTCAAAGGACAGTTATAATATTTATTCATTAAACTACGTGGATGCGGAAGTTTCTTCGGAAGAAAGTCTTGAAGAAGTACCCGTATCGGAAGAAATCTCAGAAGAAATTTCTGTAGAAGAATAAAATACTTGCATTTTATATTGTAAAGTGATATAATAGTTAGGATATTAAACGCATTGACCGGGACAGGTAGCAATTTTCCCTTTCAGAGAGAACGGACCTTGGGCTGAAAGTCCGTTTAAGTAAAGAAAATTGTGAAGTTTCACCCGTGAGCGGTATCCCTGAATTTTTTGAGTAGGGGATAACGGGATAATCTCCGTTAAAGGATTTAAAAGTGTCCGCTTTTTGCGGAAATTTGGGTGGTACCACGGAAACTTTAAGCTTTCGTCCCATTGGGACGGAAGCTTTATTTTTATTTGGAGGTAAAAATATGCGTGAACAGTTAGAACAGATTAAACTGACAGCGTTAAAGGAAATGGAAAACTGTCAGAACGCAAAAGAATTGGATGAAATCAGGGTTAAATTCCTTGGTAAAAAAGGCGAACTTACAGCTATCTTAAAACAGATGGGCTCACTTTCTCCCGAAGAACGCCCCATCATCGGACAGGTTGCAAACGAAGTCCGTGCAGCTTTGGAGGAAGCTCTTTCTTCTTATCAGAGCACAATTGCACAGAAAGAACTTAACGCTCGTCTTTCAAACGAAACTATCGACGTTACAATGCCCGGTAAGACACGTGCAGTTGGTAAAGCACATCCCAACACCGTTGTTATGAACCAGATTAAGGAAATCTTCCTCGGAATGGGATTTTTCGTTGCTGAAGGCCCCGAGGTTGAATACGACCATTATAACTTTGAAGCTTTGAATATCCCCAAAGACCATCCTGCAAGGGATACTCAGGATACTTTCTATATTTCCGATAACATCGTATTGCGTACTCAGACTTCCCCCGTACAGATTCGTGTTATGGAGAATATGAAACCCCCTATCCGTATGATTTCACCGGGTCGAGTTTATCGTTCCGACGCCGTTGACGCTACACATTCTCCCTTGTTCCACCAGATTGAGGGTATGGTAATCGATAAAGGCGTTACTATGGCTGACCTTAAAGGAACACTCGAAACCTTCCTTAAAAAGCTTTACGGCGAGGAAGCAAAACTTCGTTTCCGTCCTCACCATTTCCCCTTTACTGAACCCTCTGCAGAGGTTGATATTATGTGCTTTGCTTGTCATGGTGAAGGCTGCAGACTTTGTAAAGGAGAAGGCTGGATTGAAATTTTGGGTTGCGGTATGGTGCATCCCGACGTACTCCGCGGTTGCGGAATTGACCCTGAAGAATACAGTGGTTTTGCGTTCGGTTTAGGACTTGAAAGAATTGTAATGCGTCAGTATGCTATTGACGACTTGCGTTTGCTTTATGAAAACGATTTGCGTTTCTTGAATCAGTTTTAGTCTAAGGAGGTAAATATTTATGGATTTGTCAATGAGATGGCTTAAAGACTACGTTGATTATAAAGGAACCGCAAAAGAATTTTCCGATGCTATGACTATGAGCGGTTCAAAAGTCGAAGGCTTTGAAAAAGAAAATGATGAAATTAAAAACGTTAAAGTCGGTAAAGTTTTAAGTGTTGAAAAACACCCCGATGCCGATAAACTCGTTGTTTGTCAGATTGATATCGGCGAAGAAGAAAATATTCAGATTGTAACGGGTGCCGATAACGTAGTACCCGGTGCTATGGTGCCTTGTGCACTTGACGGTGCCGTTTTGCCTAACGGCGTTAAAATCAAAAAAGGTAAACTCCGTGGCGTTTTGAGTCAGGGTATGATGTGTTCTTTAGGTGAACTTAACCTTACAGTGAACGATTTCCCCTACGCTATTGAAGACGGTATCTTCCTTATCGAAGAAGACTGTAAAGCAGGTGACGACGTTTGCGAAGTAATCGGACTTGACGATACCTGCGTTGAGTTTGAAATCACTTCAAACCGTCCTGACTGTCTTTCCGTTATCGGTCTTGCAAGGGAAGCTTCCGCTACCTTCTCACTTCCCGCAAATATCAAAGCTCCCGTTGTAAAGGGAAGCGGTGACGATATCAAAAATTATCTTTCCGTATCCGTTGAGAACAAAGACCTTTGCTATCGTTACAGTGCTAAGGTTGTTAAAAACGTAAAGATTGAAGCATCTCCCCGTTGGATGCGTGAAAGACTCCGTGCAAGTGGCGTAAGACCTATCAACAACCTCGTTGACATTACAAACTTTGTAATGCTTGAATACGGTCAGCCGATGCACGCGTTTGACCTTAAATACGTTAAAGACGGTAAAATCGTTGTAAGAAATGCCAAAGCAGGGGAGACTATCACCACTCTCGATGAAGTTGAACGTCCTCTTAGCGAAAGTATGCTCGTTATTGCCGATGCTGAAAAACCCTCTGCAGTAGCAGGTGTTATGGGTGGCGAATACAGTGGCATCAATGATGATACAAACACAGTAGTATTTGAATCTGCTTGTTTTAACGGCGCAAACGTACGCCGTACTGCAAAAGCTTTAGGTCTCAGAACTGAGTCCTCCGCACGTTTTGAAAAAGGTCTTGACCCCGAAGGCACGATGGATGCTTTGATGAGAGCTTGTGAGCTTATCGAAATCTTAGGTTGCGGTGAAGTGGTTGACGGCGTAATCGACGAAAGAGGAAACGTTATTCCTGCACCCAGAGTACCCTTTGACCCCGACGGAATTAACCGCTTCTTGGGTACAGATATCCCCGAAAGCCGAATGAGAGAAATTCTTGATACCTTGGGCTTTGTATTTGACGGCAATGAAATCGTTTCCCCGAGCTATCGTATCGATATCCATAACAAAGCTGATATCGCTGAAGAAGTTGCAAGAATTTACGGCTACGATAAAATCCCCGTTTCCCAGCTCAGAGGAAGCAGTGAAGGAAGCCTTTCTGCTACACAGAAATATCAGAGAACAATCGAAAATGCTATGCTCGCTATGGGTTGTAACGAAGTTATGACTTTCTCTTTCGTAAGCCCCAAAGAGTATGACAGAATGAATTTACCCGCAGATGACAAACGCCGTGAGTCCGTTAAAATCTTAAATCCTCTTGGTGAAGATACAAGTGTGATGCGTACTTCGGTTTTGCCCTCTATGCTTGGAGTTATCAAAACAAACTATAATAACCGAAATGCCGAAGGTGCTTTCTACGAAATCGGCAACGAGTATATTCCTACCTCTCCCACAACTTTACCCGATGAAAAGCCTCAGGTTGTAATCGGACTTTACGGTGAAAAGGAAGATTTCTATTCCCTTAAAGGTATCGTTGAAGGTATGCTTGATGCAGGTGATATCAAGGACTGGGATATCGTTCCCGTTACTGATGACCCTACTTTCCACCCGGGCCGTACTGCTAAAATCTTTAAGGGCGAAGAAGAACTCGGTATCTTTGGTGAAGTACACCCCGTGGTTGCAGAAAACTATGGCATAGGCACAAAGGCTTACGTTGCAAAATTTGACCTTGCTAAGATGTTTGAACTTGCAGACAACGTTAAGAAATATAAACCTTTGCCCAAGTTCCCTGCGTCTACAAGAGACCTTTCTCTCCTTGCTGACAAGACTTTGCCGATTATTGAAATCGAAAAAGCAATCAAACGCGTTATCCCGAATATCTTAGAAGAAATCAAGCTTTTCGACGTTTACGAAGGCGCTCAGGTTCCCGAAGGCAAGAAGAGTGTTTCTTACTCGATTATTTTAAGAGCTGCCGACCGTACTCTTACTGTTGAAGAGTGCGATAACGCTATGAATAAGATTTTTAAAGAGCTTTCAAAAATAAATGTTAATTTAAGACAATAAAACTCTTGTAAAATCTTTTTAAATGAGGTATAATATTCCTGTAGACAGAAATTTTCTGTTTTGAAATTTTGTGAGGTGATAATATGTACGACAAAACCATGACCTTTAAGGTTCCGGACGATAAGGAGCTTGAGATGCGCCGTGTACTTACCGAAGTTTACGATGCGCTCAAACAGAAAGGGTATAATCCTATCAGTCAGATTGTAGGATATATTTTATCGGAGGACCCGACTTATATTACCACCCATAACAATGCAAGAAGCTTAATCAGGAAAATTGACCGTGATGAACTTCTGCAGGCAATGGTAAAAACCTATCTTGCTGACTAAAAATAAAAGGACGGAAATTTCCGTCCTTTTTTGTTGAAGATAAGATCAAAAGGAGTAATTATGAAGATTTTATGGCAACTTTTTCTGACCTTTTTCAGAATAGGCGCTTTCACCTTTGGTGGCGGCTATGCTATGATACCGCTTATCCAGAAAGAAGTAGTGGAGAATAAAAAATGGGCGACCGATGACGATATCCTCGATATAATCGCAATTGCAGAATCAACCCCCGGACCGATTGCTATTAACTCATCCACCTTTGTCGGCTACCGTGTAGCGGGTTTCTGGGGAGCTTTTTTTGCAACTTTGGGTATGGTGCTTCCTTCGTTTACAATCATTTTGATAATTTCTTACGTTTTAAAAGAATTTCAGGATATAAAAGCCGTACAGTTTGCCTTTAACGGCATCCGCGCAGGTGTACTCGCACTTTTAATAAAAGCTTTGTGGTCTATGTATAAAAAAGCCCCCAAAGGGCTTGTGTCCTATATCGTTATGGCACTTTCCTTTATCCTTGTTGCATTCCTTAAAATAAACGTTATTTACGTGCTTATCCTCTGCGCGGTTATCGGACTTGTTTCTTCCTTTATGGCTGAAAGGAGGAAAAATAAATGATTTATCTTGAGCTTTTTTTAACCTTTTTTAAAATCGGTGCTTTTACCTTCGGTGGCGGATATGCTATGCTTCCGCTTATTCAGGAAGCTGTTCTTACAAAAAACTGGATGGAAGAAGCTTTGCTTATCAACTTCGTTGCGGTGAGCGAAAGTACCCCCGGCCCCTTTGCAATTAATATGGCAACTTACGTAGGTTCTGTAATGGGCGGAGTTTTTGGCTCTGTGTGTGCGACTTTAGGTGTTGTACTGCCGTCGTTTGTTGTGATTTTGCTCGTTGCAAAATTCTTTGATAAATTTAAGGGAAGCAAGGTGGTAAAAGGCTGTATGGCAGGGCTCAAACCCGCCGTTGTAGGACTTATCGGCTCTGCTATCTTGTCGATTTTAAAAACTGTATTCATCCCTGATGGATTTTCTGCGGAAATTTTTGGCAGTGCGAGTCTCTACCTTTCTCTCGCGATTTTCATACCGTCCGTTATTATGATTTTCAAAAAAGTACATCCGATTATCGTAATCTGTATCTCGGCGGTACTGGGTATCCTTGGAGGGTATATTTTGTAACAAAAACACAAAAGCCGGTGTCTCCTTCGGACACCGGCTTGTTTTACTTTTTAATTAACTACTTGAATTTCTCCATCTCATTTCTTTAAAATTTTGAAATTACCTATAATTAACTATTTGAAGTCTGACATCTCTTTTCTTTTTAGTATAGTCTTTTAGTAAGATAACTAAAACATTGGTAACACCTCATAGTTTATTTTGTTATCAAACATCTTAGTACATTGGACTCACCATTTTCTTAATATTTTAATTTTTCGGTTGTTCACCAAAGCCAATGATGCTTTATGCATCAAATAGAAAATAATCAATGGTTTGTCGTCAATCAAAAATTTCATCGGCTAAGTGCCGTTACCTGAATAATGAATTCGTTTTACGAGAGGTCTAAAATCGTAATCGTTCAAAATATCCTATATAATTTTGATTTACGTTCTTTCACCATTGACTCTGATGAAACAACATTCTTCACTTTTCATCGGAATCACCTTCTTGCTTTTTGAATGTTGATTATCTTCTATGGCTACAGTATAGCATACCTTTTGTGTATTGTCAATAGTTTTTTTAAAAAATGTTGAAAATTTTTATATTTAACCAATAAAAAGAAAGTTATTTTAATGTTTACAAAATATGCTTGACTTTGAATAATAAAAAAGGTAAAATAGAAGGGTAGTGCAAAATATTATTTAACTGTGGAGGCTTATTATGGCTGAATATTATGATGAAGCAAATCTCTATACTTTAGTGGACGAAGAAGGCGTTGAGCAGACTTTTGAAATGCTCGATGCTATGGAAGTTGACGGCAAACGCTACTTTGCTTTGATTCCCATTTATGACGATCCCCAAAAACAGCTTGAAAACGACGGTGAACTCGTTATCCTCACTTCCGAAATGGTTAATGATGAAGAAATGCTCGCTTCTATTGACGATGATGACGAATACGATCGCATCGGAAATATGTTCTTGGATCGTCTTAATTCTATGTTTGACGAAGAGGAAGAATAAATTTGTATTTACTTTCTGCCTTGTTCGAGTATGTCACAGCATTTTATAAATCCAACACTTATATTTAGGGAATTTTGTCTCCTGACGAAGATTGCAGACCTCCCGTTTTACGGACGAAGGGAGCGTGAGACGTCAGGGCATGTACCCACCTGCTGAAAAGCGGGTTTATGTTGCTGTGCGACGGCAAGGTGGAGTATTAAAAATTATGTCCCCCGTTTTACGGGGGATTTTCTTTAGGGAGAAATATTATGGAAAACTGGCTTGCGCGTGAAGAAATGCTTATCGGTTATGATGCCGTTACAAAACTTAATAGCGCTACCGTGGCAGTTATAGGTGTCGGTGGTGTTGGTGGTGCGTGTGCCGAAGCACTCTGCAGAGCAGGGGTGGGAAAACTTATTTTGGTTGACCACGATAAGGTTTCTTTAACTAATATAAATCGTCAGCTTATAGCGCTGAGAAGTACCGTCGGTATGAGCAAGGTTACAGCTTGTGAAAAACGCCTTTTGGATATTAACCCCGACTGTGACGTAATACCTCTCCCGATTTTTTACAATGAAGAAACTGCAGATGAAATTTTTAAATTAAATCCCGATTATATTATCGACTGTATCGACACAGTTTCTGCAAAGCTTCATTTAGCACAAAAATGCAAAGAAAAAAATATAAGACTTTTAATGTGCCTTGGCACGGGGAACCGCCTTGATCCGACTGCATTCAAAATAGGGGATATAGGTGAAACCGCCAAAACGGGCGCAGGTTGCGGACTCGCAAGAGTTATGCGAAAGGAATTAAAAGACCGAGGAATAACGCACCAGACAGTCCTTTATTCCACAGAACCTGCAAAGAAATGCGTAATCGCAGAAGACGGCAAAAACGCCCCGGGAAGTATTTCATTTTGCCCACCCGTCGCAGGATACGTCCTCGCCTCAAAAGTAGTAAAAGACTTAATAGAGAAGTGATAATTCACTTCTCTTTTTTATTCGAGCCTTCTCAAGGGTTCAAATCCCTCTGTTTTATTTTGATGAAATCGTTCGCTACTCTCACGATGAAATCCAAAACAAGTTTGGATGAAATATTTTACCTATCGGTAAAATATGAAATTAAATCCACCCATCGCCATAGCGATTTCATACGCCAAAGGCGTATTTCATATTGCAAAGCAATATTTCACCCACCGAAAGGTGGATTTAATTGAAAAAAGCACTTCTTTCGAAGTGCTTTTTTCCTGGCTGGGGTGGAAGGATTGACATTTTGCTTCGCAAAACATTTCCCTTGCGCTAAAGCACAAGGGCCTCTACGCTAAAAACCTCTCACCGAGAGGTTTTCTTTACGCTTCGAGCCTTCTCAAGGGTTCAAATCCCTCATTTCAATTCAAAAATAAAAAGCACCGCTTTCGCGATGCTTTTTATTTTTGGCTGGGGTGGAAGGATTTGAACCCTCGGAATGTCAGAGCCAGAATCTGATGCCTTACCACTTGGCGACACCCCATTAAAAAAAGGTGAGTATTTCTACTCACCCTGGTCTGAGTGACAAGATTTGAACTTGCGGCCTCTACCACCCCAAGGTAGCGCGCTACCAATCTGCGCCACACCCAGACAACGTATTGTATTATACCACACCATTTTGAAAAATGCAAGTGTTTTTTTATTTTTTCTGAAAATTTTCTGAACTTTTTTCTTTTTTGCTAAAAAACAGCTCTTTTAACCCTATAAAAAGTAAAAATATAGCAAAAATTTTCCTTAAAATTTCATTTCCGAAGTAGTTTGCCATAGTAACTCCGAGTAAAACTCCCAAAATCCCCGTTATTACCGACGGCAAAATCACCTTCTTTTCGATAAGTCCGTTTTTGTTATGACAATAAAGTGATATTACTGCTATCGGCAAAAAGAATATAAGGTTTATAAACTGCGCATCCATCTGTGGCATATCGGCAAAGGCAGTGAGATAGATAAGCAGTACAAAGCCCCCACCAAGCCCCATAGACGCGGTGACACCTGAAAGGAGTGAAACTACCCCTGTTACAATAAAACCCATAAAATCACCTCAACAGAAGCCTTACAGCCGAAAATACAATTATCCCTCCGAAAATTCTTTTAAGTAGTGCATTTGGTATCTTTTTAAGAAAAAACGAGCCGAGCAAAGCACCCACTATTCCAAGCGGAAGATATTTAACTGCATCAAAAATTCCTACTTCGACTTTGTTTTTGAGGATAAAAGCCGTTACGATACTCAATGGGAAAATTATCGCAATTGAAGTAGCGTGACATTTTTTACTTTCAATTTTCGCTTTCTGGAGCATGGGAACAACGATAGTTCCGCCACCCGAACCGAAAAGTCCGTTCAAAATTCCTGCCAATGCTCCAAGCAGATAAAAATACATCTTTTTCATATTTTTAGTTTATCGCAAAATTAAAGCGATATACAAAAAGAGAAGTGAATTATCACTTCTCCATAGCATTAACGAAAACATCTTTACTTTCGGGGTATTGTTCGCGTGTTTCAAATACCACAAAGCCGTCATAATTGTATTCTTTTAAAACCTCGCAAACGGATTTCAAGTCAACCATTCCGCCTTCGACAGTAAGAGGGAAGTGCATTTTTTTATCCTTTCCCTGACTTAAATGCACGTTATGTACGGGGAGATTAAGCTTTGACAAATCGGGTTTCAAGATGCCGTGGGATGAAAAATGCGCAAAGTCAAGTGTAACGCCAAAGTACGGGTTATCGATGCCAAACTTGGCAAAGCGGTTAAGGTCGTCGATGGTGTATACGAGTTCAAAGGGGCGAAGCTCCATATTTTCAAGACCTATTTTAACTTTTTTCTCTTTGGCATATTCTGCAATTTCAGCTACCACCTTAAGCAGAAGCTCCCATTTTTCTTCTGGGGAGTTATCGTCGGGCGACATTCTGCCTGGGTGGAAGGTAACTACTCGAAGGTTGTGCTTTGCTGCAAAGTCGATAGCTTCTTTTGCCTGAGCAAGAGATTTTTCACGGTTTTCTGTATCGGAATCAGTGATATTATTTTTCCCGTAAGGCGAGTGAATGCTTAGTGAAAAACCTGAGCTTTTTGCATAATTTACAATATCGTCCTTTTCATCATCAGGAAGCATTGTATAAGCAATTTCCATAGCTTTAAAGCCTTTTGAGTGCATTAAATCTATCCACTCTTTCCCCGTCATTTCTCCGGGGTTATAAGTACAGGCAGGTTTCATTTTCATTCCATCAACTCCTTGGTATAATTGTATCACTTTTTTGATATTTTAACAAGGTGATTACTTGTGCTTTTTATATTTTGTGATATAATGTGTATAAGAAAGAGAGGTTTTAATATGAAGAGTAGTTATGACAATTATTACCCCCGTGCCGTTGTCGGTGAAAAGACCGACTGGAAAGGATATTTTATTACTTCACACAGGTTTTATCATCTGCCTGCCTGCCATCAGTACGGACACGACAGAGAAAGACAGTTTAATACCGAAATACAGAATATCCATACCTTTTTCAGAAAGGAAATAAAGGTAGAAAAAGCTGTCCGTTCGGCAAAGCTTTTTATCACTGCTGACGACCTTTATAAACTCTACGTAAACGGGGATATAGTGGGTGAGGGCCCTGCACAGTCCTATCCCTTTGCATATAACTACAACTGTTACGACGTTAAAGACCTGCTTGTAAATGGCGTAAATACTATTGCCGTACACGTTTATTATCAGGGACTTTTCAATATTTATTTTGTAAGTGCCGATAATCTGTCAGGAATGATAGCCGAGCTTCATATAGAGTATGAAGACGGAGAAAAGTGTCTTATCGTAACCGACAGAAGCTGGAAATACAATGAATGTGACGGGTATACGGGTGACCGTATACTGGGACATCAGACTCAGTTTTCCGAAGATATTGATATGTCAAAACTTCACAAAGGATGGAAAGAAAACGGCTACGACACCGCTAACTGGAGTAATGCCATTGTTACAGCAAAGCCTTTTCCACCCGAATATAACCTTGTAGAGCAGATTACCCCTCCCGTGACCTATAAAAAGGTTTACCCGAAAGAGATTAGAGAAATCGAAAACGGATACTTTTTTGATTTTGGTAAAGAAATCACGGGTAGTATTGAAGCTTTCTTCAAAGGGGAAAAAGGTGACGTTGTTGAAATCCGTTTCGGCGAGGAGCTTTTAAGTGACGGCAGAGTGCGTTTTGAATTAAGGGCAAACTGCTACTACTCAGATAAAATAACTCTGTCGGGTGACGACGATTTACTCGAGTATTTTGATTACAAAGGCTTTCGCTATGCCGAGATAATCGGAAAAGGCTTTGACCCTAAGAAAGTGTATGCCGTTGTAAGACATTATCCGCTTTGCGAAGAAGCTTCATATTTTAATTCTTCATCGGATGCACTTAATAAAATCTGGGACATCTGTAAAGAAGGCGTAAAAATCGGTACTCAGGACACTTATTACGACTGTCCTACCCGTGAAAAGGGCGGTTTCTTAGGCGATGCTCTTATCACGGGGCTGTCCCACCTTATCCTGACAGGCGATACAAGAATATACAAAAAATTCATTATGGATATTGCGAATGCGTCAAGATACTGCCCCGTAGTTATGGCACATCTGCCGTCTTATGATATCAATATCCTTGCCGAATATTCATCACTTGTTCCGCTTTTCTTAGAAGAATACTATAACTATACGGGTGATATAGAGTTTTTGCGTGAAACTCTCCCGATAGTTGATGGGGTATGGGAGTATTATTCGCAATTTTTAAATGATGACGGACTGCTTGGCAAAATTGAGCATATGAAAAAAGTGCCGTTACATATGCCGACGATACTTATCGACTGGCCACAGAATTTCCGTGACGGTTATGACGTCGAAAAGGCCTTCAACGGCGTTTGTACCTCTGTAAACGTTTTCTTTTACGGAATGCTTAAAACTACTTCAAAGCTTTATTATAAAGCAGGTGATGAGGCTAAAGGAAAAGAATTTGAGGATATATACCTTAAGATGGAAAAAGGTATCTTAAATAAACTTTACAATGAAAAAACAAAGCTTTTTGTTGATGCCGATTCCTCTGAACACTGTGCTATGCACGCAAACGTTATGCAGCTTTTCTATGACCTTAAAGCACCTGACGGCTACGAAACAATAAAAGACCTTATTGTTAAAAAAGGCTTAAACTGTGGAGTTTACTTTGCGTATTTCGTTATCGAGGGGCTTTACAGAGCAGGGTATCATAAGGAAGCCTACGCGCTTTTGACAAACGACAGTATTTATTCCTGGAACAATATGGTGCGTGAGGGCGCTACTACCTGTATGGAGGTATGGGGTGCCGACCAGAAAGGAAATACCAGCTGGTGCCATCCGTGGTCAAGCTCACCGATATATTTTATCACTTCCCGTGTTATGGGCGTAAAGCTTTCAGGACTTCGTGAAAACAAGCTTTTTATAAATCCAAATATCGAAGACGATATTGATTTTATGGACCTTAAAATCCCAGTGCCTCAGGGCAGCGTTGAAGTCAGCTTCAAGCGTGTTGGCGGTAAGAAAATCTATTCCGTAAAAGCGCCAAAAACACTTCGTGTTATTTTTGAAGGCGATGATTTTGAGCTTATAAGAAATGAGTAAATTTAAAGTGTTACAATGAGTGAAGAAGAGGAGAATATAAGCGATGAAAAGATTTTACGATAACTATTCACCCCGTGCTATTGTGGGTGAAAAAACCGATTGGCAAGGATATTTTATAACTTCAGAGAGATTTTATCATCTCTCCGCCTGCCGTCAGTACGGCCACGACAGTGAAAAATGGTTCAATTCCGAAACACAGAATATCCATACTTTTTTCAGAAAAGAAATAAAGGTAGAAGAAAAAGCAATCCGCAAAGCGAAGCTTTTTATCACTGCCGACGACCTCTATAAACTGTATATAAACGGGGATATGGTGGGCGAAGGACCTGCACAGTCTTATCCTCATGCATATAACTATAACTGCTATGACGTAACTGACCTTCTTAAAAACGGTACAAACACCATTGCCGTTCACGTTTATTATCAGGGACTTTTTAATATTTATATGATAAGTGCCGACAACCTATCAGGTATGATAGCTGAGCTTCATATCGAGTACCAAGATGGCGAAAAAGACCTTATCGTAACTGACAGAAGTTGGCAATACACTGAGTGTGATGCCTATACTCCGTCAAAAATACTCGGGCATCAGACTCTGTTTTCCGAAGATATCGATATGTCAAAACTTGAATATGGTTGGAAAGAAAACGGATATGATACGGCTTCCTGGAGTAACGCTATTGTTGCTGCAAAACCTTATCCGTCTGAATATAACCTTGCCCCGCAGATTACCCCTCCCGTGACTTACAAAAAAGTTTTCCCGAAAGAGATTAAAGAAATCGAAAACGGCTACTTTTTTGATTTTGGTAAGGAAATTGTGGGAATTCTCGAAACGCATTTCAAAGGTGAAAAAGGTGATACCGTTGAAATCCGTTTTGCAGAGGAGCTTCTTGAAAACGGCAGAGCGCGTTTTGAATTAAGGGCAAACTGTGTATATTCCGACACAATGACCTTGTCGGGTGAAGACGATTTACTTGAGTATTTTGACTACAGAGGCTTTAGGTATGCTGAGATAATCGGAAAAGGCTTTGATCCGTCTGACGTTTACGCCGTTGTAAGACATTATCCGTTTTGTGAGGATCTTGCACATTTTAACTCCTCGTCTAAAGACCTCAATGATATCTGGAAAATTTGCGCAGAGAGCGTTAAAATCGCAACTCAGGATACATATTACGATTGTCCTACCCGTGAAAGAGGTGGCTTTATCGGTGATGCCCTGATTGTAGGGTTGTCTCACCTTATCCTCACGGGGGATACGAGAGTATATAAAAAATACATAATGGATTTATTTAATACGTCGAGATATTGCCCCGCCATTATGGCGCACGTTCCAAGCTATGATATTGATATGTTGGCTGACTATTCTGCACTTGTACCTCTTTTCCTTAAAGAGTATTATGACTATACAGGTGATATCGAGCTTTTGCGAAAAACTCTCCCGACAGTTGATGGCGTGTGGGAATTCTATTCAAGAGCCTTAAATGATGACGGTTTGCTTGAAGCAATAAAACATATGGAAAAAGTGCCTGAAGGAACACCTCTTTTGCTTGTTGACTGGCCACAGAATTTCCGTGATGGATATGATTATGACAAGGCAACGGAAGGTGTTTGCACACCGGTAAATCTTTTCTTCTACGGAATGCTTAAAGTAGCGTCAGAGCTTTATGATATAGTCGGCGACAATAAAAAAGCAGAGAAGTTTAAGGCGTTATACCTTAAGATGGAAAATGGTATACAGGATAAGCTTTATGACAGTAAGGCAAAGCTTTATAAAGATACCGAAAGCTCCGACCATTGTGCTATGCATTCCAACGTGCTTCAGCTTTTCTTTGGTCTTGAAGTTCCCGACGGCTACGAAACGATAAAAGATCTCATTGTTAAAAAAGGCTTAAACTGTGGCGTTTACTTTGCGTATTTCGTTATCGAGGGGCTTTACAGAGCAGGGTATCACAAGGAAGCCTACGCGCTTTTGACAAACGACAGTATCTATTCCTGGAACAATATGGTGCGTGAGGGCGCTACCACCTGTATGGAGGTATGGGGTGCCGACCAGAAAGGAAATACCAGCTGGTGCCATCCGTGGGCAAGTTCTCCGATATATTTTATCACTTCCCGTATTATGGGTGTGAAACTTTTCGGACTTAAGGATAATAAGCTTTTTATAAATCCAAATATAGAAGACGATATTGATTTTATAGACCTTAAAATCCCCGTACCTCAGGGCAGCGTTGAAGTCAGCTTCAAGCGTGTTGGCGGTAAGAAAATCTATTCCGTAAAAGCACCAAAAACGCTTCGTGTTATTTTTGAGGGCGAAGATTTTGAGCTTATAAGAAATGAGTAATTTTAATGGAGAAGTTTGTACCAAACTATTATCACAAATTCAAATGTATTGCCGATAAATGCAAACACAGTTGTTGTGTCGGGTGGGAAATTGATATCGACGACGATACGATGAGCCTTTATAACACTCTCGGTGAAGATTTTTTAAAAAACATCGAGGGTGAGCCACCGCATTTTATCTTAAAAGCGGGGGAGAGATGCCCGTTTCTTAATAAGAATAATCTTTGCGAAATTATCTGTAATTACGGTGAGGATGCCCTTTGTGATATTTGTTATATGCACCCGAGGTTTTGTAACGAGTATGATGATTTTCTTGAAATGGGAATAGGACTCTCCTGCGAGGAAGCGGCAAGGATTATCCTTTCGGAAAAAGAAAAATTTTCTGTTCCTACCCCTATCTCAAACGATTTTTTCAAAAAAAGACAGGAAATCTTTGAAGCTTTGCAAAACAGAAATCTAAGCATTAGAGAAAGGCTTTTTTCACTCTGCGAAGATGCTTTTAAGATACCGCTTTATGAAACCTTTATGCCTCTTGAACGCCTTGATGAAAACTGGACTAAAATCCTTGAAAGTATTAAAGGGCATGAACTTTCCGACTTTGAAAAGTATGCTTTGGAATTTGAACAGCTCTCTTGCTATTTTGTTTTCAGGCACTTAAAAGAAGATAACTTTGAAAAGACTTTGAAATTCACCGTTTTAAGCGTTTTGCTTATCGGTACAATCTGCGAAAAGACGGGGTTTGCAATTGACGAGGTCGCAAGAATGTATTCATCGGAAATTGAGTATTCGGAAGAAAATCTCAGTAAACTCACGGAGGCTTAAGATGTCAGTATTTGAAAAAGACAATCAGTTTTTTATGTCGGACCTTGCGTACGTCAGCAAGGTTTATCACAAGGATGATGAGCCTTATCACAGCCACAAGCACGATTTTATCGAGATGGTGTATACTGTCAGGGGGAAAATTATTCATAAGATAAACGATAAGGAATATCCCGTTTCGCGCGGAGATATGCTCATTATAAATTACGGCGAAACCCACAGTATGGAAATTTTTAAAGACAGTGTCTCTGTAAATATTCTGATGAAGCCTGAGTATATAAGCAAAAGCCTTGAAAATCATGAAAACGCCTTTGCACTTTTAAATCTTCCCGAGTTTGAAAGCTTTAAAAGACTTCTTGATGAGAACCAACGCAAGGTTACCTTTAAAGGCGACGAGCGAAACAGAACCGAAGCCATAATCGACGATATTATAAAGGAACAGGACAAGCAAAACCCGGGGTTCGAGCTTTTTATACGTTCCCAGTTTAACGTTTTACTGATAACACTTTTCAGAAAAATGTCTCTGGAGCTTGACTGCTCGTTTGACGGAGTTTCCGAAAAGCTTATTCACTATATTGGTACTCACTGTCACGAAAAGCTTACTCTTTCGGGAATTGCCGGAATGTGTTCCTATAATGCTTCCTATTTCAGCCGTATCTTTAAAGAGTACACGGGGTGCAATTTTACAGAGTATCTTAAAAACATACGCATACGCAAGGCACTGCACCTTATTGAAAGCACCAATCTTAAAATTACCGATATAATTTTTGAAGTGGGATACGCCGACAAAACCAAATTTTTCCGTGACTTTAAATTTTATACGGGTAAAACTCCGCTTGAATATCGCAAAAAGTAAAAAACAAATACTTTTTTATGTCAAAAAACATACTTGTATTAATCGCGTCTTACGTTTATAATATAGACATAATAAGAAAAAGAGATATATAGCACCCTGTGAAAGCAAAAAGCCGAAGATTTATTTCTTTGGCTTTTTGCTTTAAAAATTAAATACACTTTTTTAGTATAAAAGACTTGCAAAAAATAAAATATAGTGGTATAATATGGTTAGCGGACAGGTGGATTTATTCATCTGTCGGCAGAAAAATCAAAAATCAATCTGATTGTCGGGAAATGTCCGGGCAAAAGGTGAGTGCAATATTATGAAAATAACTCTCTTTTGCTATCGGCATCAGAGAGTTTTTTATTTGAGGTGACAAAATGGAAAAAAGACTTGGCGTTGTCGGAATAGTGGTTGAGGATAACAGTGTTTCCGATGAAATCAACAATCTTTTGCATCAATATAGCGGTATTATTGCAGGGCGAATGGGACTTCCTTATAAAGAAAGAGGGGTTTCTGTTATTTCTCTTATCGTTGACGGTACTGTTGACGAGATAAGTGCGATGACGGGAAAACTCGGAAAACTAAAAGGAGTTTCCGTTAAATCTGCGATTGCGAAAGGATAATATATGATAAAGTTACCAGAAAATCCTGCGGTTTCGGATTTAGTGCCGCTTCTTGAACTTGAAAACGCAGATGAGCTTTTTGTCCTTGCTGACAAGGTGAGAGAAGAGTATTGCGGTGACGCAGTACATATAAGGGCGATTTTAGAGTTTTCAAACTACTGCAGATGCAACTGTGCTTACTGTGGGCTGTTTGCAAAGAATAATGAGCTAAAAAGATACCGTATGACACCCGATGAGATTATCGACGTAGCACTCAAAACCGATAAGGCAGGGTATAAAACCCTTGTACTTCAAAGCGGTGAGGACCTTTATTACACCAAAGAGATGCTCGGCGACATTATAAAGGAGATAAAGAAAAAAACCTCCCTTAAAATTACTTTAAGTGTCGGTGAACGCCCCTTTGACCATTACGAATACTGGCGTAAATGCGGTGCCGACCGTTATCTCATAAAGCACGAAACCGCTGACGAAATTCTTTATAACAAATATCATTCATCAAGCTTTGCAAACCGATTTGAGTGTCAGAAAAATATTTTTGACTTAGGCTACGAGCTTGGAAGCGGTTTTATGGTGGGACTTCCGGGACAGACTGTAGAAATCCTTGCAAAGGATATCCTCCATCTTAAAGAATTAAAGGTGAAAATGGCAGGAATAGGGCCTTACATCTGCCACGAAAAAACGGCACTCAGAGGTAACCCCGACGGCGATGCCTTTATGACGCTTAAAGCTTTGGCAGTTGCGAGAATTGTCTTAAAGGACGTCAATTTGCCGTCAACCACGGCACTTAATATAAAAGGTGGCCTTAGTGACGCTTTAAACTGCGGTGCAAACGTAATTATGCAGAAAGTAACTCCCGCAAACGTAAGGGATTTATACGATATATACCCGGGTCGCGAAAGCAAGGCGACAGACTATAAAACTCAACTTGAAAAATTAAAAACCGACCTTTTACTGATTGGCAGAAAAGGTATTTAGAAAGGAAAATTGATATGGCAGTTTATAATCCAAAATCATTAAAAGCAGAAGAATTTATTAACCACGAGGAAATTTTGGCGACTTTGGAGTACGCTGAGCAGAATAAAAATAATCTCGAACTTATTGACGCGATTTTAGATAAGGCAAGACCTAAAAAAACCGAAACGGGCTACACCTGTGCAGGACTTTCCCATAAGGAAGCTTCTGTTTTACTTGCATGTGACATTCCCGAAAAGGTAGAAGAAATCTTTAAGATTGCCGAAGAAATAAAACTTGCTTTTTACGGCAACCGTATCGTTATGTTTGCACCGCTTTACCTTTCAAACTACTGTGTAAACGGATGCGTTTACTGTCCTTACCACGTTAAGAACAAGCATATCTGCCGTAAAAAACTTAATCAGGAAGAGGTTAAAAAGGAAGTTATCGCTCTTCAGGATATGGGACATAAACGTCTTGCTATCGAAGCAGGTGAAGACCCCGTAAACAACCCTATTGAGTATATTTTGGAATGTATCAAGACAATTTACAGTGTTAACCACAAAAACGGTGCTATCCGTCGTGTCAACGTAAATATTGCGGCAACAACTGTTGAAAACTACCGCAAACTCAAAGAAGCAGGTATCGGTACTTATATTTTGTTCCAGGAAACCTATCATAAGGAAAGCTACTTAAAACTCCACCCCACAGGCCCTAAACACGATTACGATTACCACACAGAGGCTATGGACCGCGCTATGGAAGGTGGAATTGACGACGTAGGTCTTGGTGTGCTTTTCGGACTTGAACTTTATAAATACGAGTTTGCAGGTCTTATGATGCATGCTGAACATTTAGAAGCTGTTCACGGTGTCGGACCTCATACCATCAGCGTTCCGAGAATCAAACGTGCTGACGATATCGACCCCGACGTTTTCGATAACTCTATCCCTGATGAAACTTTCGAAAAAATTATTGCTTGTATCCGTCTTGCAGTTCCTTATACTGGTATGATTATCTCTACACGTGAATCCGAAAAAGTTCGTGGCAGAGCATTAAATTGCGGTATTTCCCAGATAAGCGGTGCTTCCCGTACTTCTGTTGGCGGTTACACCGAGGAAGAACGCCCTCACGATACAGAGCAGTTTGACGTTTCCGACCAGCGTACTTTGGACGAGGTTGTTTGTTGGCTTATGGAAAACGGACATATTCCGTCTTTCTGTACCGCTTGTTACAGAGAAGGCAGAACGGGTGACCGTTTTATGAGCCTTTGCAAAACGGGACAGATTTTAAACTGTTGCCACCCCAACGCACTTATGACGCTTACGGAATTCTTGGTAGACTACGCTTCTGAAAAAACTCAGAAAGTAGGCTTTGAGCTTATCGAAAAAGAGCTTAACAAAATCCCCAAAGAAAAAGTGCGTGAGATTGCAAGAAAGAATATCGAGGATATCAAAAACTCTAACCGCCGTGACTTCAGATTTTAATTCGGAGGGATTTGTATGCAGAATACACCCCGTGCAAACAGACTTCATATAACTTTTTTGGGGCGAACAAATAGCGGTAAATCAACCATTGTCAATAATTTAGCGGGTCAGGAGGTATCCATTGTATCCTCCGAAAAGGGTACGACCACCGACCCCGTTTACAAAGCAATGGAGCTTTTGCCGATAGGCCCCGTGGTGCTTGTTGATACCGCAGGTTTTTCCGACGATACAGCTTTGGGACAAAAGCGTATGGAGAAAACCCTTGAGGCCATTAAGAAAACTGACCTTGCAGTTTTGGTGATTTCTTCAAATCAGACTGAGTTTTCCGAGGAAGAAAAGTATATAAACCTTTTGAAAGAAAACAACGTAAAAACCGTTTTGGTTTTAAACGTCTTTGATAAGGAAAAGGATTTGCCGTTTTCGTTGCCGACCCTTAAACTAAATGGCAAGGACGAAGCTGAGATGGGAAAACTCAAAAAATTCATTATCGCAAATGCTGATACTGATTTTGAAATTCCGACTCTCACAGGACACCTTGTTAAAAAAGGCGACCTTGTAATCTTAGTTGCCCCTCAGGATATCGAAGCGCCAAAAGGCAGACTTATCCTCCCACAGGTGCAGACGATAAGGGATTTGCTTGATAATAACTGCAAAACGCTTGTTATAAAGCCTGACGATTTGAAAGAAACTCTCGAGCTTTTAAAATCGCCACCTGCCCTCGTTATAGTCGATTCTCAGGTCTTTAAAGAGGTGAATATGGTTTTACCGAAAGAAATTCCGCTCACTTCTTTCTCTGTCATTATGTCGAGAAACAAGGGTAATATCGACGTTTTCAAAGAGGGTGCTAAAACCTTATCAACCCTTAAAGCAGGGGACAGAGTGCTTATTATGGAGTCGTGTACCCACCATTCTCTCCCTGATGATATCGCAAGAGGAAAGCTTCCGAAACTTCTTACAAAATTCGTAGGTGGTGAGCTTAATATCGATTTCTTTGCGGGTCAGGGGTTTCCGACAAATATATCCGACTACAAGCTTATTTTACATTGTGGCGGATGTATGCTAAACCGCAAAAATATGTTGTCTAAAATTTCTGATGCCGAAAACTTTGGTGTTCCCATCACAAATTTCGGTATGGCAATAGCCTATATGAACGGAATTTTTGAAAGAATTGAGTTTTAAAAAACCTGCTTACCTTTTTTAGGTAAGCAGGTTTTTTGTTGTATTTGAAAATGCTTCTATGATTGTTGACAGGTCTTCAAGATGTCTGGGGTCAATCTTTTTAATTTTATTTTCGATTTCTATATATTGCAATTCTTTATCTGTATATGAAGAGATATCTAACAGATAATCTGATGTTGTTTCCAGAATATTGCAAAGTTTCTTTAAGGTTGTGAGAGAAACTCCAACATTACCCGATTCAACATCAGCGAGGAATCTGGTGCTTACGTTAAGCTTTTCTGCCAACATTTCACGCGTAATTTTTTTGTTTTTGCGAAGTGTTTTTACCTTTTCGCCTAGACTTGTATTTATGTCAGGATTACTGCTCATTTAATCAACTCCATTCTATACTTCAATTATAAAATGAATTATTGACTCATAAAATGATTTAATACATCTATTGACAAATGAAGTATTACATCATATAATAAATATGTCGAAGTTTTTACATTGTTGTAAAAATAATAAACATTTTGGAGGATAAAGTTATGGAAGAAAACAAAGTTCTTGAAACTACAATCGAAGAAAAAGCACAAACTGAAGAAACACAAATGTCATCCGAAGAAGTTGTTAATGAAAAGGGAGACGAACAGGAAAAACCAAAACCTAAAAATAAGATATTGTTTGTAGTTCTGGGTGCAGTTGCAATACTATTGGTGTCTGCACTGATTTTTGTGTATGTTTTTTGCTTTAAAGGAGATACGGTTAAACGTGACAGACTTTTCTATATAAAAGATGAAGAAATTTACTATACTGACCTGCGCAATAATGAAAAAATAGAAATCACTTCTAATTTGTTTGATAATATAGAAGGTAAGGATTTAACTGAATTCGGTTATGATGTTCCGGAATATATTAATGGATATACATATTTGGCTGGCGAGTATTTTAATGAAGAAACAAAGCAGTTGTTTTACCCCGATAAAATAAATACAGATGATAATGGTATGAGTGTGTTCTATAAAATTCTGGGTAGTGATGAAGAAACTATAAAAATCGACTCAGATATTATAAACAGTATGGTTAGCCCGACTTGGAATGGAATTGTATATAATAAAGGTGAAGATCAGGCTTTATATTATCATGATTTGACTGAAAAATCAAAAATTGACAGTGGTGTAACTGATTTTTGTTTTTCTAATGATGGGCAGAGGGTTGTTTATCTTACAACAGATGGCGATTGTTATATTTGGAATGTAAACAGTGAAATCGGTAAGACAAAAGTAGCGGGAAGCGTGTACTCCATTGAAGGCATTTCAGAAGATTTCAGTGTTATATATTATATGAGTGATAAGGATTATGACCTTATTAAATATATTCCTGAAACTGAAGAAAAAGTAAAGGTTGCAGAACGTATATCGTATGTTAAGAAGATTTACGATACAGGTGAAATTTACTATACAAAATCTGAAGAAGTAGAAATTCCTTTATGGGATTATATAAATGATGACTGGGCAGAGTACGACAAAAATATTGTAAAACCGTCCTCGCCACGATATCCAAGCTATCCTGATATTGATGATTATGTGGAATATGAGTATTATTATTCTTGGTCTTATGAAACTTATGATTATGAATCATACTGGGATGATATAGATAGATATTATGAAAAGTGTGCTGCGTTGGATGAACAGTATTATGCTGATTTGGAAAAATATAATGGTAAAAGCGGTCGCGACGAATTAAGAGAAACAATTAAAAATACTACAATTAAACATAGAAAATACTCTTTATATTATTATGATGGAACTGAAGAAAAACTTGTTTCAGAGAATTATGCAGAGGATTATGCATATTTTGACGGACGCCCCTCAGCACTGTATACAGTGTATGGTGAAGTTGAAGCGGGAACTATAACTTTTTCCAAAATAATTGACGGCAGTACTGCTGAGTGGGAATATAAATCAGCACTCGAAGAAACACAGAAATACTTTGTAGCAATTAAAGATGACGCTATCGAAATTGAGGCAACTAAACCGAGTAATTTTATTGTTTCTGAGGATGAAAAAACAATTTATTTTGCAGACAATCCAACAGAGGCTGAATCGTATGTGGACAGAAAATATGAAATCTACAAAATAGATGTCAGTGGTAGCAAAGCAAGTTCTCCAAAACTTTATGATAGTGATGTTTCCATACCATTTGATTTAATAACAACTGAAGACGGTGATGTAATATATTTCAAAAATGCTTTTGAAGAAAACAAAACTTATGAAAAAGCTCCGTACTATTTATATATTGAGGGCGGAGATATGTTTATCAATGGTAAAGAAATAGATTATGATGTTGCCTCAAGAAAAAGTTATAGTAGCGAAAGTAATACTGGTCCTACTTATATTGATGGGGTTTTATACTATTACAGTGACTGGGATTTTGAAAAGCAAAATGGTACCCTTAAAATGTATAAAAATGGTCAAAAGATTAAAATTGCCGATGAAGTTCACGATTTTATAGTTACCGATACCGGCAAAATTTTATACATTGATGATTACAGTACCAAGTCTTATAGAGGAACATTAAAACTTTATGGAGAAGAAGTTGTTAAAATTGATGACGATGTAAACTTCTTAATTAAAGAGTAATAAAAAAGCCGTATGCTTTTCGCATACGGCTTTTTGTTTGAATTGTTTATCCACCGAGGTAAGCTTTCTTAACCTGGTCACTTGCTGCAAGTTCTGCACCCGTACCAGAAAGTACGATGCTTCCTGTTTCGAGTACGTAAGCTCTGTCAGAAATTGCAAGAGATTTACCTGCGTTCTGTTCAACAAGTAAGATAGTAGTTCCGTCTTTGTTGATGTCCTTGATAATTTCAAAAACCTGGTCAACAAGGATGGGGGAAAGACCCATTGAAGGTTCGTCAAGCATCAAAAGCTTGGGGTGACTCATAAGCGCTCTGCCCATTGCAAGCATCTGCTGTTCACCACCTGAAAGAGTACCTGCAATCTGGTTTCTTCTTTCAGCAAGACGGGGGAAACGCTCATAAATGCGTTCGATATCTCCTTTGAAGTCGGCATTTTTGCCGAGGGAGTATCCGCCCATCAAAAGGTTTTCATAAACTGTAAGTTCCTGGAAAACACGTCTTCCTTCGGGAACCTGACTCATACCGTGGTGTACGATTTTGTGGCAGGGCATCTTTGTAATGTCGATGCCATCATACGTTACAGTACCTGATCTTGAAGGAATCAAACCGATAACGGACTGCATTGTAGTAGTTTTACCTGCGCCGTTTGCACCGATAAGAGTAACGATTTCACCCTCGTTAACTTCAAAGCTGATACCCTTAAGAGCTGTGATAACGCCGTAAGAAACTTCTAAATCTTTTACTTCAAGTAATGCCATAGCGTTATCCTCCTATATACGCCCTGATAACTTCAGGGTCATTAAGTGCAACTGCGGGAGTACCTTGTGCCAAAACTGTACCGAAGTTCAAAACGGTAATTTCATCACAAAGTCCCGAAACGAATTTCATATCGTGTTCGATAAGTAAGATTGTTACCTGAAACTCATCGCGGATACGTCTGATAATGTCCATAAGGTCAGCAGTTTCATTGGGGTTCATACCTGCAGCAGGTTCGTCAAGACAAAGAAGTTTTGGGTTTGTTGCAAGTGCACGTGCGATTTCAAGCTTTCTCTGTTTACCGTAGGGAAGGTTACAGGAAAGACTGTTTCTTTCCTCTTCAAGTCCTACCACACGGAGAATTTCCTTAGCTCTGTTTCTCATAGCTTTTTCAGTTTTGAAAAACTTGGGCATACGGAAAATACTTGCCAAAAGACCGCATTTGAACTCTTTCTGGTTATGAAGGCCTACAAGTACGTTTCTGATAACCGTCATATTGTTGAAAAGACGGATGTTCTGGAAAGTTCTTGCGATACCCTTATGGTTAATGGTTTCCTGACCTTTGCCGGTAAGGTTTTCACCGCAGAGGTAAAACTTACCTGTGGTGGGTCTGTAAACACCTGTAATCATATTGAAAACTGTTGTTTTACCTGCACCGTTAGGTCCTACAAGGCCATAAAGCTGACCTTTTTTAATTTCTACGTTAAGAGAATCTACCGCTTTAAGACCACCGAAGGAAATACCGAGATTTTCAATTTTTAAAACTGTTTCTCCCATTATTTTCCCTCCTTATCGGGCTTATCGGGGGTATAGGGGGAGCTTACCTGCAAATCAACGGACAAAACTTCGTCCATCTTGATTTTTGTAGGAACTCTGTCCCATTTAGCCTCGTCATCACGAGCTTTTGACGGGTCGTGATCTTTAGCCATTTTAAGTTTTTTGAGTACGTTTCTTAAGTTGTAGGTTTCACGGAATGCTTTAAGACCGGGAGCATTGTTGTAAATTACCAAAGCAATGAGAATCAATGCATAGAAAAGGTCCTGAAGCACTGCAAGGTCACCTGTGAGTTTAGTCTGGAGAATGTTGTCAAGGAAGGTAATAAGTGTAGCAGCGATGATAGAACCGTTGATGCTTCCCATACCGCCAAGAACAACCATAACGAGAATTTCTATAGAATAGTTATAGGAAAACTTTGTAGACTGAACTGTGAAGTTGGAGAAGGAGTAAAGAACACCTGCAACACCTGCAAACATGGAAGAAACTGTAAATACTAAAAGTTTGTATTTAGTAACGTTGATACCTGTTGCTCTTGCAGCAATTTCGTTATCGCGGATAGAGGTGATAGCACGTCCGTGTGAAGAACGGATAATGTTCTGTGTAACGGCAAGACAAGCGAGAACCAAAACCAAAGCGATAATGAAAAGTGTTACTTTATCATATCTGGGAGTTGAAAGACCGAGCGCACCACCGAAGGATTCGTCGGAAGAGTTCATAAAGATACTTCTTACGATTTCACCGAATGCAAGGGTAACGATAGCAAGGTAGTCACCACGGAGTCTGAGTGCGGGAAGACCGATTATAATACCGCAAATTGCTGCAACAACGGCACCGACAACGACAGAAACAAGCAAAACGATAAAATCGTTCTTGATTACGTTTTCGAGCACAAGTGCTGTTTTACCGCCAAGATAAGCACCGACACACATAAAACCTGCGTGACCGAGTGAAAGCTCACCCAAGAAGCCAACAACCATAGAAAGGGAAACTGCGAGCATAACGGATATCGCAATTTTTTCAAGAAGGTAGATAGTGGAAGTAGAAAGACCGCCTGTCAGTGACATAGCGCCGAAAACTACTGTAAGAATAGCAATAACAACATAGTTTATATAATGTTTCCACTTGATTTTCTTTAAGGATTTTACCATTATACTTTTTCCCTCCTCTTCTTACCAAGAATACCCGAAGGTCTTACCAGAAGGATAACGATCAAAATCAAAAATTCGATAGCATCTGTATATGGTGCGATAACGGGAATAGTATAGGAAACAGCCTCAACAACACCCATAAGGATACCACCGAGCATAGCACCGGGGATAGAACCGATACCACCGATAACAGCGGCAGTAAAAGCTTTGATACCGGGCATAGCACCGAGTGTGTTTGAAAGGCTTGGTGATTTCATAAGCATAAAGAATCCTGCAAAAGCTGCAAGAAGTGAACCAATAGCGAAGGTAATGGTGATAATCATATTAACGTTGATACCCATAAGCTGAGCAGCACCTTTATCTTCAGAAACAGCTATCATAGCTCGTCCGATTTTTGTGTACTTTACAAAAGCACTCAAAATAATCATAATAACAAAAGAGCAAACGAGAGATACCAAAGTATCAACAGATACTTTAAGAGCACCAATCTGCAAGTTACCGAGTTCAGCAACAACTACCATTTTGGGAGCTGAACCGAAAATCATCTGTGCGGTTGACTGAAGCAAGTAACTCACACCGATAGCGGTGATAAGTACCGCAAGTGGTGAAGCACCACGCAAAGGCTTGTATGCAACTTTTTCGATTGTGATGCCTAAAACAACACAGAAAAGCGCTGCGGCAGCGAGACCGATAAGAGGATTTCCGACTGCAGCCATAGTGACGAAAATCATATATCCGCCTACCATAATGATGTCGCCGTGAGCAAAGTTAAGCATCTTTGCGATACCGTAAACCATCGTATAGCCGAGTGCTATCATGGCATAAGTACCGCCCGAAGACAAGCCATTAAGTAAAATCTCAATAATTTTCATAAAAATCCTTTAACCTTTAAAGTGACAATTTGCCGGAGCGGAAAACCACACCGGCAAAGTATCATCAATATAAATTTGTTTTAAAGCTTATTTTGTCATTTCTTTGAGAACGTATTTAACAGCACCTTTTTTAACGTAGCCGTTGGATTCCCAAGTGATGTTGTCACCAGTTACACCGGAGTATGTGAAACCACCGTTGAACTGTGCTTTGAGGATTTCACAGAGTTCGGAAGCACCGATGTTAACGTTAACTTCGTCGCCTGCAGCTTTCATAGCGTTGTAGATTGCGTATACGCAGTCGTAAGCGGAAGCACCGAACTGATTGAGTGTTTCAACGCCGTAAGCTTCTGTGTATTTCTTAACGAATTCAGCAGCAGCGCCTTCAGTTGCATTGGAGTTGAAGTGAGAAAGCATGGAAACTTCCTGAGTGATTGTGTTGAGGTCCATCTGACCAGCAAGACCGTCGAAACCGTCACAACCGTAGTATACAGCATCAGCAGCGACTACGTCTTTAGCCTGTGTCATAAAGATAGCTGCGGGCTGGTAGTAGATGGGCATAAAGATGAATTTGCAATCTTTAAGAGTAGAGATCTGTGTGGAGAAGTCAGTTTCGTTAGCAGCTGTGAAAACTGTTTCTACAACTTTGATGTCAGCATTAAGAGCAGCTTTGAACTGATCGTAGATACCTTTGGAGTAAGCGTCGTCGGATTTGTAGAAGATACCGATTTCAGTAAGACCCAAAGAGTTAACGTAGTCAGCAGCTACAGCACCCTGGTTACCATCAGCAAAGCACATCTGGTAGCCGTTGGGGTTTTTGGGGATATCGTCACCGGAAGCGGAAGGTGTAAGGAAGAATACGTTGTCTTCTGCAGAGAGGTTAGCGTATTCAAGGCCGGGGCCTGTTGTTACAGTACCGAGAGATACCTGCATACCGCTTTCGAGCATGGAAGCGTAGTTAGCAGCAACTTTTGTTGCATCGTGAACGTCGTCAGTAGCGATGAGTTTGAAGTTTACACCGTTAAGACCGCCGGCAGCGTTGATTTCATCAACAGCCATCTGAGCAGCGTTGTTAACAGCTACACCGTAAACTGCAGCAGCACCGGTAAGAGGACCGGAAACGCCGATAACGTACTCTGTGTTGTTTGCTGTGAGGCTTTCTGCACCACAAGCTGCAAGGCTCAAAGCTGTAGCAGCTGCGCAAACAACGGCAAGAATTTTCTTGAACATTGTTTTCATAAATTTTTCCTCATTTCTTTTTTTAAAATATCATTTTCAAGCGAAAATAATTACATGTACTATTTTAACACACTAAATCAATAATGTGAATTGTTATTTTAGACAAATTTGCCCCCGCTATTTTGTATTTATTTTTTCAAAACGGACAAAGTGCATAAAAAATAAGAAAACGTCGCACAAAAAGGCATCGTACGACGTTTGTTTTTTATGCGTTCATTGCAGCTAAGTTTGCGGTGGAGAAGGCGATTTGCAAATTAAAGCCTCCTGTGTATCCGTCGACGTCAATAACTTCGCCTGAGAAGTAAAGCCCCGGGAGGAGTTTTGACTCCATGGTTTTAGGGTTTATTTCCTTTGTATCAATGCCGCCCGTTGTGATAATCGCTTCTTCGATGGGGCGGAAACCCGTAGCGGTAAGCGGAAATGCCTTTATCATATTCAAAAGGGATTGACGCTGTTCTTTTGTAACGGCGTTTACTTTTGTTTCAAAAGGAATTCCGGCACGGGATAAAACAACGGGAATCATCTTACGGGGGAGCAAAGCACCAAGACTGTTTATAATGTCTTTATTCAAAGCACCCTGAAAGTCCCTTAAAATCCTCTTGTCGAGCATTTCTTCGGTAAGACCCGGTTTTAAGTCGATAAAAAGCTTATATTCCTTATTCCTGATATCACGGATATGAGCAGATGCCGACAAAACAAGCGGACCGCTTACACCAAAATGTGTAAAAAGCATCTCGCCGAGTTCTTCGTAAATCTCCTTATCGTTTTCAGTTACCGACAAAGTGACGTTTTTCAAAGAAAGTCCCTGCATATCCTTAACACATTTTTCTTCAGTGAGGATTGGAATGAGCGAAGGGGTAGGGGTGATAACGTTATGACCGTGTTTTTGAGCTATTTTATAGCCGTCACCCGTAGAGCCTGTAAGCGGATAGGATTTTCCGCCCGTTGCAATCAAAACGGAGGGTGCAAAATACTCTTTTCCGCTTTCACAGACAACACCTGACGTTACGCCATTTTCCGTAAGTATATCGCAGACTGTTTCGGTATGTACGTCGATTTTTAAACGGCGTATTTCTTTTTCGAGGGCGTTTACGATATCAATAGCCTTGTCCGACTCGGGGAAAACGCGGTTTCCGCGTTCAGTTTTAAGCTTGACCCCTAAATTCTCAAAGAAATCCATAGTGTCTTCGGAAGAAAAACTGTTAAAAGCCGAGTATAAAAATCTCGGGTTTTTGGGAATATTTGAAATAAGAGTATTTATATCGCAGTTGTTTGTGACGTTGCATCTGCCTTTACCGGTGATAAGAAGCTTTCTGCCGAGACGTTCATTTTTCTCGAGCAGAAGCACCGATTTATAATATACCTTCGATGCGAGTACAGCTGCCATCATTCCCGATGCACCGCCACCGACAATAATCAAATCGTAGTTCATATTTATTCCTCAGACTCTGAATTTTTGTAAATATCGTATTCTGCCCAGATGTTTTCAAGATGGTCAAAGGTTTTCGTAACTTCGTCCTGCTTGATAAGACCTACTGCGGCAATAAGGGCGTTGATAAGGCTTAAAGGAGCAACGAGCGAGTCAACAAAAGAAGTCATATCACTTCTTGCAGTGAGCAAAACCGAAGCGTCCTTTGCCAAAGGTGAAGTAACGCCATCGGTGATTGCTACAACGGGTGCCCCCGTTTTGGAAGCAAACTCAAATGCTTTTACCGTAAGGTTTGAATATCTGGGGAAACTTATACCGATAAGAACGTCGTTTTTGTCAAGACGGATAACCTGTTCGTAGAGTTCACCGACACTTGCTGTATGAATCATTCTTACGTTGTCGAACATTAAATTGAAATAATACGCCATAAATCTTGCAAGAGCAGAAGCACTTCTGTCACCGATTATATAGATGTTTCTTGCGTTTGCAATAGCTTTTGCGGCGGAGTTAAAGTCATCTTTTGAGGTTTCTTCAAGGGTTTTCTTGATTTTCTCCATATCCGAAACCAGTACCTTATTTAATATATCATCGTCACCGATACGTTCTTTGGTAACGGCAATACGCTGAACGGAGGTAAGCTTTGTTTTTACCGTCTGCTGCAGGGCTCGGGACATTTCGGGGAAACCGCCAAAGCCTAATTCACAGGCGAAACGCACTACGGTGGATTCACTGACACCGACGGTAGTACCGAGCTTTGCGGCAGTCATAAATGCCGCTTTATCGGAATGATTTTCTATGTATTCTGCGATTTTTTTCTGACCTTTTGAAAAAATCCGCTTCTTTTCTGAAATTTGTTTAAGGATATCCATATACAATCCCCCTTTTGAATAAGTATACCACCTTTTTTGCAAGTTGTGAAGAGAAAGATTGCATTTTCAGAAAATCTTATGAAAATTCATAAATATTTTAAAAATGCCTATTGACAAATGCGAAAAAAAGTGGTAAATTATATTTAGCACTCGGGAAGTTAGAGTGCTAAAAACGAAAGAGGTGATACCGTGAGCAGACTGAATGACCGAAAATTTCAGATACTTAAATCAGTTGTGGAGCGGTATATAAAAACCGGTGAGCCCGTCGGTTCCAAGGTGCTTTGCGAGGAGCTTGACTTTTCAGTTTCTCCTGCAACTGTAAGAAACGATATGGCACTTTTAGAAAACTTAGGATACCTTGAACAGCCTCATACTTCGGCAGGAAGGGTACCGTCTTACAGAGGATATCGGTTTTATATTTCACACCTTATGCAGAAAATTCCGCTTTTGGAGGAAGAAAAACAAGTTATTGATAATAAACTTGTAAAAGGTGACTTAAACCCCAAGACCGTTATAAGCAACGCGATGGAGCTTTTGGCTGATATGACGGGATGCGCCGTAATAAGCCGTTCCGAGCAGATGAGCTTCTCGGTTATCACAAGGGTTGAGGTAATTCCTGCCGGCAGAAGGCTTTACGCACTTCTGATGCTTACTTCAAACGGAGCCGTTGAAAACAGAGTCTGCCGTCTTGAATACGACTTAAACCCCGAGCAGATTGATTATTTCGTTAACTTTATGAAAGCAAACATCACGGGTCTCAGGGTTGAGGACTTGACCGATGAGATGGTTTTAGAGCTTGGTGTGGCACTCGGAAGTTATATGGTGGGTCTTGCACCTTTGCTTTACGGAGTTTATGACATAACAAACAAGCTTCGCAAAAAGACGGTTGAGATTAAAAACGAATCGAGCTTACTTGCAAGGCGTGATTTCAAAAATTCCTACGTGGCAGAGCTTTTAAGCCGTAAAGAGGACCTTGAAGCGGTACTCGACAATGCGTTTGACGGAATACAGGTTGTTTTTGGTGACGAGGGCGACAAGTTTGCGATTACAAACTCAAGTCTTATTTTAAGCTCGTACAATCAGGGCAACCGACTTGCAGGTTCGTTTGGTATCTTAGGACCTTTAAGACTTGATTACAGAAAAGTTATTCCGTACGTCGAATATCTTTCCGATACCGTAACAAGACTTATGACAGAGGCTTTTGAAGCAGACCGTGACATACCAAGCCGCGGAAAACGGCGTGATATAGTAATAGGAACAGACGAAAGGAAGGATTAACTAAGTGGCTGACAAGAAGAAAAAAGAAGTTAAAGAAGAAGTCACTGAGGAAGCAACTTCTGCTCCCGTAGAGGAAATTGACGCTCTTAAAGAACAGAATAAAGACCTTGAAGATAAGCTTTTAAGGCAGATGGCTGAATTTGATAACTTCAGGAAAAGAACGCTCAAAGAAAAAGAGGAAATCGGTGTTGTTTCAAAAATCAAATGCATTTCTGATTTGTTGCCGGTGCTTGATAACTTTGAAAGGGCACTTGCTTTTGAGTCACAGGATGCCGATTTTAAAAAAGGTGTAGAGATGATTTTCAACTCCCTCATTGATACACTTCAGAAAATGGGAGTTGAGGAAATCAAGGCAGAGGGTGAGCCCTTTGACCCCGAACTTCATTATGCGGTGAGCATAATCGAAGACGAAAACTTAGGTAAAAACGTAGTGGCAAACGTTATGCAAAAAGGCTACAAGTTAGGCGACAAAGTAATCCGCCACGCAATGGTAGCCGTTGCCAATTCTTAGTACATTATTTTAGGAGGAAATTATTATGGGAAAAATTATTGGTATTGACTTGGGTACAACAAACTCTTGTGTAGCAGTTATGGAAGGCGGCGAAGCTGTCGTTATCGCAAACCACGAAGGTGCAAGAACAACTCCTTCCGTAGTAGCATTTAAAGACAACGAAAGAATGGTAGGTCAGGTTGCAAAACGTCAGGCTATCACAAACCCCGACCGTACAATCAGCTCCATCAAACGTCATATGGGTACAGATTATAAAGTAACTGTTGACGGTAAAACTTACACACCTCAGGAAATCTCTGCTATGATTTTGCAGAAACTTAAAACAGATGCTGAAGCTTACCTTGGTGAAAAGGTAACAGAAGCAGTTATCACTGTTCCTGCATACTTCACAGACGCACAGCGTCAGGCAACAAAAGACGCAGGTAAAATCGCAGGTCTTGAAGTAAAACGTATCATCAACGAACCTACTGCAGCAGCTCTTGCTTACGGTATGGATAAAGAAGGCGACCAGAAGGTTATGGTTTACGACCTCGGCGGTGGTACTTTCGACGTATCCATTATCGAAATGGGCGAAGGTGTTCAGGAAGTTCTTGCTACTGCAGGTAACAACCGCCTTGGCGGTGACGACTTTGACCAGCGTATCATCGACTGGATGGCTGATGAATTCAAAAAAGACCAGGGCGTTGATTTGAGAAACGATAAGATGGCTATGCAGAGACTTAAAGAAGCTGCTGAAAAAGCTAAAATCGAGCTTTCCGGTGTTACAACTTCTCAGATCAATCTCCCCTTCATCACTGCAGATGCAACAGGCCCCAAACACCTTGATATGACATTGAGCCGTGCTAAATTCAACGAACTTACAGCAGACCTCGTTGAAGCTACAATGGGTCCCGTAAGACAGGCACTTTCCGATGCAGGACTTTCCGCATCTGACCTTAACAAAGTATTGCTCGTAGGTGGTTCTACAAGAATTATCGCTGTTCAGGAAGCAGTTGCAAAAGCAACAGGCAAAGAACCTTCCAAGAACTTAAACCCCGACGAATGTGTAGCAACAGGTGCTGCAATTCAGGGTGGCGTACTCGGTGGTGAGGTTAAAGGACTTTTGCTTTTGGACGTTACTCCTTTGTCTTTGGGTCTTGAAACTCTCGGTGGCGTATTCACAAAAATCATCGAAAGAAATACAACTATCCCCACAAAGAAATCTCAGATTTTCTCCACTGCTGCAGACGGCCAGACTTCTGTAGAAATCCACGTATTGCAGGGTGAGAGAGAATTTGCAAAGGATAACAAATCTCTCGGTATGTTCCACTTAGACGGCATTCCTGCTGCTCCCCGTGGCGTACCCCAGATTGAAGTAACATTCGACATCGATGCTAACGGTATCGTTCACGTTTCTGCAAAAGACCTCGGTACAGGTAAAGAACAGAACATCACAATCACTTCTTCCACAAATATGAGCAAGGAAGATATCGACAAGGCTGTTAAAGAAGCAGAAGCTTTTGCAGCTGAAGATAAAAAAGCACGTGAAAACGTTGATACAAGAAACGCTGCTGACCAGATGGTATTCCAGTCCGAAAAGACATTAGCTGAAATCGGTGACAAGATTGACGAATCCGAAAAGACTGAATTACAGGCTAAAATTGATGCTCTTAAAGAAGCTTTGAAGGGTACGGATATCGAAGACGTAAAAGCGAAACAGGAAGACTTGCAGAAAGTATTCTATGCAGTTTCCGAAAAGCTTTACAAAGCACAGGCTGAAGCTCAGGCTCAGGCTCAGGGCGCTAACCCTGATATGGGTGCTGCTAATGACGACCCCAACGTTGTAGATGCTGATTTTAAAGAAGTTTAATTGACTTAACAGACAGTATTTAACGTGGGAGGTATAGCCATTGGCTGACAAAAGAGATTATTATGACGTCCTCGGTGTGCAGAAGGGATGTTCCGAAGACGAACTGAAAAAAGCATACCGCAAAATGGCAAAACAGTATCACCCTGACTTGCATCCCGATGATAAGGAAGCTGAAGCGAAATTCAAAGAAGCCAATGAAGCTTATGAGATACTCTCCGACCCGCAGAAACGTTCCCGTTACGACCAGTTCGGTCACGCAGGTGTTGACCCGTCCTTCGGCGGTGGTGCCGGTGGTGCTTACGGTTCGGGCGGCTTCGGTTTTGATATGGGAGATATCGGCGATATCTTTGAAGGATTTTTCGGCGGAGGTTTTGGAGGTTCTTCCAGAAGAAGCAACCCCAACGCACCAAGACGCGGTGCGGATCTTCGTATTCAGATTGCAATTTCCTTTTATGAAGCATGTAAAGGTGTTACGAAAACCGTTGAGGTAAGCCGTTCCGAAAGCTGCACAAGTTGTCACGGCACGGGTGCCGAAAACGGTACTGCCCAGAAAACCTGCCCCGACTGTGGTGGCACAGGTCAGGTGCGTTATCAGCAGAGAACTCCTTTCGGTGTTATCAGCAGTCAACGTGCTTGTGACAGATGTCAGGGCAAGGGTAAAATTATCGAAAAAGCCTGCTCAAAATGTAACGGCAGAGGCTTTGTGAATAACAGTAAAAAGGTTGAAATCAAAATTCCTGCAGGTATCGACGACGGACAGACACTTTCTGTAAGAGGTCAGGGTAATGCGGGTACAAACGGCGGACCTAACGGTGATTTGCTCGTGCTTATTGCAGTTCGTCCCGACCCAGTTTTCAAACGCAAAGGTTATGATATTTATTGCGAAATGCCGATAAGCTATTATCAGGCGGTAATGGGTGACGAGCTTACCGTTCCCACCATTGACGGAAACGTAAGCTACGACCTGCCCGAGGGCACACAGCCCGGAACTACTTTCAGGCTCCGTGGCAAGGGTGTTCAGCGTTTAAACGGCAGAGGCAGAGGTGACCAGTTTGTAACGGTTACTGTTGAGGTTCCCAAAAATCTCACAAAAGCACAACGTGAAAAACTTTCTGATTTTGAAAAATCGCTTACTGATAAGCAAAATCAGAAGAAAAAATCTTTTACTGAAAAAATCAAGGAAAAACTTGAGAATCTTTAAAAAACGGCGGTCTTTTGACCGCCGTTTTGTTATTCACAAAAGCTGTTTACAACTCATAATATAAAGTAACTCTTTTTGTGGAGGCTTTATATGCGTACCGAAAAAATCTACCTTGTTGCAGGCGGAGATACAAGATTTTTAAAGCTTTCAGCAAAGCTTTGCCGTGAAGGAAAGGTATATCTTCTGGGTTTTGACGAAAAAGAAGAAATCCCCGATGACGTAATCTATCTTAAAACCATAAGCGCTTTGAAAGAACAACCCGACTTTGTTATATTACCGATGCCCGTCACAAAGGACGGTGTAAGCCTTTATACACCGCTTTGCAATGAAAAAATTAAACTTCACCATATTTTTGATTTATGCCACCGCAATACCTTGGTGTTTGGCGGTAAGATAACAGATGAACTTAAAGATGAGCTGAAAACACGCAAACTTGTATTCGTCGATTATATAAAAAGAGAAGAATTTGCTATAATGAACGCCGTACCCACCGCAGAGGGCGCCCTTTCGATAATTTTAAACGAACTGCCATTTGTTGTTATGGGTAGCAGGGTGCTTATAACAGGCTACGGCAGAATTTCAAAAGTGCTTTTAAAATATTTTAAAGCCCTTGATGCAAAAGTCACCGTAACTGCCCGAAAATATAAGGATTTGGTCTGGGCGGAGATTTATGGTGCGGATACCCTTTTGCTCGAAAAACTCCCTGAAAAAGCAAAGGATTACGACGTAATTATAAACACTGTCCCCGCAATGATTTTAGGCGAAGATATACTTTCTACGTTAAAAAAAGAATGCCTGATAATAGACCTTGCTTCAACGCCCGGTGGTGTCGACTTTATGACGGCAGAGGAGCTTGGGCTTAAAGTTATATGGGCGTTGTCACTCCCCGGGAAAACTGCTCCCGTGACCGCCGCCGAGGTACTTTTTAAAACACTTTTAAACTGTGTACGGGAGTATGAAAGAGGTGAGCTTACTTGAACAAAATAAAGTTAGGGTTTGCCCTTTGCGGGTCGTTTTGTACCTTTTCAAAGGTTTTGAAAATTATGGAAAAGTGTAAGAATATGGGCTATGATATCCTTCCCATAATGTCCTTTAACGCCTATTCAACGGATACCCGTTTCGGCAAGGCTGACGATTTTATCTGGCAGATTGAGGATATCTGCCACAACAAGATTATCCACGATATCAAAGGTGCAGAACCTATAGGCCCTAAAAATCTTACCGATATTATGCTCGTTTGTCCTTGTACGGGGAATACTTTAGCAAAACTTGCGAATTCTATCGTCGATACCCCCGTTACAATGGCGGTGAAAAGCCATTTGAGAAATGCTAATCCAACGGTGATTGCAGTTTCTACAAACGATGCCTTAGGCGGTAGTGCCAAAAATATCGGTGCTTTGATGAATATGAAAAACTACTATTTCGTCCCGATGAAACAGGATAATCCGATTGAAAAACCGACCTCTGTCGTTGCAGATTTTGAAGCTATCCCCGAAACCCTCGAAGAAGCTTTAAAAGGCAAACAAATCCAACCTGTTTATATATAAAAAAGCTCCCTCATCGAGGGAGCTTTTACTTACGCTACTGTGAAAGTAATATATTCATAACAGGTAAGGCCACGATTTACGTATTTTACGAATGCTACGTAATTACCTTTCGTATTGTAAGTCCTGTGAGAGAAATTTTTGTAAACGGCATAACCCGAGTCACCATTTAACGCCGTGTACTTTTTACCTCTTGTGACAAATTCGTTCCAGTCATCTTTACCGACGGTGAAAACCTGGTCGCCGATATACGCCGCACCTACTTTTACGTTTTCAAATCCCATTGCATCAAGCGCGAGGGTATTTGTCGCACTGTCAAAAGAGATAACGGGACTTCCTACGTTAAAGACAATGTAGTCACACTGTGTAGTACCGGTATTATCGGTGTATTTTATAAATGCCTGATAATTGCCTGCGGTTCTGTAAACCTTTGTGGGACAGGTGTTATTGTATGCAACGTATCCCGCAGAACCATTAACCTCTTTATAATTTTTCCCGTTTGATTCAAATGTTGACCAACTGTCTTTCCATGGGAAAAAGTTAGAGTTACCTATATAGGAAACGCCGATTCTGTAGTTTTCAGCATCGTTTTGTGTAACTTTTAAAGTGCCTGTAACCTTATCAAATTCCAGAACGGGTTTAACAAAGTCGGGAGTAATGGTAAAGGTCAGATACTCTGCAACAGTTTCACCTTTTTCATTTATGTATTTAAGGAATGCTGCATAATTACCGGGGGTTTTGTAAGTCTTTATGGGGCAGACGTTTTTAAAAAGTGCATAACCCGATGAGCCGTTTAAATAGGTATAATTCATACCGTTTTCAATGAATTTGTCCCAGTCGGGATTTTCAGCATCAAAATCGTAATTTCCATGATATGAAACACCGATTTTATACTCTTTAATATTATTGGATTCAAATTTAAGTCTGCCGTCAGCCTCATCAAATTTAAAAACGAGTGTCAATTCTTCGGCATTAGTTACAGTGAAAGCAAAATATCTTACAGTGGTGTTTTCAAAAGAATCTGTGTATTTTAAGAATGCGGCATAGTTGCCGTTTTGATAGAACGCTTTACTTTCTAAATCCTTGTAGAGGTTATATCCTGCACTTGTATTTGTATCGGGATATTTTTTCCCTTTTGATACAAAATCTTCCCAGGTACCGTTGACTGTGTCAAACTCCTCTTCACCGATGTAAGCAATACCAACCTTTACAGAAGAAGCAAGTCGTTTGTCGACAGATAACGTGTTGCTTTCAAAAGAAAACTCAGGAGCTACCTTTTCTGCAAAGCTTATATCTGCAGTATATAAAGTGTCGTTATAAGTTTGTTTTTCAATAGCATACCATTCTTCGTCTGTACCGGTGAAAATGATGTTTTCAAGGGAAACGTTTTTGAAAGCCTGGTATTTGATGCTTTTAACGGTAGCGGGGATTGTTATTTCCTTAAGGGATGTGCATCCGTTGAAAGCATGGTTGTAAATAGAGGTGATGCCGTCAGAAATCACACACTTTTTGATTTCTTCCTTGTGTTCACGGAATCCGCAGTTCATACATACCTTGCCGTTTCCGTTTATTGTAAGTGTACCTTCGCCGTCAATAGCCCAGTTTATTCCGTCACAATTGCCTGTAGCTATTTTCAAAACAGAATTGTAATGAACATTAGCAGTGAAAAGAGGACAGTCTATGTTACTGGAATTGTTTTTCATCCATATCCATTGATTTTCCGTACCGCCGTAGTACACGTCAGTAATATTATTGCAAAATTTAAAAGCATAGGAATCGACACGACGTATAGATGCGGGGATTTCAATGGATGTGATATCATCTCTTCCATAAAAAGCATAGTTACTTATTTCAGTAACGTTTGGAATGCAGAAGTTTTTACCTGCAAAGATAAGCTTTTTGTTGGCAATAAGGCAATTATTCTTAGCAGTTAAATAGGGGTTTTCCGGAGATACTTTGATTTTTTCAAGATTTTCTGTGTTAATGAATAAGTCACTGGCATTTTTTAAGTTCTTGCCTATATAAAGAGTTTCAACAGGAGAACCGTCAAATGCATGGGAACCTATAGATAATATACTATCAGGAATTACAAGGTTTTTAATTTTGTTCCAGGCAAAAGCATATCTTTCAATTGAGCTGACGTTTTTACCGAATGTTACAGACTCAAGTGCACAACTTGCAAATGTGTACTGTTCAATGCTTGTAATACCGTTTCCGATAACCGCATTTTTAAGATTATCGCAATGGTAAAAAGCACTATCTCCGAGCGTTGTAACGTTATCGGGGATGGTTACCGATTCTAATGCTCTGCAGCCATAAAACGCGCTGTGTCTGATTTGTTTTACTCCTTTTCCGATTTTAACACTTTCAGCCTCCCAACATCCGGAGAAAGCATAGCTACCGATATTTACAACACCGTCGCCAATGATAATCTTTTTAACGGTGCCAATTTTCTGGTCGCGGTGCCAGGGAGCAGAGCCTTCACCATATTGCCTGTAATCGGGAATATCACCTGTACCGCTTATGGTGAGAACTCCGTTATCATCAAGTGTCCAGGTTAAGGTTTCACCGCAACTGCCTGATTTTGTGGCAGCACTTACAGTAATACCATTGAATATCGTAATTGCTATGGCAAAAACTAAAAATAAACTGAGAATCTTTTTCATCACATTTCCTCCAGTTGTGTTTTACAGATAGCTTTATTTTACTCCGCTGAACCGAAAAAGTCAAGAAAAAAGGACTTCCGTGAGGAAGTCCTTTAATTATCTTATTTCACCCAAACGCCGTTTGCGTTGATTGTGTATCCGTCAACTACTGTGTTTGTTACCATAACGCCTGAAGCGTTTAAGTAGTACCAGTTGCCACCGTCAACAATCCATCCTGTTGCCATAACACCTGAGGGTTTCATAAAGTACCAAGCATTGCCGTCTTTAACCCAACCTGTTGCCATAGCACCTGATGATTTCATAAAGTACCAAGCGTTACCGTCTTTAACCCATCCTGTTTTCATAGCACCGTTAGCATCAAGGTAGTACCATGCGTTACCGTCTTTGAGCCAACCTTTTTTGAGTGTACCGTTTGCGTAGAAGTACCAGTTGTTTCCTTCTTTTACCCAACCTGCCTTAGCTACGGGTTTAACTTCTTCTTTTACTTCTTCCTTTTCAGGTTTGGAAGAAGGAGCAGAGCTTCCCGAAGAAGAGGAACCTGAATTTTTGGAAACGACTGTTACAGTTTTCTTGAGGTTACCGCCGTAAGGAGTGATGTCCTCGGGCATAAGGGTATCAAGGTTAAATTTACCTGTTACGTTGTAGTCAACAACTTCAAACACCTTGTCACCTTTTGTAGCACCGCTTTTTACCTTGAAGTCAACCGACATAAGCACGGTACCTGCTTCGATATGTGTGTAAGCGTCAAATTTCGGGTCACAGTAAGAAACCATAACGTTTGCGTTTGCGTTACAACCGGGTAAGTAGGGCTGCATATCAGCATATTTTGCTTCGTCGATGTTTGTGATTTCAAAAGCTTCGTTATCGAAGATGAATTTTACACCGAGAGAAGATGCAACCAGAGTTTCAGGGAGAGTAAAGGATACGTTGAAGGTGTCACCAACGGAAACTGTATCTTTACTGATTACAAATGCATCTTTCGCTGCAAAGACAGTAGTCTGTGCCATAGAGAAGAGCATACAGAAAGCAATTAAGGATGCAAGAATTTTTTTCATAGTATTTACCTCCAATTTTAATAGGTTATTTACAATTTTACTACGAAACGGGAAAAAAGTCAATAAAAAACCCTCACGGATTTTCGTGAGGGCTTAAGTTTTTAGAAATGAATTTTTTCTTCGATGTAAGAAACGAGTTCGGAAATGGGAAGTCTTACCTGTTCCATTGTGTCACGGTCACGTACTGTAACTGCGTTATCTTCCAAAGACTCAAAGTCAAAAGTAACACAGAAAGGAGTACCGATTTCGTCCTGACGGCGGTAACGTTTACCGATAGCACCTGCATCGTCAAAGTCAACCATAAACTTGTCAGCCAAAAGCTCGTAAACCTTTGTAGCTTCTTCGGAAAGCTTTTTGGAGAGGGGGAGCACTGCAACCTTGAAAGGCGCAAGTGCGGGATGGAGATGCATAACAGTTCTTTCAGTACCGTCTTCAAGCTGTTCGATGTCGAATGCTTCACAGAGGAAAGCGAGAGCTACACGGTCAGCACCGAGAGAGGGTTCAACAACGTAAGGAATGTATTTTTCGCCTGTTTCCTGATCGAAGTATTCCATAGATTTTGTGGAATGATTCTGATGCTGGGTAAGGTCGAAGTCAGTTCTGTCAGCGATACCCCAAAGTTCGCCCCAACCAAACGGGAACATAAACTCAATATCGGTTGTAGCGTTGGAATAGTGGGAAAGTTCTTCCTGCTCGTGGTCACGGAGTTTGATGTTTTCTTCCTTGATGCCGAGAGACAAAAGCCAGTTTTTGCAGAAATCTTTCCAATAAGCAAACCATTCAAGGTCAGTACCGGGTTTGCAGAAGAATTCAAGTTCCATCTGTTCAAACTCACGGGTACGGAACGTGAAGTTACCGGGAGTGATTTCGTTACGGAAGGATTTACCAACCTGACCGATACCGAAAGGAATTTTCTTACGAGTTGTACGCTGAACGCTCGGGAAGTTTACAAAGATACCCTGAGCGGTTTCAGGACGAAGATAAATTTCGTTCTTAGCGTCTTCGGTTACACCCTGGAATGTTTTGAACATAAGGTTAAACTTACGGATTTCTGTGAAGTTTTTCTTACCGCAGTCGGGACATTTGATGTCGTTTTCTTCGATAAACTGCATCATCTGTTCGTTGGACCAGCCGTTGGGAACAACACCTGTCTGTTCTTCGATAAGATGGTCGGCACGGTGACGTGTCTTACATTCTTTACAGTCCATCAAGGGGTCGGAAAATCCGCCAACGTGACCTGAAGCCACCCAAACCTGAGGATTCATAAGAAGTGCAGCGTCGATACCTACGTTGTAGGGAGACTGCTGGATGAATTTTTTCCACCATGCACGTTTTACGTTATTTTTAAATTCAACACCCAAGGGGCCGTAGTCCCATGTGTTGGAAAGACCGCCGTAGATTTCACTGCCGGGGTAGACAAAACCTCTGCCTTTACAGAGATTTACGATTTGCGCCATAGTTTTTTCGTTGTTCTTAAGCATTGAAATTACCTCCGAAAAATTTTACTGTTCCTTTCTATTTTAAATAAAATATTAAAATAAGTCAAGGAATTTCTTAATTTTTGACATTTTATATGGAAATTTGTGTTTTTTCTTTACCAAATTGAAAAAGTATGATATAATTATCTTGTTAATGGGCGTATTTTTAAAAAGAAAGGTGATAAAAATGAAAATCAGAAAAATAATAGCTTTCTTTGTTACTGCGGTAATGTTTATGTGCAGCACGTATATTACAGCTTTTGCGGCAAGTGATACTTCTCCGATTTCCGCGTCGAAGTTTGAACCCGAAATCTACGACGTGCTTGTAAGAATGGCGGATTTAAACGGAGACGAAGAAATTTCTCAGGACGAGCTTAACGGAATTTCCCGTCTTGATATCAGTGACCGTAACCTTAAATCACTTAAAGGTGTCAATTACTTAAGAAGACTTACCTATCTTGACGCTTCCTATAATAATATCACAAACATCAGGGATATCAATAATTTAACAAAGCTTGAATATCTTGACCTTTCCAATAACGAAATTGGGTTTATTGATGACCTTGAGGATATGGACGAGCTTGTTGAACTCAACTTAAGTCATAACTGTATCGAGGACCTTACACCGCTTGAAAATATGTCCGAGCTTACGTACCTTGACTTAAGCTATAACGAGATAAGCTTTACTCACGTCTTTGAAAACCTTGTTTCCCTTGAAAGCTTGGTGCTTGATAACAACTATATCGCAAGAATGAGCAAACTTCCCACTTCTATTACTCACCTCAGTATCAACCATAACGCTTTGCAGAATTTAGGCGGTATTGAGAATTTAAGACGTCTTACTTATCTTGATGCAAGTAACAACCAGCTTAACAACGTTGACGACCTTGAAAAGCTTACAAAACTTGAGGTTTTGTATCTTGACGAGAATAAAGTAACCGACCTTAAATACTTCCCCGCACTCAAAGACTGTGATATCGGTCTTGCTTATAACCAGATTAATATGAACGATGAAGTTCAGAAAGATATTATTGAGGATATCGACGAATTAAATAACCTGAATATCATCCCTCAGTACCTTAAAGGTTGGCAGAAGGAAGGCAAATATTACTATTACCTTTTAGACGATAAAGGTACCTTTGCAACGGGTAAACATACTATCGGCGGTGTGGATTATACCTTTGATTCAAACGGCAGATGGTCCGAAGACGGCGAAGTTCCCCCTGAATCTTCCGAAGAACCTTCCGAAGCACCTTCAGAGCCTGAAACTCCCGTAACCCCCGAAGGCCCTGCCGATGCAACCATTGAATCTCCCTCGGGTAAATGGATGCTTGAAAACGGAAGCTACTACTTCCTTAAAAACGACGGCACAAAAGCTTTGGGCTTTAACAAAATAGACGGCTCAGTTTATTATTTCGACCCCGCAAACGGCAATATGAAAACGGGTTGGCTTAACTTAAACGGCAATTATTACTATTTCCATTCAAGCGGAAGAAGAATGACGGGTTGGGCAAAATACGATACCGCATGGTATTATATGGACCCCACAACGGGCATTATGAAAACAGGTTGGCTTGAAGAAAACGGCAAATGGTATTACCTGCAGAGTTGGGGCGGTATGGCAGTAAAATGGTGCCTCGACAGAAATACCTGGTACTACTTTAACGCAGACGGAACTATGGTGTCCGATACTTGGGTTGACTCCCACGATAAATCCACAAAGCTTTACCTCAAAAAAGACGGCGGTATGGCTGTCCGCTGGACTCAGGTAGGAGATAAGTGGTACTACTTCGATAACGATGGTTATATGAAGAAAAACTACTGGATTAAAACTTCCGACGGTAAGACCTGGTGCTACTTAAAAGACGATGGCGTTATGGCAACAGGCTGGAACACCATCGGAGGAGACACCTACTATATGCAGTCTTCAAACGGCTACTGCGTAATCGGCTGGAATAAGATAGACGGCAAAACCTATCACTTCAATAAATATGCAAAACTCGATAAAAACACCGTAATTGACGGCTATAAAGTAGACGCAAACGGCGTCTGGGTACAGTAATAAAAAAGCACTCGCTCGATGCGGGTGCTTTTCGCTTTTATTTTGTAGGGGACGGCGTCCTCGACGTCCCGAAGGTTAAGAAGCAATTAAAAGCCTCCACTTGTGAGGGGAGGGGGACCACCGAAGGTGGTGGAGGGGTAGTTCCCTCTTTTCTCCGCTACATTTTAATGCATAAACGTTATTTTTTTGTGAAGATTTTTAATTTCGATAAGGTCACTGCCACTTGCTTTTTCTCCGTCGAGTGACCACGGCATTTTAGAGTTTGCATAAATTTTTATATTGGTAGCACTGCGGAAGGTTATCATATTGCAGTTATACTTCTGATTTCTTATTGCCATGATACATTCGCCAAGCTCCTGAATATCTTTTGGTGATCGTATCAGCAGAATTTCAAACTTGTTATCCGCCATATCAACAACGTCAGGGTCTAAAGTCAGCACACCGCCGACTGTCATTGAATTGCAGACGGCACCGAAAAGAAAATCGTCTTCAATAATTTCGCCGTCCGCTTCAATGCGGATATGCTCTTTTTTTATTGAGGAAAGCTCCTGAATACCTTCTAAGATATAAGAAATATGCCCCAGTGCATTTTTGATGTTCTGTGGGGTGGCGTAACTCGTTTTGGTGAAAGCACCGAAAGAGGCAACGTAGCAGAAATATCTGTCGTTAAACTTTCCTACGTCGTAGGAGTGAGCCTTGCCGTCAATAATCATTTTTGCGGATTTTAAAACGTTTGCGGGAAGTTTTAACGAGTTTGCAAAATCGTTGGTGGTGCCCGACGGGATATATCCTAAAGGAATATTTATATCCCCGTCTGCAAGTCCCGTGACGGTTTCGTTTAAGGTGCCGTCACCACCTGAGCAGACGATTAAATCAACACCCTTTGAGAGCTTTTTGACGGCATCGGTGGCATCACCTTGCTTTTCTGTTACGAAAACCTTAGTATCAAAGCCGTTTCGGTTAAAAAGGGAGATGATTTCCGCAAGATTTTTAGAAGCCTTTTTAGTGCCTGAAACGGGATTTAAAATCATTAAAAGTTTTTTCATTATAAATGCCTTTCAAAAAATGCCTTGGATTTCCAAGGCATTTTGTTATTCAATCATTTTTGCATATTCTTTTGGCGACATATCGTATTCACGTTTGAATTCGGTGGAAAGATAGGTCGGTGAACAGTATCCCATAAGGTCGGAAATCTGTGAGATAGTGTAATGACTTTCCCTTATCATTTCCTTTACCTTTTCAAGACGGACAAAGCGGATATACTCAGAAATGCTTCTTCCTACCTTGGTTTTAAAAAGGCTTGAAAGATAAGAGGGGCTTAAATTAAGCTGTTGTGCAAGCCAGGGGAGAGTGATGGTAGTCGTGATATTATCTTCAATAATCTTTACACAGGCGTCGATATACTTGTTGTCAACCGAAACCTTTAAGGTGGTTGGCGTTTTAGCTTTTGTGTAGGAAAGGAAGATATCCCTTACCACCATAATTATAAGTTTGCCCATTTCACAAGCTATCATATCATCACTGTAAATGCAGTTTTCACGTTCTTCACTGATGATACTCTGCACGATTTTTGAACAGTTTGTATTAGCGGTGAGAACTCTGTTTGAAATATTTTCGGGGTGAATAATATCACCTGAAAAGGTTACAGTAAGAAAGCTTAACGGTGTTTTGCCGTTTGAACGTTGCTGATGGAACTGATGAGGTGCAAAGAACATCATCTGTCCTTGATTGAGCTGATAGTCAATATTGTCAACGGTACAGATCATACTGCCTTTGTTAACGTAGGTAAATTCCCAGAAAACGTGTTTTTCACCTGCAAAGGCAAACTCCTTACTCTTTTCCTGATAAAGAACAGTGTACATCGTTTTCACGTTTACGTTGGGGATAAATCCCGCACCCGTGAGTGCTGAAGAGGTTGTAGAGATAATCTTCGGGCTCTGACTGTAAATACAGTATTCAAATGAACTGTCGTCGTAGGGGAGAATAGCAAACTGAACGAGCGGGTTAATCAAAACGGGCTGATCAAGCAAGAACTTCTGAGTAATACTTCCCGCAGTGCGGATATAGATGATACCGACACCGCGTTTAGGCGCAATAACGGCCTCCATATCAAAATGCCAGAGGTATGAGGTAGCATTGTTTTTTTCTTCGTAGACGTTTTTTTGCCAATTTTTATACAACGAAAATCCCGTAACGGGTTCGCCGAACGGTTTGAAATTTACGCGGTTGATTTCTCTGAGTAACATTGTTTGCCTCCTCTTATGATATCTCTCTATTATTATACTACATTATTTTTAAAATAATTTCAAGAAAAATTTTAAAAAAGCAAGGGAAAATTCCCTTGCTTTTTCATTTTAGTTTTTGGAAGTGTAAGTAAAGCCTTCAACCTCTTTTGCGTTTTCTTCGAGCATTGCCATAATCTTGTCGGCAATTAAGGACTTTTTAATTACGTCAACGTTGTACTGGCTTTCAAAAGTTTCAACGTCGGGGAAACCTAATTCTTTTGCGTAATTTGCAACGCCTTCCTTATATTCTTCATCGGAAAGTGTGATGCCTTCTGCAGCGGCAATAGCGTCCTTGATAAGCTGCTGTTTGATGGAATCTTCACAACGTGCAGTCAATTCTGCAGTGAATGCTTCCTTGGTTGTTCCTAAGTAGTTTGTGAGATATTCTTCAAGTGTCATTTCGCTTGAAGCTGCCATCTGTTCGTAATAAGCCATCATTTCATCAAGCTGTCTGTCGATTTCGCCGTCAGGGTATTTGATGATTTCGGAGTTATCAACAATCTGGAGCCAGATGTTGTTTTGCTTGTTGGTGATTGCCTGATATACAATCTGTTCACTTACGTAAGCTTTGTATTCGTCAACGGTTTTCATCTGACCGTATGATAAGGTACTTGCCTGTTCGTCGGTGAGCTCGGGGTAAGCACCTATGGAGTTTACAGTAACTGTGAAAACAGCTTCTTTACCTGCTAAGTTAGCGGTGGGGTAGCTTGTGGGGAAGGTAACCTTGATGTCGGAAGTTTCTCCCACTTTTTTGCCGATGAGCTGGTCTTCAAAACCGGGAATAAACATATCAGAACCGATGATGAGTGTTGCACCTTTAGCTGTACCGCCTTCAAAAGCGATATCTTTGATTTTACCCTCGTAGTCGATGTTGAGCACGTCACCCTTCTGGACTGTGTCGCGGTCTTCAACGGTAACGGGGGTTTCCTGCTGATTCATAAGTGTTACTGCGATAGCGGTGTTTACTTCTTCTTCCATATTGTCAAAGGTTGTTGAAGAAGTGGTAAGTCCTTTGTACTCACCGAGTTTTACAAATTCGTTTTCGTAAACGAATTCACTGCATCCTGCAAAAAGTGTGCAAACTGCAAGAGTCAAAGCCAAAAGAGAAATAATTGATTTTTTCATTTTTATTAAGTCCTTTCTTTTGTGTATCAGTTAAGCACAAAAAACTGTTCATACCACAGAATAAAACTGTAAATTGACCAGATTTTTTTCATATTAAGTGCCTTACCTTCTTTGTGGTTGTTTAAAAGCTCCATAATAGCTTCGCGATTAAAGTAACGGTCTGCGATTTCGCCTTCAAACTTTTCTTTAACCATATTATAATATTTGTCTTCCTTAAGCCAGTCGTTTAAAGGAACGGGGAAACCTAACTTTTTCTTGTTTGCAGTGCGCTCGGGGATTTGTTTTATAGCGGCACTTCTCAAAGCAATTTTAGTTACGTTTTTATGCGCTCTGTATTTCTGGGGAATTCTCACCGCAAGTTCCAGCATTTTTTTATCAAGAAAGGGAACTCTGAGCTCCAGAGAATTCGCCATACTCATACGGTCTGCCTTCTGTAAAATATCATAAAGCATCCAGGTGTAAATGTCAACGTACTGAAGCTGTGTGGGCTCGTCAAGATGCGCAACCTTTTCAAAATACGGTTTTGCATATTCTGTGGGGTCTTTTGCAGGAATGGGATTTTTAAGGTATTTGTTACGTTCGTCACGGGTGTAAACGTAATTGCTTCGCATAAAGCGTTCGTACGGTTTCATCGCACCGCGGATGATAAACTTCTTACCTTTAAAATCGGGAAGACGTTTTGCAACAAAGGAAGCCATTTTTCTTAAAAACAAGGGGATTTTTGAATAGTTTTTAAAATGCTCACCCTCAAGGTACATCGGATATCCGCCGAAAAGCTCGTCGGCACCCTCACCCGAAAGAACTACCTTTACGTATTTTGCGGCATTCTCGGCAAGGAAATAAAGAGGTACTTCGGAAGGGTTTGGCAAAGGCTCGTCCATAAAGTACTGAATTTTACCTGCCATATTAAAGAAATCGTCGGCAGAAACTTTATTCGAGATATTCTGTACGCCGATTACCTTTGAAAAATCCTGAGCGTAGGGAAGCTCACTGTATTTTTCTTCCTCGTAGCCTACTGAGAAGGTTTTTACTTCCTTCATAGCTTTTGAAACTTCTTTTACAACGTAGCTTGAGTCAACACCACTTGATAAGAAACAACCTACTTCAACGTCACTTATTTTGTGAGCCTCAACCGATTTTGTGAATTCGTCGGTGATGAGTGCTTCCCATTCTTCAAGGGATTTTGAATTGTCAACGTCAAAGTTTACGTCGTAGTACTGACGTATTGAAAGCTCACCATTCTGATATTCAAAATAATGTCCGCTTAAAAGCTTGTAGACGTTTTTGAAAAGAGTTTCCTCCGAGGGGATATATTCATAACAAAGATAATCGGGGATACGTTCTTCAAAAAGCTCTTTTTCAAATTTCGGATGTTCTAAAAAGGATTTGATTTCGGAGCCGAAAAGAAATTCTCCATCCTTTTTATAATAGTAGAACGGCTTGATGCCGAATATATCTCTTGCGCCGAAAAGCTTTTTCTCCTTACTGTCCCAGATTACGAAAGCGTACATACCGCGAAGCTTCTCTAAAAGCTCTGCACCGTATTCTTCGTATCCGTGAAGCAAAACTTCCGAGTCGGTATGTGTTTTAAAGATATGACCCTTTTCAAGCAGGTCTTCTCTTAATTCCATAAAGTTATAGATTTCACCGTTAAAGGTGAGCACTTTGGTTCCGTCTTCGTTCAAGATAGGCTGACTTCCGCCTTCAAGGTCGATAATCGAAAGACGTCTGAAACCGAGTGCTATATCGTCGTCAACGTAGTAGTCGTCCTGGTCGGGACCTCTGTGGATAATACGGTCTGCCATAGCTTTGATAATCTTTTTGTTATCGTCCATGAGACCGTTTACAATATATCCTGCAAAACCGCACATAGTTTAAATTCCTTCTTTATAAAAGATTTTTATATTCTTCTTTAAGTGGCATATCACAACAGAGTATTGATGCAACTGCGAGTATTTCAAGTGCATCAAGGTAGCCTTTTTTGATATCGTAGTCACGCTTTATAAGTGAAAGTTCGGTGCAACCTAAAATGATGCATTCGCAACCCATATTTTTGAGTTCCTCTGTGACTTCGTCAAAAAGCTTCATTTCAACGGGAAGCCCTGCTTTGACGTTGTTATAGATTAAATGCATAACCTTTTTCTGTCCGTCTTCCGAGGGGGTAGCGTATTCAATGCCTTCTCTTTTCAGTGCGTCCTGAAAAAGCTTTGTTGCAATTGTTCCCGAAGTCGCCATAATTCCCACTTTTTTAACGTCCTGACTTTTAAGATAAGCCGCCGTCTCCGCAACGATGTTTATAACGGGGATTTTTACCGATTTTGCAAATTCAGAGTAAAAATAATGCGACGTAATGCAGGGAATTGCAATACAGGATGCATTTAAAGACTCCAAAGTTTTTGCATATTCTATAATATCGGGAAGGGGACTTTTATCACTCTCACCCAGAATATAAGCAGTTCTGTCGGGAATGTCGGGACGGCTCAAAAGAGTTACGGGAAGATGCTCCTGATCTTTTTTTACGTCTGTCATTTTAACGACAAGCTCGAGAAAATAAGCGGTCGCCATAGGACCGAGTCCGCCGATAACACCTAAATTTTTCATTCGTGTAATCCTTTGTTTCCAAAATATTTACGGTATTTCTGATGATAACTCATCTGATTTTTCATAAAATAAATTCTGCGTTTTAAGTTTTTGTCCTTTTTATAGAAAAGTGACTGACAGATTTTACCTTCCTTGATAAGCTTTCTTGCCTCAGCTTTTACCTTTTCATCGGCAACGTATTTAAAGATAACCTTTTTAGGGATAATGGTCCAGAGTACTTTTTTGTCTGCGATTACACACTCTGTATCTTTGTTGTAAATAACGTCATTTACAAGGAATTCTGCAAGGTTATATCCTGCTGCAGTTACAAAGAAGCTTGAACGCCCCTGTCTTAAATTCATTTCAAAAAGCTTGTAACTGCCGTCACGGTAATCGTACTTCATATCAAAGTTTGCAAAACCGATATAGCCGATATCCTCAAGGAAGTTTTTCATTTTTTCGGAAAGCTCTAAGTCAACACTGTTGATAATTGCAGCATAGCTTCCGATACCTTCGGGGGAATGTTCTTCCAAAAGTGCGTTACCGAGTGAAATAAGCTTAACCTTTTTATCCTTACCGCAAAAACAGTTCATAACCCTCATATTGGAGTCGTCACCCGGGATGTATTCCTGCAAAATAAGGTGGTCTTTATATGAAGAAGAATAGATAGCATCAAGGATAGCATCAAATTCTTCTTTTGTTTCAGCAATGAAAACTTTTTTCTTGTGAGGGAACTTGCAGTTCCAGTAAGCTACACTGTTTGAGGGCTTGATAATTACGGGGAAATCAAAGGGAAGCACGATATCCTTGTAATTTTCAAAGCTGCACGCGGTGGTCTGCGGAAAAGCAAAACCGTGCTCGGTGCATACCTCGTAAAAGCTTTCTTTTATCGAAAGACGCATCAAAAGTTCTTCATCAATACATTCAAATCTGTAAAAAGGACGAAGTGCATCTTGATTACGGACTAAAAGTTTGATATAATTATCTCCGCAGGGTACTAAAAGGAGTGTCTGCTCTTTGGGGTAACGTGCCGCAAAGTCGATAAGTGTTTTGCAGAAAACCTCGTCGTCTTCAAGGTTCGGCTCGATAACTTCAACAGATACAATCTTACTGTTGGAAGTAGCACCGAGTTTTCCCTTTCCGATAGCAACGCAGTTTATGCCAAAGGCCTCGTGAAAAGACCTTGCCATACCGTATACGTTTACGTCACTGCCGAGCAGTACGGGGATAAAATCTTTTATTTTTACGGAATCAGACATTTTAAAATCAGTTCCTTTCTTAAAACTTTTTTCTTAGGCATAACCGACAAATCCTAACCCGTTTTTTACTTACTGTTTTCCGTTGTTTCTTTGTCAAAATCCGCGTGAATACACAAAGTATTCACTGTGGTTTTGCCTTAAAAACACCTGAAAAACAGTGTGTAAAAAATTCGC
>JBGVGI010000002.1:0-4431 GCA_045121595.1 Oscillospiraceae bacterium | reverse complement strand
ATAGATGCGGAGATTAAAGTCTTTCTTGATGGCGGCTGGGGTGTAGATGCACTTCTTGGACATCAGTCAAGAAGCCATAACGATATTGATATTTTTGTAGAAAAGAAAGATTATCAGAATTTTATAGAGATAATACAAGCTAATGGATTTTATGAAATTAAGATGGAATATACAACATTGAATCATACTGTATGGGAAGATGCGAAAAACAGAATTATTGATTTGCATTGTTTTGAATATACAGGCAAAGGTGAAATTCTTTATGAGGGGGATTGCTTTCCGTTAGAAATTTTTTCAGGTAAAGGAAAAATTGAGGAGATAGAGGTTTCCTGTATTGAACCATATAGTCAAGTAATGTTCCATCTCGGATACGAGTTTGATGAAAATGATGTACATGATGTGAAGTTATTGTGTGAGACATTTCATATCGAAGTTCCAAATGAGTATAGATAACGACAAATTCCAATATGTCAAACAGGTTTCACGATAAGAAAGGGACAGGTTCTTGTGAACCCGTCCCTTTTATATTCTGCCCAGTATGTTTTCTATCGCATTCTGTTCTTGCTTCGTGAAGCAGGAATAAACCTTAGATGCCTGTAAAAGACCCTGTGCAACACCTTTCATTCTTTTGCCGTGGTCGGTGCCTCTGCATTTCAAAGCAAGAACAACGGCATTTAAGGTGTCTGCTTGAATAGCTATCTTTCGCTCATTCTCCTGTTCATGAGTGTGGCGAATCATCTCCTTTAAGTCGCCAATCTCCACCCATTCCATAACATCCATTTGAACCTCGTGTATGTCTTTACTCATAGTCCTAACTCCTTTCTTAACTCGCTACGGCGAATTTTCAGGGCGGTTCTTTCCTCGTATGACATACGACCGCCAAAACGGTTTAACTGTTCCTCAACGGTCTGTAACTCGTTCCTAACGGTGTCCTCGTTCAAAGGGTCAATCAAGTCAAGAATATATCGGGAAAGGGTTTTACCTGCATCCACACTCGCTTTTTTAATTCTCTTTTTTCTGTCTTCTGACAGTACGATTTTTATGCTTGTCATTGTTATCTGTCCTTTCATATGTACTTGAGAATAAGTGATTTTTCTCAAATTAAGTATGATAGAACGAATATACAAAACTACAAAATTTTCTCATAAGTTTTTTGCTTTAAAAATGTTATGAGGAAATTTAGTAAAACAGTGTCGCAGACCTTACTGGTTCTGTAAGAACCGTAGTAAGTCATCTTTTTTCCAAAAGAAAATGATATTGCTCATATTTATTGCAGGAAGAAAGATGACCGCAACGGAAATAAAACGGTTCTGCTTATACTCAGAACCATTTTATTGGAGTGAGGTACAACGGCGACAAATCACCTCCTGCCTTTTGTGAGTCGCCGGTGGTGCAGTCTGCTCAAATTGCTCATTTTTCTTCCATTTTTTGAAGGGAGAAAAAGTTATGAGTAAATTTTGTATTATGAGGTTTCAAAAGTATAAGGTGGGAAGTGTTGCAAATATTGAGCGACATCAAAAGCACCGAGACCGTTTGAAACATCGTAAGCACCCTGAAAGGGAATGCGAGAACAAAACTTGGGTGCAAAATCCAGAAAAAACAATGACACAAGTTGTTCGCCAGACTATCAGGGAGCAACAGGAGCAGACAGGCAGAAAGGTTCGTAAAGATGCAGTAGTCCTTGTTGAGTTTGTGTTGACATTCTCTCCTGAAATGGAAAGCAGTATCAATTTTGACGATTGGAATAATGCGAACATTGAATGGTTGGAGAAACAGTTCGGCAAAGAAAAAATCATAAGATATGATTTAAATGCAGACGAGCAGACAAAACACGGGCATTATTTTGTGATGCCCACCGACGAAAAAGGACACCTAAATGCAAGTAAATATTTTGGTAAAAAACAACAGGTTATTCAGCTGCAGGACAGTTATGCCGATGCAATGGCACAGTTTGGTCTTGTCCGTGGAATCAGCAAGGAGCAGACCAGAGCGAACCACATAAGTCTGGACGAGTGGCACAAGCAAGAGGAAGCACAATTACTCGCAGATATTGCGAAGATTGAACGAGAAAAGGAAGTAATCGCCCAGATAAGAGAAACCGTCTTAGAGGACGAACAACGACCTTACACAACACAAAGAGAACATATCGGCGACGATGTCTTTAATGACTTAAAATAATTCGTACAGAATTGTAAACACTTTTCCTACCTAATTGAAAAATATGATTGCATAGTGTATAATATAAACACACGACCACTGTACAGTTTTACAAGGTAGGAAAATAATATGACCAAAAACGAAAAGAACGGAGCGAGAGCATATATTTACACTCGTGTAAGTACCGTTATGCAGGTAGACGGTTTCTCGCTTGAAGCACAAAAGAGAAGAATTGAAGAGTACGCGACTTATCAGCATATGAAAGTTGTTGGTATGTACTCCGACGAGGGTACATCAGGTAAAAATATTGAAGGTCGCCTTCAGTTCCAACAGATGTTAGAAGATATTAAAAGTGGCAAGGATGGTGTGAAATTTGTCCTTGTTTTTAAGTTATCTCGTTTTGGTCGTAATGCCGCTGACACCCTTAGTTCTTTACAGTTAATGCAGGACTATGGTGTAAATCTTATCTGTGTTGAAGATAATATAGACAGTTCTGCCGACTCTGGTAAACTGATGATTTCTGTAATGTCTGCAATGGCAGAAATTGAGCGAGAGAACATACTCGCTCAGACTATGGCAGGTCGTAAGCAGAAAGCATTGAACGGTGGTTGGAACGGCGGTTTTGCCCCGTATGGGTATAAACTTGACAACGGTCAGTTAGTCATTGCAGAGGATGAAGCAGAAACTGTAAGATACATATTTGAGTTATACACATCGTACCCTCTTGGTGCTAATGGTGTAGCGAAAAGACTCAATGCAGAGGGCATTAAGAAAAAGGTGCGCCAGAACGGAAAACTTGATACCTTTACGGGACACTTTATTAAGTTGGTTCTTGATAACCCTGTTTATATGGGTAAAATTGCTTTTGGTCGCCGTAAAACAGAGAAAGTCACAGGCAAACGAAATGTTTACCACATCGTAAAAGAAACTGATATGGAAAACATCATTATCAGCGACGGAGACCACGAAGCGATTGTTTCTGAGGAAGTTTGGAACGATGCCCACGATAAGAGGTTAAGAACAGGGTTCAAAAAAGAGAAAAAGGAACAAGAACACGAATATGTTCTTTCCGGCATTGTCCTTTGTCCTGGATGTGGCAAACCTATGTACGGTGTAGCATCCAGAAAAAAGAGAAAGGACGGAACACCTTACCCACCGTCCTATGCCTATATATGCCGACAGAAAGGTCATTCAACGGGTCATGAATGTTCTTTCCACAAGCAGTTTAATTGTAGAGAGATTGACGACGAGGTCGCCAATGCTATCAGTTTCTGCTTTGTTACTCCTGAAATTGTTGACCAAGTATATGCTCTTATCAGCAGAGAGTTTGATACAAGTGAACTCCAACAGAAATTGGACGGACACAGGGCAAGAGAAAAGGAACTCAAAGCAAAGCAGGAAAAATACGAAACAGAACAAAGCAACCTTAGCCCGTTTGACAGGAATTACGACCGTAAATTCTCAAACTATGATAATCAGTTAGAAGAAATCTACGACCAACTTGACGAGGTTGAAAAACTCATCCAAGAAGTTGAGGGTATGATAGAGAATACAACAGCAACTCAAAAAAGTAGAGAAAACACCGTTAGACTGCTAATGGAGTACGGCCAGCGATACAGATACCTTTCTCTTGCAGAGCAAAAGAAAATGGCAAATCTGCTTATTGAAAGCATTGAGGTGTTTCCTACCAAACGAGCAATGGGGTACTTAAAAACGATTCATTTCTCTGTACCAGTTGTAAGTGGTGGCGAAATCAAAAAGACAATGACTATCTGGGATGAATACCCTGACATTCTGGACGAGGAAGGTAATTTTAACGGTTATAACCCTGAGGACGATTTACCGCCGTCAGGTGGGTTTGAAGCAGACGAGGACGGTAATGTTGCCGTCCAAGATGAAAATGCTTTCCTACCTAAAAAAATTACAGACGAGTCGGTCGTTTGTCTCACAAGGAGGTGACACGATGAAAAAAATCATATCTTCAAGATCCGCGTTGGTGTTATGCTCCTTTTCTATTCTTATGTTTTGGGGGCTTTCATTGCTACCGCTTGGGCTTGTCGTATTTGGCGAGTCGCACGAGATCGGTGCAGCGCTACTGCTTTTTAGTACCTTTTTTGGTTTGGGGTGCTTTCTTTTATGGTTCTTGAACCGAGCCGTTTGTGTTGTTTGGTTTGAGGATGGTATGATCAAGAGTAAAGGTCTCATACACGGCTTTTATAAAGAATGCTCCGTTCGAGCTATCCAAACAGTAAAAATCCAATATGTTCATCGTGA
>JBGVGI010000001.1:0-3364 GCA_045121595.1 Oscillospiraceae bacterium | reverse complement strand
ATCCGGAGCAACCTCTAAGGAATTACAGAAGATCGTAGGCCATCCTAATTTCTTCATAAGAGGTGTTGCAAACTGTGTAAATGTATCACTGATGATGATCACCTGTCCAAGTTCACGAAGCTCATCTAAGAACTCCTTTGCGCCTGGCATTGGATCGATGGTTGCGATTGTCTCCTGAATTTCTTTGAGACCAAGTCCATGCTCTTTTAAGATTCCAATTCTATAATTCATCAATTTATCGTAGTCTGGCTCGTCACGGGTTGTACGCTTCAATTCTGGAATTCCAGTTGCCTCTGCAAACGCAATCCAAATCTCCGGCACCAAAACACCTTCCAAATCCAAACAAGTAATATGCATATTTTTATCCTCCGTTTATTTCACAATTTAATCGGATAAAGTATATCATACCTTCCATGTCATCTCAATACCTCAACAGAAAAATGCCATTGACATCTTTATCAGACATCAATGGCATTTTCGCATTGCCCACATTATTATAGGTATTTTTTTAATACATCCACTTTGTCAGTTGCTTCCCATGGAAGGTCAAGATCGGTTCTGCCGAAATGTCCATAGGCAGCTGTCTGACGATAAATTGGTCTGCGAAGATCTAACATCTTAATGATTCCAGCTGGACGAAGGTCAAAGTTCTCACGAACGATTTCAACCAGCTTATTGTCCGAAAGCTTTCCTGTTCCAAAAGTATCAACCATGACGGAGGTTGGCTGAGCTACACCGATTGCATAAGATAACTGGATCTCACACTTATCGGCAAGTCCTGCCGCTACAATGTTCTTTGCTACATAACGTGCTGCATATGCTGCAGAACGGTCAACCTTTGTACAGTCCTTTCCAGAAAATGCTCCGCCGCCGTGACGAGCATATCCGCCGTAGGTGTCAACGATAATTTTTCTTCCTGTAAGTCCACTGTCGCCCTGAGGTCCGCCGATTACAAAACGACCCGTGGGGTTAATATAGTATTTTGTATCTTCGTCAAGAAGCTCTGCGGGAATAACGGGAAGAATAACTTCTCTTAAGATATCCTCGCGGATTTTTTCAAGAGTTACCTCATCGGAATGCTGAGAAGAAATAACAACTGCATCCACACGTTTGGGTTCGCCGTTTTCGTATTCAACAGTTACCTGACTTTTTCCGTCGGGTCTGAGATAAGCAAGAGTTCCGTTTTTACGAACTTCGGTAAGACGTTTTGTAAGCTTGTGAGCAAGAGAAATAGGCATCGGCATAAGCTCGGGTGTTTCGTCACACGCATAGCCGAACATCATACCCTGGTCACCTGCGCCGTTGTCGTCGTCACCGTTTGTTTCTTTTGCTTCAAGGGATTTGTCAACACCGAGTGCGATGTCGCAGGACTGTTCGTCGATGCTTGTAAGTACAGCACAAGTGTTGCCGTCAAATCCGTATTTTGCTCTGTCGTAGCCGATATCAACTACAACGTCACGTGCGATTTTAGGGATATCAACGTAGCATTCTGTTGAGATTTCACCCATAATCATAACCATACCGGTTGTGCAGCATGTTTCACAAGCTACTCTTCCCATAGGGTCTGCTTCTAAAATAGCATCAAGTACCGCATCCGAAATCTGGTCACAGATTTTATCGGGATGACCTTCGGTAACTGATTCAGATGTGAATAATAATTTAGACATTTCTTTTCCTCCTTGGATTAAAAAAGCACTCGCCTTACGAGCGAGTGCATACAGTTTTCACAGTAAACCTCATCTCTCGACCGTGTCGCAGGAAATGGCACCTTGCAAAAGCAGGTTGCCGTGGCTTCACAGGGCCTGTCCCTCCGCCACTCTTGATAAGGTAATTATCGTAATCATTATAGTGTATAACTTTTACGTTGTCAACAAATTTTGACTAAAATCATTGTTTTTGCCAAAAATTTATAAGTTTTTCCCTTTCATTTTCACATTTCCCGTCAGTAACGGCCATTAAAAGGAACTCTAAAGCCTTACCGATTTTCTTACCCTGAGGCACCCCCAACGCAATAAGGTCGTCACCGTTTACAGCAAGGGATGAAAGTGAAAAGCACTCGTTGCGATTAAGAATTTCCGTTGCCTTTTTTGAAACCACTTCAATCTCAGCGCTTCTGTCAAACTCAGGATTTTGTGATAAGGTATCTGCCTTTTTAACTTTTAAAAGGTCGAAAAAGCCATCGGGTGTCAGGCGGTTTAACCATCTTTTTATAAGTCTTTCATCATCTTCGATAACCGCATCGTGATATTTTATCAGCGTTAAAACCTTTTCCTTTGTTTCATTATCATATCTGAGTGCGTTAAGAGATTTTTCGGCAATATCAAAGCTTTTCTTTGCGTGTCCCTTAAAATGACCCACGCCGTTTTCGTCGACAGTAAAACTCAGTGGTTTTCCGATATCGTGAAAAAGCATCGCAAGGCGCAGATGCAAAACGGGGTTAATGCTTTCTACCGATTTCACAATATGCTCCCAAATGGTAAAAATATGATATTTCGTCTTTTGGTCAAAGCCCACAGTATCACGGATTTCGGGAATAATTTCCGATAAAACGTCGTTAAAACTCATCAGAACTTTATACGCATTTTCACCGCAGAGCAGTTTTGAAAGCTCGGCCTGAATGCGTTCAGCGGCAATATTTTTTAGAAGACGTTTATTCTTCCTGATGCTTTTTTCAGTATTTTCTTCAATCTCAAACCCCAGCACCGAAGCAAAACGGAGTGCTCTCATAATCCTTAAAGCATCTTCGTTAAAACGCTTATCAGGGTCACCGACACAACGTATAATTTTATTTTCTATATCCTTTACCCCGTTAAAAGCATCGCAGATACCGGTTTGCGGGTTAAATGCGATTGCATTTACCGTAAAATCACGACGGGCAAGGTCTTCTTCGAGATTTTTAGTAAAACTCACCTTGTCGGGATGACGGTTGTCGGAATACTCCCCGTCTACACGGTAGGTTGTGATTTCAAGCGGATTATCGTCAACAAGCACCGTTACAGTGCCGTGCTTTATTCCCGTTTCAACTACCCTGAAGTTCTCAAACACAGTCTTTGTTTCATCGGGAGAGGCAGAGGTCGTAATATCCCAGTCGTACGGAGTTCTGCCCATAATCGAGTCCCTGACGCAACCGCCTACCGCATACGCTTCAAAGCCATTTTTATTCAATTTTTCAATAGCTTTTTTAACAGTATCAGGCATATTCATCGCACTTTACCTCCTATCCTAGGCATAACCGACAAATCCGAACCCGTTTTTTACTTACTGTTTTCCGTTGTTTCTTTGTCAAAATCCGCGTGAATACACAAAGTATTCACTGTGGTTTTGCCTTAAAAACACCTGAAAAACAGTGTGTAAAAAATTCGCC